>SVMF01000010.1 GCA_015067565.1 Oscillospiraceae bacterium | reverse complement strand
TAAATCATGCCTCCTGTTATAATTGATGCCCTTCAATTATAACAGAAATGCCGAATATTATTTTGAATTATGCTCTAAAACGTGGTATAATTTAATTTATCGGCATTACTTTACTTTCGGCATTATTTAGAAAAAGCCGAATTCGGCTTTTCCTCAAATCGTTCTATGCCTCCGTTGAGTGTATGGAGCGTGGACTTGATCCAATGACCACCAATCTGGTGGTGGCAGATGAGAGCCGGACAGAGAAAACTATCTGTCTGGCTGTTTCGCCGTCCCTAAAAACTTTCGGCATTCCTGGGCGTCCACGGCTCTTTGAGGTCGTTCAAAAGGTTAAGGAAGCAAACAACCTGCGCCAACGAAAAGCGCCGAACAGGGCGTTTGTGGGAGCCTCTGCGAACATTAACGAACTGAACAGCAACCCCGGTCTCTCTATCGATTATGTTGTCGCACCGCCGCAGATGGCGAAATATGTAGAAATCAGTACGCAGATCTACGATGTGTATCTGAAGTATATTGCCCCAGAGGACATCCATGTTTACTCCATCGACGAAGTCTTCATTGACGCCACTCACTACCTGGGGACTTATAAAATGTCAGCACACGACCTGGCAATGACCATGATCCGCGATGTGCTGAAGACAACAGGAATTACGGCTACAGCCGGAATTGGCACGAATATGTACCTGTGCAAGGTCGCAATGGACATTGTGGCAAAGAAAATGCCCGCCGATAAAGACGGTGTCCGTGTTGCAGAGTTGGATGAAATGTCCTATCGGCGCCAGCTTTGGGAGCATAGACCATTGACTGCTTTTTGGCGGGTCGGAAAAGGAATCGCTGCCAAACTGGAAGCTAACGGAATGTTCACAATGGGCGATGTTGCAAAAATGTCTCTGACGGACTATGGCGAGGATCTGCTGTATAAGCTGTTCGGCATCAACGCTGAACTGCTTATCGATCACGCCTGGGGATGGGAGCCTTGTACCATCAAAGAGATCAAAGCATACAAGCCGAGCAGCAACAGCGTTAGTTCGGGGCAGGTTCTACAATGCCCCTATGACTTTGATAAAGCCAGGCTGGTGGTTCGGGAGATGACCGACCTTATGGTATTAGACCTTGTTGACAAGGGACTGGTGACTGACCAAATCGTACTGACCATCGGCTATGATATAGAAAATCTGACTGACCCCAAACGGCGTTCTGCCTACAAAGGACCTGTCACTACAGACCATTATGGTCGCCAGGTGCCGAAACACGCACACGGTACTGGAAATTTGGGGCGGCAGACGTCCTCCACGAAATTGATAATTGATGCGGTTATGGATCTCTACGACCGTATTGTTGATAAAAACCTCCTTGTACGACGGATAACTATCTCAGCTAATCATTTGGTGGATGAAAAATCCGTGGTGCGGGAGGCCACAGCAGAGCAACTTGACCTATTTACCGACTATGAAGCGTTGGAGCGCCAGCGGAAAGAAGAAGAGGCTGCCTTGGCTCGTGAAAAGAAGATGCAACAGGCAATGTTGACCATCAAGAAAAAATTCGGAAAAAACGCTATCCTCAAAGGCATGAACCTTGAAGAAGGTGCGACCGCCCGTGATCGCAACGAGCAGATCGGAGGGCATAAGGCTTAGAATGAAGGAATACGATATGGGAAAATACGATGACATCATAAATCTGCCTCACAAGCAGTCAACACGCAGATCGCATATGTCCTTATATGACCGTGCTGCCCAATTTAGCCCATTCGCTGCTCTTACTGGTCACGATGCCGCCATCAAGGAAACCGCCAGGCTCACTGATAAGAAGGTGGAACTGGACGAAGGCAGCAAGGAAAGGCTGAATATGCGGTTGCAGCTTATCCTGGAAAATCTGATCAGCACACCAGAGGTCACCATCACATATTTCATGCCGGATGAGAGAAAAACTGGTGGTGCGTATGTGGAAGCAGTCGGTATTGTAAAAAAAGTTGATGAGTACGAGCAGATTGTCATAATGCGAGACGGAAGAAAAATCCCGATTGATGATATTATAAACATCGAGGGAGCGTTATTCCGGCACTTGGATTAAGGAAAAACATAATGAAAAAATGCCGGACTGGCGCAAATAAGCATCAGTCCGGCATCGTTTATTTAGCTATCAGCCTCCTCACTCGCGCTCAAGCCTTCGGCAGCAAGGGCAGCGGCTTCCTCTCGCTGACGCTTAAC
Organism: Oscillospiraceae bacterium; assembly: GCA_015067565.1. Taxonomy (GTDB): domain Bacteria; phylum Bacillota; class Clostridia; order Oscillospirales; family Oscillospiraceae; genus JAZOXB01. The sequence continues at coordinate 93,662 of SVMF01000010.1, read as the reverse complement.
AGCCCAGCCGCCCTTTGGAGTGGGCTTGTAGGCGGCACTCACATCGTACACGAGCGCCTCGTCATCGGCAAAATAAATGCCGGGGATATTCCAGTTATCCTCGGCAGACCAGTTGGCCATCTTCCGAATCATGTCCACCACAGCGGCGGCGCTGATCTTGATCTGATACTTCTGTTCGGACTCCGGCTTGGAGAACGGCACGGCATTGGGTGCGTCCTCCTTGCAGGCACGGATGGCGAACTGCTTGTCCTTCGGGTTGATCAACACCTGGATGTACGGAGCAAAATGCAGCTCGGAGGCGGTCTGGTTGTTGAACTTCAGGACATTGCCGGTGATGGTGGCAACAGAGGCAGAACGGGTCTTGATGAGGTCGATAACGGTGAACTTTTCCAAAATAGACATAGTGATTTACTCCTTTTCAATTACAAAATTTTCGTCCTCCAACGCAGGTGGAGTGACGGTTTCGGTCGGTTGGGACAGCTTTTCCATAATGCTGTCCACGTCTTCGGTTTCCCATTTAGGGTCGGCAATAATGAAGCCTGCCAGGGGGCCTTTCACCACAATGCGGGGTTTGCACTTCCTGGTTCGTCTTTTCGTGTATCGCCGTTCTTTGCGGATTTGCTGTACCAACAGCCAGTCGCTCTTTTCGATGATGGGAGTATGATGCCCTTCGATGAAATATTGCGTTTCCAGGCCGTTGTTTTTGACGCTCTTGTGTGTAAAGAAATCTATCGTAACTGTTTTTTGACACAGGGCATCACCGCAGTATTTTTCGTTGCGGAGAATGCCAAGGACGCTGCCGGAACTCCATGTTGATAGACCCTTTACAGTGGGGATGCCGCTCTTTGTCAGCAGATCTGCAATCTGTGTGGAGGAATAGCCCTCCAGGTAGAGACTGTATATGGTTCGCACCACATCTGCCTCATCCTCGTCAATCTCCCAATCGTGGCCTTTGTAGCCAAGCAGAGACCAGTTAGGGTAAATACCCAATCCCTGGGCTCGGCGGCGCTTGAACGACCATTTCAGGCTATTTGACTTCTGCTCGGACTCACTCTGTGCCACAAGGCTCAATACTGTGATGACCATATCGCTGCTCCTATCCAGGGTGTTCAGCTTTTCGGTCTCAAAGTAAACACCCACGGGCGGGTCGAGTTTTCGGAGCATAAAGATGTAGTTCAGACTGTCCAGGACATTACGGGCAAAACGGCTGACCTGCTTGGTGATAATCAGATCAATTTCTCCTGCCTTGCACTTTTCAATCATCTCAAGGAAATGCTCACGGTGTAAAACAGAAGTGCCGGAGATGCCCTCATCCGCAAAAATGCCTGCGAACTCCCATTCGGGGTTCTCCTGAATCATCTTCGTGTAGTTCTGCACCTGTAACTCATAGCTGCTTGCCTGGTTATCTTCTTCGGTGCTGACACGGCAATAGGCACAGACGCGGAGTTTTTTCTTTTCCGCATCAGTTGCCAGATCCTTCTTTGCCGGAATTATCTGAACCTCCTTCTGGGGTCCGTTGGCATACGCTTCACGGATCGCATCCTTGGTGGACTGCCTTTTCTCATCACTACGCCCACGAGGTCGAAGTGGTGTTTTCTTGGTTATTTTCATACGGGTTCACCTCCTCCCGCTGCGGAATTATAGCTGTGGCAAGAAACCCACAGGCTACGGCAGCACGGAGCCGGCGCCCTATAATTATAGTGCATTAAGGTACATTTTGAGCGATAATTGCCACTCAAAACTGACGCATTAGGGCAAAAAAATAAGAAGCCCGGGGGCTTCCTATTTATTCATTATCGTGGCTCATTGCCTTGAGCATCTGCAAAGCAGCTTGTTTCTGCGAGGGTTTTAAGCAGATCCAGGCATCGAATACTTCCTTCATATCCGGGGTCAGTTCCACCATATCGGTCTCTGCAAAAAACTGTGACATAGTGATGCCGAATCCTCTGCATATCGTCTCAAGGGTTGCAACGGAGGGAACTGTGTTTCTTCGGAAGATGTTACCGATTGTGGACTGTGCCAAACCGCACTCTTTTGAAAGTTTGTACTCCGTCCATCCGCGTTCCCGCAATAACTGCTGGAGACGAGCGTGCGTATCCATAGCATCACCACCTTTCTCATAACTATTTTACTTCCAAGCTGAGTAATAGACTACTTACGAGTTGAAACGAAAATAGGTATGTGGTATGATGTAATGTTGTAGAGTAGGAATGCGGAGGGACTTGTATGACAGAGACTGAAAAGAGAATGCACAGAGTGTGTTTCACAGGGCATCGCCCCGAAAAGCTGACACGCTTCGAGTGGCTTATAAAAAGAGACCTGGAAAAGCAAATCCGTCAGGCAATCGCTGACGGACTGGATGTCTTTATAACAGGAATGGCCAGAGGCGTGGACATCTGGGCAGCGGAGATTGTACTGAAGCTCCGCAGTAAGGGAGAACCCATCAAGCTGATATGTGCCTGTCCCTATGAAGGGTTTGAGGAGCGATGGGATGCCAACTGGAAGAGTCGGTACCAGGAAATCCTTAATGCGGCAGACCTGGTTCGTTACATCTGCCCAGGTTACAGTAAAGCCTGCTTTCAGATCCGTAATGAGTGGATGGTAAACCATGCCGCCCGCGTGATTGCTGTTTTTAACAACACGCCGAGTGGAACGATGAATACAATTGAGTATGCAATCAAGCAGAATGTACCAGTGGAATTTATTAAGGGGTGAGTTGATGCGAAGAATTATCCTTGTCCTCATGATGGTAGCGCTGCTGTTATCTTTAGTGGCCTGCTCTGATGTTAGCGCCCCAGAGCCAGAGCGTTGCAGCGTATGCGACTACATTCCCAGCCATGCACCGTGCCTGGTTAACCTCAACACAGGCGAGGTTGGAGAGATTGCAATCTACGAACCGCACTACTCCTTGGTGGGTGAAATCGCAGAGGAACAGCGGGGCGGTTACTTTAGCTTTATGTCCGTTGCCGGACTTCGGGGTCATCTGGATGCGTGTGTGCCGGAAGCCCATATCACCGTCCCAGATGGAGTTGAAAAGTACGAGGAGAAGCATTTCTGTAGTTCCTGCCGAGAACTGTTGGAGGCTTACGCAGAGTGCGGCTTCGTCCTGGCAGATTTAAGGAATCCAGAAACACCTACGATCTACCCAGTTGAGGCCGGTACTGAGTTCGAGGTTCGGTGCTATAAGATATTTGTAACTGAAACTGAAGAGGGAGAATTGGATATTGCCGTGCTTGGGTCAATCCCAACTGATGAATAGGAACTCACTCTTTCTTAACCCTGCGGTGTCTCGACCACTCTGAAACTTTCCCTCTGACAATGAAACTTTTACAGCCACAATGAAACTTACCCAATCACGCTGAAACTTTCCCTCTGAGTTAGTTTCAGCGTGATTTTTATAAAGGCAGAAAACGACCCTCTGACACCCATAAAAACCGGGTCTCCGACAGCACAATGAAACTTACCCTAAAATAGAAAAAGCCGAAAACCCCTGTCCTGCAAGGATTTTCGGAAAAAGAAAAAGTCTGATAGTTTGCGATACTCTCGTATCAAAACTATCAGACTTATTTGGTGCGCCTGAAGGGACTTGAACCCATACGCTTTGCAGCACCGGAACCTAAATCCGGCACGTCTGCCAATTCCGTCACAGGCGCATTTCAGACTACCATTTTAGCATTTTTTCTTTCTTGTGTCAATTCTTTTTTTAAGCGCAGGCCGCTCCTGCAGACAGTACACGGCAGCGCCTGCGTTGGCGCGTCAGGGATGCCGCGCTGCGGTGGCCCTTTGGGTCATCAGGGCTCTGTAGGGTCGGTCGGTTCGGTCGGCTCCTCACTCGGTACGGGTTCCTCCGTTGGCTCCGGAAGCTCGGTCGGGTCGGGTTCGTCGGACTCCGTCGGCTGCACCGACTCGGTCTCGTGCGGCTCGTCATCCACCGTCGGCTCGGGATTCTGCGGATAACTCTCGAGCGCCCAGGCATAGCCCTCACTCAGCATTTCCTGCTCGGAAAACAGGTGCAGGCCGCTTTCCTCCGATTCGATGCCACGCATCAAATCGACATGGTAATACACACCGTCCAGATGCACGATGTTCCAATAGTGCGGCAGGTCGTTGCGCGTGCCGCTGACAAGATAGCTCTCAATGCCCAGCAGCGTGCATTCATAGCGGAAGACAGTGGCAAAGCTGAGGCTGTGTGCCCGCCCCTCCTGCAAAAGCTCGTAGGCCGGCATGGCCGGCTCGTTTTCGAGCGTATGATAGCGGTAGCGCATCATCAAAAAGCGCGAAAGCAGCTCTACGCGCTCGGCATCGGTCGTGCCGCTGCTGACATAGGAGAAGGCCGACGACAGAAGCGTCCTGACCGAGGTGTGCATGGTGCGCATCTGTTCTCGGGTATGCGGATAGTTGAAGTGTACCTCCAGAATGCGGGTCTGTCCGCTCGGCGGATAGACCTCAGCCGAAACCTCGGGCAGCGCAAGCACAAGATCCGGATTTTCCAACGCGTATGCACGAATGTGGGAGGCAAAATCCGTCTCATCATAGTCACGGATGCGCAGCGTCAGAGCCGTTTCGTAGCTCGTCAGAGCCTGTTCGATGCGGCGCAGAGCATTGGCCGTGGTATTGACGGTGACGATGGAATCGATCTCGGCAGCCGAGCGGCGGAAGACGATGGAAAGCTCAATACGGCCGTCGTCACTACTTCCGTGCAGCTCGGCATCGACAAAGTCGACAGCAAAGGCACCAATGGGGTCCTCCTCGGTGGCATAGCGAACGATCTCAGGCAGATCCGTGTCCAGATCACCCTCGTAATCCTGCACGCGCAGGGTGTCACGCTCGAGCCAGTTGCGGATGCACGAGAGCACCGCACCACGCAGCTGGCTGCGGTTGCTGATGACAGACGGCTCGGCCTGCTCACTCGGCTCCTGCGACGGCTCTGTCGGCTGCTCGGAGTGCTTCTCAGTGACAAGATAGGTATCCTCGACCAGCATTCCGCAGCCGCTCAGACACAACACCAGCGTCAAAAGCAGCAACAATTTTTTCATATGGCCTCCATTCCGATCAGCCGCTGCAAAAGGGTATGCCCTTCGACTACATCCAGCTGTGCCGCGGCTCGCTCGCTGTAGCATTCCGCGTGCGGCAAAAGCTCTGCGTTGCTCTTATAGAGTACATAGGGCACAGGATCGCTGACATGGCTGCCCAAGCGAATGGGTGTCGGATGATCCGGCATCAGCAAAATGCCGTAATCCTGCCCAGTGTCCTCAAAATACTGCGTCAGCGGCTTCAAGATCTGCTTATCGATCTGCTCGATGGAGTAGATCTTTTTTTCTGCATCAAAGTGGTGGCTACACTCATCCGGAGCCTCCAGATGGATGTAGACAAAGTCGTTTTCGGCCAAAATGGCCTTGGCAGCTTCGGCCTTGCCCGAGAAATTGGTGTCGTAATTTCCGGTCGCTCCCACGACATCCACAGTCTTCAAGCCGGCGCAGATGCCCAGACCCTTAATCAGATCCACCGCACTGACCACACCGCCCGTGAGGCGGAATTTGTCGTAAAATGTGTCCAGCGCAGGCCTTGTGCCCTCGCCCCAGAACCAGCAGGAGTTGGCAGGGCGCTTGCCCCGACGGATGCGCTCGAGATTGACGGGCGCATCCTTCAAAATCTCCCACGAACGCTTCTGAAAGTCCAGAAGCTTCTCACAGTAGCGGCCCTTGGGCAGATATGCGGCAATGGGTTTTCCCGTGATGTCGTGCGGTGGTGTCAGCTCGCAGCCGGTCTCGGCCTCGTGCAGGACGAAGCAGTGGCGGTAGCTGATGCCGGCAAACAGCTCGGCCTTGTCCATGCGCAGACGATCATTCAGATACGCAATGAGCTCACGACTCTCCTCAGAGGTGATTTCTCCCGAGGAATAGTCGATCATCGTTGCGTCCTCATAGCGATCGCACTCAGAAAGCGTGACGAGGTTACAGCGCAGGGAGACATCGCTGCCTGACAGCTCAATGCCCATGCTCACTGCCTCGAGAGGACTTCTGCCGGAATAATAGATCCTCGGGTCGTAGCCCATGACCGACAGATTCGCCGTGTCAGAGCCGGGCGGCATCCCCATGGGGACGGTCTGCGCCCGACCGCAGGCACCCTTTTGCGCAAGGGCATCCATGGTCGGGGTGTGTGCAACCTCCAGAGGAGTACGGTTTTCATACTGCGGCAGTGGCTCGTCGGCCATGCCGTCTCCGAGTAAGACGATGTATTTCATAGCGATTCCTCAAATCTCGTATTGGCTGGTGTAGATCTCGTGATAGAAGCCCTTCTTCGCCAAAAGCTCTCTGTGCGTGCCCTGCTCGACGATCTTGCCGTGGTTCATGACCAAAATCAGGTCGGAATCCACGATGGTCGAGAGTCTGTGGGCAATGACAAAGCAGGTGCGATCCTTCATCAGGTTGTCCATCGCCTTCTGCAGCAGCACCTCCGTACGGGTATCGACATTGCTCGTGGCCTCATCGAGAATCAACAGCCTGCGGTCAGCCAGCATCGCGCGGGCAATGGTCAGAAGCTGCTTCTGACCGCCCGAGAGGTTGGTCATATCGTCACCGACGATGGTATCGTAGCCCTCGGGCAGGGTACGGATGAAGTGGTCGCAGTAGGCGCGGTCGCAGGCGGCCACAATCTCCTCGCGGCTTGCGCCCGGCTTGCCGTAGGCAACATTTTCCGCAATCGTGCCGCGGAAGAGCCAGGTATCCTGCAGCACCATAGCAAACTGCTCTCGCAATTCCTCACGGCTGAGACTTGCCGTGTCGATGCCGTCAAGGAAGATGCGCCCCTTGTCGATGTCATAAAAACGCATCAAAAGGTTGACGATGGTGGTCTTGCCCGCCCCGGTGGGGCCGACGATGGCGACATTCTGCCCCTTCTTGACATCGATGCACAGTCCCTCGATCAGGGGCGCATCCTTGTCATAGGAAAAATCGACATTTTCAAAGCGGATATTGCCCTCAGCCGCGTGGGGCATGGTACCCGTTGCATCGGTCTGCTCCTGCATGTCCAGAATCTTGAACACACGCTTGGCTGCAGCCTTTGCGTGCTGGAGGTCACCAAAGCCGCTTGCAATCTGCTCCAGGGGGGAGGAAAACTGCTTGGCATAGAGCAGAATCGTCACAATCGCGCCGACCGAAGAGACCTTGCCGCTAACCAGAAGCCAACCGCCGACCAGACAAATGGCGATATAGGCCAGGGCATTGGACAGCGTGATGATGGGACGGACGACGGAGCTGGTAAAGACGGCCTTCGCCTCGGCCGCACGACGGCGATCGTTGATGATGTCGTTCTTCTCCTCGGTGTACTTTTCAAGGTGGTAGGCCTTGGTTGTGGCAAAGTTGGTAAACGACTCCTCCACATGGGCATTGAGGTTGCCGCCCTCGGTGAACATATCGTGGAAATGCTTCTCGCTCTTGGAGGCCACGACACTCGAGAGCCACAGCGAGGCAGGGGTCAACGCCAGCACCATCAGCGCCAGCAACCACTCCTCCAGAAGCATCATCACGGCGATGGCCAGCAGGTGGATGAAGCCCGTCATCAGCGTATCGACGATCTGATGGACATAGTTGCCCATGGTGGACACGTCATCGGTCATTCTCGACAGAATGTCACCGACGGGGGTTTGGTCGACATAGCTCACGGGCAGGTGCTTGATCTTCTCAGAGATGCGGATACGCAGCGAGCAGGTAAAATAGCGGCTGACCACACGGTTGAGCAGCTGCATTTTTGCATAACTGAGCACACTGTAGCCGACATAGAGCCCCAGCAGCACCAGAAGTCCGCTGCTCAGCTCCTTCATCAGGCCACCCTTGTCGGGCTCGGCAAAGTGGCGCGCCAGAACGTCGATCAGGTCGCCCAGAATGCTCGGCGCAAGTACCGAGCAGATGACCAGCAGCAGGCACAAGAGCGCTGCAAGGATCAGCCATTTCCAGATCGGTCTTGCCTCCCTCAGAAGGCGCAGTACGATGTTATCCTTTTTCATTTCGTGCCACCTCCCGTCTGAGAGGCAAAAATCTCCCGATAGACCTTGCAACGCTCTAAGAGCTCATCATGCTTGCCGGCATCGATCAGCTCGCCTTTTTCCATGACGAAGATGCAGTCGGCGCTCATGGCCGAGGTGATGCGTTGGGTGATGACGATCTGCGTTTTTCCACGGATGTGCTCGTTGAGTGCCGAGCGCAGCTTCTTCTCCGTCAAAAAGTCCAGTGCGGAGAAGCTGTCGTCAAAAATATAGATCGGTGCTTCCTTTACGATGGCCCGGGCGATGGAAAGACGCTGTTTCTGACCGCCCGAGAGGTTCTTGCCGGCCTGCGTGATTTCGTATTCGAGCTTGCCGTCGAGCGTGTCGACAAAGTCCGACAGTTGGGCGATGCGTGCGGCCTCGTAAAGCTCCTCGTCCGTTGCATCAGGGCGACCCATGCGTATGTTTTCGGCAATCGTGCCGGTATAGATGGCAGAGCCCTGCAGCACGGAGCTGATGCCGTCACGCACACACGACATGGCAAGGTCGGTTGTGGCGATGCCGTCATAGAGCACCTTACCCTCCGTGGGCATACGGAAGCCCAGCATCAAGGACACCAGCGTGCTCTTACCGCTGCCGGTGCCGCCGATGATGGCAACCTTCTGCCCCTTTTCGATGTTCAGACAGATGTTGCTCACAGCCTTGTTCGCACCGCCGTAGGAGAAGCTGACATTCTCAAAACGGATATTGCCCTCGAGCGTGTGCTCGATACCGTGCTCGTTCTGACCCATGCCCTTTGCGTCGAGCACCTCGCCGATGCGCTTCGAAGCAACCTGCGCCCGGGGCAGCATCACAATGGCAAAGGACGCCATAATCACGCCATTCATCACCATCGTCACATACTGCACGATGGCAAACACGTCGCCTGCGCTCAGGCCGCTGCCGAAGCGAAGGCCGCTGAGATAGACGATCAAAACGATGGCCACATTCAGAAGCAGCATCGCCATTGGGGTCAGAATGCCCATGGCGGTGTTGCCACGGATGATGCTCTCAGCCATGACATTGGTGGCCTCGGCAATGCGCTCGTGCTCGTGCGCCTCGGAGCCGAAGGCACGGATGACACGGATGCCGCGCAGACGCTCACGCATGATGGCATTTTGCTTGTCAATATAAAGGTCGCTGTTTTCCCACAGCGGCAGGACTTTTTTGCCGATCAGGATCACTGCAATGACGATGATGGGCAGGAAGGCCAGAATGATCAGCGACAGCACGACGTCCTTCAAAAGCGCCAGCACAAAACCGCCGATGAACAGTAGCGGCATCGTAGCGACGGTACTTGCCAGCATCGAGACGATCCAAGAGAGCGTTTCGACATCATGGGTGGCCCGGGTAACCAGTGCGGCCGTGCCGAGCTTGCCGAATTCCTCGAAGGTGAAGGTGTTGACCTTGCGGAAAATATCGGCACGCATATCGCAGCTTACATCCGCCACAAGTCTTGCTGCCAGCTTATTGCTCCACAAAACGGTGGCAAGGCTCAAGCCCGCCGTCACAAGCATCGCAAGACAGCAAAGGCAAATATAGCCGAAGTCCTTGCCCCGCACGCCGTTGTCCAGGATGGACGACATCAGCGTAGGCAGAAGCAGGTCGCAAATGGACGAAACCGACACCAGAAGTACTGCAATTACGACTTTCTTCCGATATGGTTTTAAGTATTTTAGGATTCGTTTCATGCTTTATAATACCCCTCTGCACACAGCAGGCTGAAGCAGTGGTTGATCTCCTCATCTGTAAATTCTGTATGATGGCTGACAGCGATTGCCTCTGCGCTCAGGTCAAGGCGGCCTCGCCGCGCCAGCTCGTCAAAGCCATCGGTGGGGCGAGCTTTTTGAAAATAGTCCTTCACGGCCGCAACGGCGCCGAATCGCTCGATGTTCTGGGCAAGGCGGCTCTGACGCACGCCGAGGGCCTGCGCAGCCTCGATTGCCGCAAGCAATTTGGTCTGAAATATATTCATTGGATGTTCCTCCCGGATTTCCTGTAAAATGATGCAGGCACTTTCGTTCAACGCTCCTGCAAGTCTTCGTGGTATTTTTCTGAAAATAAATAGTATACTTTTTTGGAAATATTTAGTATAATGACAGAAATATGTATCAACGGAGGGTCACAAATGACGGAATTTCTGCTTCGTCTTTTCATAAAAGACCATCGAAACACCGCCGATGCACGGGTGCGCACGGCCTACGGCAAGCTGGCCGGTCTGGTCGGCATCATCTGCAACCTCATTCTTTTTGCGGGGAAAATGGTCGTCGGCATCCTCTCCGGTGCCGTCAGCGTGAGTGCCGACGCGGCCAACAACCTCTCCGACGCATCGTCGTCCATCGTGACGCTCATCGGCTTCAAGCTCTCCGAGCGGCCTGCCGATGACGAGCATCCTTACGGCCACGCACGCATCGAATATCTCTCGGGTCTGGCGGTCGCGGCGATGATCCTGCTGATCGGTGTGGAGCTTGCCAAGAGCTCCTTCGACAAGATTCTGCATCCGCAGAGCGTCGAGCTGTCTGTTGTAACCCTTGCGGTGCTGCTCGGCTCAATGGCGGTCAAGCTGTGGATGGCGGCCTTCTGTGCAAGTCTCGGAAAGCGGATCAAGTCCACCTCCCTGAAGGCCACGGCTGCCGACAGCCGCAACGACGTCATCTCCACAGCTGCGGTCGTGCTGGGCCTGCTGGCCTGCCACTTCTTCGGCTGGAAGGTCGACGGCTACATCGGTATGCTCGTTGCGCTGTTCATCATTTATTCGGGCATCGAGATCGCCAAGGAGACCATCAGTCCCCTGCTCGGTGAAGGCGCCGACGAGGAACTTGTCAGACAGATCTCGGAGCTGATCGAGTCTGACAAGATGATTTTGGGCATTCACGACCTGATGGTGCACGACTACGGCCCGGGGCAGTGCTTTGCCTCCGTCCATGCCGAGATGGATGCCAAGGCCGATCCGCTGCAGTGCCACGACCGGATCGACGACCTTGAGCGCAGAGCGTGGCAGGAGCTGAAGGTACATCTGGTCATCCACTACGATCCCGTTGTGACCGACGATGCCGAGCTCAACGAGATTCGCCGCAAGGTCATTAACATCGTGCGCTCCTACGACGAAAAGCTGAGCATCCACGATTTCCGCATGGTCAGCGGCCCTGGGCACACGAATCTGATCTTTGACATCGTGCTGCCCTTTGCGCTGCGGGAAAAGCGGTGCGAGATCAGCGACCTGATCGAGAAAAAGCTTGCACTCGAAGAGAAGAAATATTATACCGTCATCACCTTCGATGACGCTCCCACAAGTGCATTATAATATTGTTTGTGCACAATTGCAAGCAACCGATGGTGGAATTTTTCTAAACCAACATTTGAATTTTCTGTAACCGTGCTTTTTTTACACGGGAATTTGTGATATAATACCTATCAAAATCAACGAAAGGCTCTTTACTATGGGACTGATCAATAAAATTTTCGGCACACGCTCCGAGCGTGAGGTCAAGAAGCTGACAGCCACGGTCGACAAGATCGAGGCGTTGGGCAAGGACATTGCCAAGCTCTCCGACGAGGAGCTGCGTGCAAAAACCGCAGAATTTCAAAAGCGGTACGCAGATGGCCAGACCCTCGACGACCTGCTGCCCGAGGCCTTTGCGGTCTGCCGTGAGGCGGCCGAGCGTGTTCTGGGTATGCGCCCGTACCGTGTGCAGCTCATCGGCGGCATCATTTTGCATCAGGGCCGCATCGCCGAGATGAAGACCGGCGAAGGCAAGACCCTCGTGGCGATCCTGCCGGCCTACCTCAATGCCCTGAGCGGCAAGGGCGTGCACATCGTCACCGTCAACGACTATCTGGCCAAGCGTGACTCGGAGTGGATGGGCAAGGTCTATCGTTTCCTGGGTCTGAAAGTGGGCCTGATTATCCACGGCCTGAAGCCGAATGAGCGCCGTGAGGCCTACCTTGCCGACATCACCTACTGCACCAACAACGAGCTGGGCTTTGACTATCTGCGTGACAACATGGCTCTGTACAAGCAGAATATGGTGCAGCGCGGCCACAATTTCGCCATCGTCGACGAGGTCGACTCCATCCTGATCGACGAGGCCAGAACCCCCCTCATCATCTCCGGTAAGGGCGAGGAATCGACCAAGCTCTACGAGATGGCGGATTTCTTCGTTGCCTCCCTGCGCAAAAAGGTCTTTGCCACCACCGACGAAAAAGAGGATTACGACGACCTCGACTGCGATTACTACATCAACGAGAAGCTCCGAACCGCAAATCTCACCGCCTCGGGCGTTTCCAAGGCCGAAAAATATTTTGCCGTGGAGAATCTGGGCGATATCGAAAACACCACGCTGGTGCACCACATCAATCAGGCTATGCGCGCCCGCGGCATCATGAAGCGTGACATCGACTACGTCGTCAAGGACGGCCAGGTCATCATCGTCGATGAATTCACGGGCCGTCTGATGTACGGCAGACGCTACAACGAGGGTCTGCATCAGGCCATCGAGGCCAAGGAGGGCGTGTCTGTCGCAGGCGAGAATAAGACCCTTGCTACAATCACCTTCCAGAACTTCTTCCGCCTTTACAACAAGCTGGCCGGCATGACCGGCACGGCGCTGACCGAGGAGGAGGAATTCTCCGCCATCTATCAGATGGACATCGTCGAGATCCCGACCAACAAGCCCATTGCCCGTATCGACCACAACGACACCGTCTACAAGACCGAGGCCGGCAAATTCCGTGCCGTCATCGAGCAGATCAAGCAGTGCCATGCCAAGGGCCAGCCCGTGCTGGTCGGCACGATCTCAATCGAGAAGTCGGAGTATCTGAGCAAGCTTCTGAAAAAAGACGGTGTGAAGCACACTGTCCTGAACGCAAAGCACCACGAAAAAGAGGCCGAGATTGTCGCCCAGGCCGGTAAGCTCGGTGCCGTCACCATCTCCACCAACATGGCAGGCCGTGGTACGGACATCATGCTCGGCGGCAACGCAGAGTTCATGGCATTGAGCGAGCTTCGCAAGCGTGAGCTGCCCGACGAGCTGATCGCTGAGGCCAACTCCTATGCCGAGACCGACGATCCCGAGATCCTGCAGGTTCGTGCGGACTTCAAGGAGGCCTATACCAAGTACAAGCAGCAGACCGATGCCGAGGCCGAGCAGGTTCGCGCTGCAGGCGGTCTGTTCATCGTCGGCACCGAGCGCCACGAGTCCCGACGCATCGACAACCAGCTCAGAGGCCGTGCAGGCCGTCAGGGTGATCCAGGCGAAACCCGTTTCTTCCTGTCGCTGGAGGACGATGTCATGCGTCTGTTTGGCTCGGAGCGCGTGATGAACATGATGAACACCCTCGGTGTCGACGAGGACACCCCCATCAACGCAAAGATGCTTTCCGGTGCGATCGAAAACGCTCAGAAGACCATCGAAAGCCGTAACTTCCAGTCGCGTAAAAACGTGCTGGAGTACGACGATGTTATGAACACGCAAAGAACCGTCATCTACAAGCAGCGCCAGCAGGTTCTCGACGGTGAGGACCTCTCGGAGACCATCCGCGGCATGATCGATCATGTCATCGACACGGAGCTGGAAGATGCCCTGAGCGGCGAGAGCCGTGCCGAGGGCGAACAGCTCAGCGAGCTGATCAAGCGCTTCGAGGGAACCTATTTCCCCGTTGGTGCCTTCCGCCGCAGCGAGCCGATGGACAAAGAGAGCATCCGCACCGAGCTTTCCCGTCTGTTTGACGAGACCTATAAGCAGCGCGAGGCCGAATTTACCCCCGAGAAGATGCGTGAAATCGAACGCATCGTAATGCTGCAGGTCGTTGACGAATTCTGGATGGACAACATCGATGCCATGGACGATCTGAAGCAGGGCATCCGACTGAGAGCCTATGGCCAGGTCGATCCCGTCGTGGCCTACAAGCGTGAGGGCTTTGCCATGTTCGACGGCATGATCAATGCCATCCGCGAGGAGACGGTGCGCCGTCTGTATCGCGTGCGCCTGCGCACGAACGAGGAACTCAAGCGTAAGCAGGTGGCCAAGATCACCGGCACCGGTGGCGATAAGACCGTGAAAAAGCAGCCCGTTGTCAAGAAGGTCAAGATCGGTGCAAACGATCCGTGTCCGTGTGGCAGTGGCAAGAAGTACAAGCAGTGCTGCCGGGATAAGGATGAGGCGAAATGATTACAAACAGACTCGGTGCGCTGGAATTTCTGACCAGCGAACAGATCACAACGGCACATTGCTTCTCCACGCGCTTCGGAGGTGTCAGTACGGGCCATCTGGCCTCGCTCAATTTGGGCACGCACCGAGGCGATGAGAGAGAAAATGTTCTGAAAAATTATCAAATTTTAGGGGATGCTGTCGGTTTTGACCCAAAAAATACGGTTTTCACCAAGCAGATCCACTCCGATATCATCGAGCACGTCGGCACGGCACAGCGTGGCAGAGGCCTCTTGTTTGAGGCTGAGCACGGCTGCGACGGCCTTGTCACAGACGAGGAGGAGGTCGCCCTGACCATCTTCTCGGCCGACTGCACACCCATTTTGTTCTTCGACCCCGTCCGCCGCGCCATCGGTGCAGCCCACGCAGGCTGGAGAGGCACGGCGCAGGGCATCGCCGCAAAAACCGTCCTGAAAATGCACGAGCTCTTCGGCTGTGAGCCGAAAAACATCCGTGCCGCCATCGGCCCGTGCATCAGCCAATGCTGCTTTGAAACCGACAGCGATGTGCCCGAAGCAATGCTTCAGGCCCTCGGAGCGGAGGCGGAGGTTGCCATCTGTCCCGACGGAAATAAGTATTATGTAAACCTAAAAAAGCTCAACGAAATCTGGCTGCGCCGCGTCGGTGTCGAGCGCATCGACATCGCCGCCGAGTGTACCGCCTGCCAGTGCGAGCGCTTCTGGTCGCATCGCCGTGTCGGCAATGCCCGAGGCTCGCTGGCGGCCGTGATCATGCTGAAAGGAGGCCACCGTTGAAAAAGCTCATTGCCCTTTGCCTGCTGCTGGTGCTGCTGTGCGGCTGCGGCCGGGAACCGATTGAGACCCTTTCCGCCCTCGATCCGCCTGAGGTCATCACGGAACCGACGACAGCTTCCCCCGTGGTCAAGGAAAATGACGGCTTCGGCCTGACCTATCTGCCCGAGCACGGCCTGAACCCCATGACATGCACTGCCACAATCAACCGCGCGACCTTCTCTCTTCTCTACGAGAGTCTGTTTGTCGTTTCGAATCAGTTCCGTGCGGTTCCCGTGCTGTGCGAGAGCTTCAAGGTCTCCGATGACGGCATGACCTACCGCTTCACGCTGCTTGAGAACCTGCGCTTCTCCGACGGCACGCCCCTGACGGCCGAGGATGTCAAAAACAGCATCAACGCCGCCCGTCAGAGCGAAATTTACAAGGCGCGCCTGGAGAATATCAGCTATGTCCGCAGCGAGGACGACGGCACGCTGACCATCGGCCTGATCCAGCCGTACGAAAATCTATGCCTTGTGCTGGATATCCCGATCCTGCGCACCGACAGCCTCGAGTCGCCCTATCCCATCGGCTCCGGCCCGTATGTCAAGGCAGGAGAAAAGCTCCTCAAAAACGCCTATTGGCACGGCACAAGCTACTCCGTCGTGGATGAAGAGGAAATTCCGCTGACCATGGTTTTCTCCACCAATGACATCCGCGACCACTTCGAGTTCGGCACCGCCGACCTGGTCTACTGCGACCCCAACTCACCTGCATCCGTCAGCTACCGCTGCGACTACGAGGTTTGGGAGGCACCCACAACCATACTGCACTACATCGGCTTCAACCTCGGCAGCGGCTATTTTGCCCGTGAGGATCTGCGTAAGGCCGTGACCCACACGGTCGACCGCGATAGCCTGCGCAACACCGTCTACGGCGGATTTGCACAAGCCAGCGTCCTGCCCTGCTCGCCGTCGAGCGACCTGTATGACAGGCAGCTTGCCGGGGAATATGGCTATGCGCCGAGTAAAATGCGTGCCGCCATCAACAATTCCGGCATCATGAACATCAGCGAATACATCTACCACGTCGGCAATTTCATCGTCAATGCTGAGGATCCGAAGCGTGTCGAGGCCGCCAATTTCATTGCCGAGTGCCTCAACGACTGCGGTCTGAACATCGTGGTCAAGCCGCTTGACCGCAAGAGCTACAAAAAGGCGCTTGAGGAGGGCGAGTACGACCTGTATCTGGCCGAGGTGCGTCTGACACCGAATTTCGATCTGTATGAATTCTTTGCCGAGTACGGCGATTTGGCCTTCGGCCACATCGACGATGCGGGGCTGAAAACGCTGTGCAACGAGGCGCTGAAGAACTCCGGCAGCTATGTTGAGCTGTGCTCGCAGATCATGGCGCGCGGCATGATCTGTCCCGTCGTGTTCAAGAGCTGCGCAGTGTATGTCACGCGTGGTATGATCACGACGCTGACCCCAGGTGTGGACTTCCTGTTCCACAATTCTGCCACCGCCCGTACCCTCGCCGAGGCCGATAAGACCTACGAAACGCCGTAAGGCCGACATTCTTTATGGATTGACATTGGGAAAGAAAAGCTCTGAGCGCTTCTTCCTTACCGCAGGAGCGGTCGTCCTGATTTGGATCATGGCTTTGACGCTCTGCCTCGGCATTTATTGCCTGATCTACGGCAATGCTTGGGGAGGTCTTGCGATTGCAATTGCGGCCGATCTTCTGGTATACGGCGGACTTGTCATCATGGAGAAGATTGAAAACGGTAAGTAAACAGCAAAGCCTTCGCCACATGGCGAAGGCTTTGCTACGTGTTGCGAGCAATATAAAAAGCGGTCTTGTAGGGTTGAGGCATGCCTCAACCGGCAACAAACCGGCTCGTATTCGCAATAGCTTCCGGCAAAATCGTAGCGATTTCTGCCGGGCGGGGCGTGCCCCGCCCCTACGGTTTTTGCGGTCTGTTGTTGCACAGCCACAGTAGGGTTGAGGCATGCCTCAACCGGCAGAAACCGGCTCGTATTCGCAATAGCTTCCGGCAAAATCGTAGCGATTTCTGCCGGGCGGGGCGTGCCCCGCCCCTACAGTTGATGTTTTGACACGCTGAAAAGCGCTTGGCGGAGATAACGCCAAGCGCTTTTTGGAATTTTACAGCACGGTGACTGTGAGATTGGAGTTTTCCTCAGCGGTATCGCGCAGCATACGCAGGAAATGATCGCCGTAGCGGTCGCCCACAGCGGCATAAAGCTCACTGCCATAGATCTGCAGCTCCGTCGGCTCGCTGAGCGTACTGAGCACATCGTGCAGGGCATCTAAATTTCTGCCGTGCTCCTGCGGCAGCTCCCGCGCCAAGATGTCATACAGCTCCGTCTTGCTTTCCACTCTGATCTCGATTTTCTTCATATCACGGTTCTCCATACAGCAGTTCGAAGGTTTCATAATGGTCGTCGGTATAGTAGATCAGGCCATCGTCGGAAAAGACGATGCGCTTGGCACCGCGGGAGCGGGCACCGAGGGTATCAATGTCGCACTCAAAGTAGCTGCGGTCGGTCGGCAGCAGTTCCTCGTAGTTGCCGAAGCGGTCGCCACCGATGCACATACCCGGCGCATAGGGTTCAAGAGAGCCGCCCTCCCAGCCGAGCTTTCTGGCCTCGGCCTTGGTGATGAAGTTCTTCGGCAGACGACCGTAGAGGTGGATGTAAAGAGCGACATCCTCCTTGCTCGTGTAGGTGCCGTTTTCATCCAGCTGCGGCTCGGTCATAACGATGAGCGTCTGCGGCTCAGACGATTCGGAAATCAGAACCTCCTCCGTCGGCTCAGTAAGTTCCTCAGTAAGCTCCTCGGTAAGCTCCTGTGTGAGTTGCTCTGTCGGTTCTTCCTGCGGTTCGGTCGTAGGCTCGCCTGTTTCTGCAGCAGGCTCGGTTTCCTCCAAAACCTCCAAAACCAACTCGGCGGCCTCCTCGCAGGCGGCCAGGGTAAAGATCATCAGAGCTGCCAAAAGCAGCGCGATCCATTTTTTCATAGCGTTCCTCCTAAGCGTTTTTTATCCAGCTGGAGCTGATAAAGGCGGTAGTAGCGTCCCTTTTGCTCCAGAAGCTCGGCATGATTGCCCTGCTCGACGATCCTGCCATGGGACATGACGATGATATTATCTGCATGCTGAATGGTCGACAGACGGTGCGCAACGATCAGCATCGTGCCGACATTCATCATTTTGTTCAGCGAATCCTGGATCAGAAGCTCGGTCTCGGTGTCGATATTGGCCGTAGCCTCGTCGAGGATCATGACGCTCGGCTTATGAATGATGGTACGGGCAAAGGACAAAAGCTGACGCTGGCCGGCCGAGAAGTTGTTGCCTCTCTCCCGCACTTCTTCGTCCAGGCCGTTGGGCAATTTCGAAAGGAAGCGATCTGCATTGACATAGCGGCAGGCCTGCCATACCTCGTCATCGGTGAAGCGCTCCTCCCGAAGCACGATGTTGCTGCGGATCGTGCCCGAGAACAGGAACACATCCTGCAGCATCTGCCCAAAGTGCTTGCGCAGGGAGGAAATCTTGATCTTGCGGATATCGATACCGTCGATCAAAATCTGACCCTTTTGAATTTCGTAATTGCGGCAGATGAGAGAGAGAATCGTGGTCTTGCCCGAGCCGGTCGAGCCAACAAAGGCCACCGTATCGTTTGCATTGACACGGAAGGAGACATCCTTCAGCACCCACTCGTTCGGGACATAGGAGAACCACACGTTCTTAAACTCGATATTGCCCTTGACCTCGTCAAGCTCGATGGCATCGGGTGCGTCGGTCAGGTGCGGCTCGATATCCATGATCGAGAAGATCTTCTCGCCCGAGGCAAATGCCGACTGCAGTCGGTTGAACTGCTCAGCCAGGTTCTGAATGGGGTCGAAGAACTTGGAAATATACATATAGAATGTGACGATCGTGCCACCCGTGACGGTCTGCCCCAGGAAGGACATATCCTTGATATAGCCGCGGCCGCCGAGATACAGAAGGCACAGAATCGACGAAATATAGAGCATATAGACCATCGGTCGGAAGATGCCGAAGACGAAGATCTGCTCATGCTTGGCCTTGCCGAGGCGCTGGTTCTTTTGGTTGAACTCTTCTCGCTTTTTCTCCTCGCGGTTGAAGATCTGAATGACCTTCATGCCCGACAGATTCTCCGAAAGGAAGGTATTGACATCCGTCGTGCCGTCCTTGACTCTGCGGTGTGCCTTGCGGGAGAATTTGCGGAAAACCATGGTAAAGAGCACCACAAAGGGTGCAAAGCACAGGATCATCAGCGTCAGCATGTAGTTCACGCACAGCATGGCGATCAGCACACCGACGATGACGAAGCAATATTTGACCATATTGACGACGATGTTGGTAAACATCATCGAAATGGCATTGGTATCGTTGGTCAGACGGGTGACGAGCTTGCCCACGGGGATGGAATTAAGCTGCGCATGAGCCAGACTCTCGATGTGGACAAACAGATCCTCACGCAGGGCTGAGACGATCTTTTGACCCGTTTTTTGCAGGATGATGGCCTGCAGATAGGTACAAATGAGGGACACGATCAGAATGCTTGCGTAGAAAATGACCTTCGGGATCAGCTGCGCCATGGTGAAATCGTCCTTGATCATCTCTTCAATGTTGCCGACCACGGTCGGTGCAAGGATGTCATAGGCGATGGAGAAAACCATGAGCACCAGGACAAGCACGAAGTTCTTCCAGTAGCCCTTGGCATACGACAGCAGGCGCTTTGCGATCACACTGTCCTTCATATTGCGGTCAAAACCGATGTCCTTTTTGCTCTTGCGAATGGACAAATAACCGATGATGCAGGCCAAAGCCGCACCGCCGATGAGCGCGCCAACCACGATCAGAGGGAAAAATTCATACATCACTCAACCCTCCTTTGCTTCGTCGAGCCGCTGCAGCTCCACCATCTGCGCATAAGCCTTGCACGATTGCAGAAGCTCTGCGTGGGTGCCGACGGCGGCGATGGTGCCCTCGTCCATGAAAACAATCTTATCCATGGCCTCGATGGTGCTGATGCGGTGGGCGATGAGAATGGTGGTCTTGCCGCTGCGCACAGAGCGCAGATTTTCCAAAATGACCTTTTCGGTCTTGACATCGACGGCAGAAACGCTGTCGTCAAGGATCAAAATGGCCGCATCCTTCCACAGCGCACGGGCGATGGAAATGCGCTGCTTCTGTCCGCCCGAAACGCTCACACCGCGCTCACCCAGCACGGTTTGATAGCGCTCGGTGAAGCCAATGATATTCTCATGCACATCGGCCAGCTTTGCTGCACGCTCCACACCGTCATGATTGCTCTCGTCGGCTGCGAAGGCGATGTTGTTTTCGATGGTGTCGGAGAACAGGAAATTGTCCTGCGGCACATAGGCGGCATACGCACGCACCGTGTGGATGGGGATGGTATTGATGTCCCGACCGTCCAAAAACAGCGTACCGTCGGGGACATTGTAGGTGCGCAGGATGAGATCGACCAGCGTGGTCTTGCCGCAGCCGGTCCTGCCGATGACACCGACATTTTCGCCGGCCTTGATCGCAAGCGACACATCCTTCAGTACATCCAATTCGCCACCGGGATAGCGGAAGGTCAGGTTCCTAAACTCGATATTTCCCTCGAGCGCATCGATCGGCTGCACCGCCTCGGTATCGACGACCTGCGGCACGGCATCGAGCAGCTCGGAAATGCGCTTGAGCGAGGCCTTGCCACGCGACTGCATATCGATCAGCTCGGAAATGGCCATGATCGGCCAGATGATCGCGGTAAAATAACCGATAAACTCGACAAGCTGGCCAGCGTCAAAGACATCCTTGTAGACCAGATAGCCACCATAGCCCAGAATGATGCAGATGACCGACTCGACAAACAGCATCACGCACACGCGCAGCACAACGCTGGCCCTTGCGTGGGCGACATTGGCATTCTCGTTTTGCTTGTTGAGGAACTTGAAGAAAAACAGCTCCTTGCCCTCCTTGACGAAGGCCTTGACCACGGCCATGCCCGAGATGGTCTCCTGAGCAAAATCCGACAAATCGGAATAGGCCTCCTGCCGCTCGTCCCATTTGCGCATCATGTACTTGCCGATGAGGGTGCTGACGATGAGCAAAAGCGCCATCGGAATAAGCGCAAGCGAGGCCAGCATCAGGTTCATGCGCATCATTTTGGCAATCGCCATACCGCCAAGCAGCAGCGCATCAAAGAGCATCATCACACCCCAGCCGAAGCACTCCTGCACGGTGTCCAGGTCATTGGTGAATAATGCCATGAGGTTGCCGACCTTGTTGACCTGATAATACTGCTGCGACAGCTCGGTGCAGCGCTCAAACATCCGCTTGCGCAGATCCGTTTCGATGCGGATGCCCGTGCCGAAGAAGCAGATGCGCCACAAAAAACGACCCAGGATCATCGCCAGAATGATGCCAATCAGCGGCAGGCAGATCTGCTCAAGCAGGAAATCCATGTCAAAAACATGGGTCGCTCCCTCGTGCTCCACCTGAGCGTGGTTGACACCGTTGATGACAAGGCGATACAGCTCGGGAACCTTGAGCTGGAAAAAGTCTACCCAAATGAGCGATGCCAGGCCAAGCAGCAGCGTGGGCAGATATTTGAGATAGTAACGGTTGATATGCTTTCCCGTCAGCATGGTCGCCCCTCCTTTGTAAAAATTTCGTATAATTATAACATTTTGTTGCAAAAAAAGCAAGACAAAAGTAGCGCATTGTCGGCAAGTTCATATGCCGAGAGTTGGGGAAGGTCATGGCCTCGTTGCTGCTCGGGCAGAACAGAAATTCTTGACGGATGGCCATCTATGTGTTATAGTGTATAACAGAAAGCCTATCAAGGAGAGAGATATGGATATTTTTAAGAAGATGTATCGCCCGTCTATGGCGGACGACTTGAAGGAAAAGGGACTGTTCCCGTATTTTCATCCCCTGCAGTCACGGCAGGACGCTGAGGTCATCATGGAGGGTCAGCGCCGCATCATGCTCGGCTCTAACAACTACCTCGGCCTGACGACCCATCCGTCGATCATCGAGGCGGCACACCGCGCCCTCGACGAATTCGGCAGCGGCTGCTCCGGCTCCCGTTACCTCAACGGCACGCTGCAGCTGCACATCACGCTGGAAGAAGAACTCGCACGCTTCCTTCGCAAGGAGGATGCCCTCATTTTCTCGACGGGCTTCCAAACCAATCTCGGCATCATCAGTGCCGTGGTCGGTCTCGGTGACTATGTCATCTGCGACAAGGAAAACCATGCCAGCATTATCGACGGCTGCCGCCTGAGCTTCGGCAAGCTTCTGCGCTATCAGCACAGCAACATGGACGATCTTGAACGCCTTCTGAAGAAGGTTCCTGCATCAGCCGGCTGTTTGATCGTTACCGACGGCGTGTTCTCCATGGGCGGAGATCTGGCGAAGCTGCCCGAGATCGTCGCACTGGCCAAGCAGTACGGCGCCCGAGTCATGGTCGATGATTCTCACGGCCTTGGCGTTTTGGGTGACGGCGGCCGCGGCACCGCAAGTCACTTTGGCCTCGAGGAAGAGGTTGACATTTACATGGGCACCTTCAGCAAATCTCTGGCCTCCATCGGCGGCTACATGGCCGCAAAGAAGGCCGTAGTCGACTACGTCCGCCACAGCAGCCGTCCGCTTATTTTCTCGGCATCCATCCCGCCGGTATCCACCGCCGTGGCACTGGCTGCGCTGCGTGTGCTGGCTGCCGAGCCGGAGCGTGTTGAGCGACTCAAGCAGCTCAGCGATTTTGCCCGTGAATGCTTCGTAAGAAAGGGCGTGCCCATCCGCCAGACCACCACACCCATCATCCCGATCTATACCTATGACGCCTACCGCACCCTTGAGGTCTCCAAGCGGATCTACGAGGGCGGTGTGTATGTTAACCCCGTTCTGCCGCCTGCAACGCCGCAAGGCGAGTGCCTGCTGCGCACAAGCTATATGGCAAGCCTGAGCGAGACACTCATCGAAGAAGCCACCGACACGATCGCGCGTGTCCTGGCCGAGAATTGATATGAAACAGATCGCAATCGTCACCGGAGGCTCCTCCGGCATCGGTCTGTACACAGCGAAGGCCTTGGCAAGCAAGGGCTTTACCGTCTACACCCTCGGGCGCAAGCCGTTTTCCTGTGAGGGCTTGCACCACATCTGTGCCGATGTGACCGACGAGGAGGCACTCGGCCGTGCCGTCGGTCAGATCCTTGAAAATGAGCAAACGATCGACCTTGTCATCAACAACGCCGGCTTCGGGATCTCCGGTGCAGTCGAATTCACCGATACCGCCGAGGCACAACGACAATTCGATGTCAATTTCTTCGGCATGGTGCGCATGAACCATGTGATCCTGCCGCAAATGCGCAAACAAGGCTTCGGCCGCATCATCAACATCAGCTCCGTGGCCGCACCGCTTCCCATCCCGTTCCAAACCTATTACAGTGCTGCCAAGGCCGCCATCGATGCCTACACGATGGCTCTGGTCAACGAGCTGCGCCCCTACGGTATCACCGTGTGCGCCATTCGCCCCGGTGACATCGCCACCGGCTTCACCGCCGCACGAAAAAAATCCACCCTCGGCGACGACAGCTACGGTGGCCGCATCAGCCGCTCCGTGGCAAAGATGGAGCACGACGAGCAAAATGGCATCCGTCCGGAGGTTGCCGCCCGTTCCATTTGCCGCATCGCCATGAAAAAATCGTCCAAACCGCTTGTCACGATCGGTCTGACCTATCGACTCTTTACAGTGCTCGCAAAGCTGCTGCCCTGTCGCTTGATCAACTACATCGTCGGCTTGCTTTATGCAAAGTAAAGGAGTTATTCTATGAATTACAAAATCGTAGCCGATTCCAGCATCGACATCCTCGAAATGTCCGTGCCCGCCTTCCAAAGCGTGCCCCTGAAGATCATCACGAGCCAGAAGGAATATGTCGACGATGCTTCTCTTGATGTCGGCGGCATGGTCGCAGACCTGCTGCTGTACAAGGGAAAGTCCTCGACCGCCTGCCCCGGTGTGGGCGACTGGCTTGGTGCCTTTGACGATGCGACCTATGTGTTCTGCATCACCATTTCCGGCAACCTCTCGGGCAGCTATAATGCCGCTATGCTCGCCAAGCGCGACTATGAAGAGCAGTTCCCCGGCCGCAGAGTCTATGTCGTCGACTCGCTGTCGACCGGCCCGGAAATGCGCCTGATCGCCGAAAAAATCGCAGAATTGGCCGAGAAAGATACCGATTTCGACGAGATTTGCAAGCAGATCGAGCAGTATCAGAAGAGAACGCATCTGCTGTTCATGCTGGAGTCGCTGAAGAATCTGGCCAATAACGGCCGTGTCAACGCAGCCGTTGCCAAGGTCATCGGTCTGCTCGGCATCCGCATGGTCGGAAAGGCCAGCGATGTCGGCACGCTGCAGCCGCTGGACAAGTGCCGCGGTGAACAAAACGCGCTCAAGGCCATCATCAAGCACCTGACCGAGTTGGGATATAACGGCGGTAAGCTCTGCATCGCCCATTGCCTGAATGAGGCAGCGGCCTTGCAGCTCAAGGCACAGCTGCTCAAGCAGTTCCTGCATGCCAAGATCGAGATCTACAAAACCGGTGGCCTTTGCAGCTTCTATGCCGAAAAAGGCGGAATGCTCATCGGCTTCGAGGCATAAGCAAAAAAGAGACAGCCATGCGGCTGTCTCTTTTTAGTCGTTCAACAGAGGTTCGAGGTTCTTGGCAAAGGCCTGCTGGGCAAAGGCCTGCACCTCGGTGCGGTATTCCTCATAGGCGATCAGAATGGCTTGCGCCTTGTCAGATAAACTCGCACCTCCTCCGTGCTTGCCGCCTGTGGTCGATACCAGCAATTCAAAGCCGAGCTCCTTCTCGGCCGCCTTGATCACCGTCCATGCCTTCGAGTATGCCATTCCCATCGAAATGGCAGCTGCCCGCAGCGAATGCATCTGCTGTACACGCGTCAGAAGCTGCGCCACGCCCGGGCCGAAGCACTTGTCATCACCGAAGATGCGCACGGACAGAACCGGTCTGAATTTCTTTTTCATTGAGGTTATTATACCACGCAGCACGGCCCTTCGTCAACTTTTTTACTTGACGCAGGAGGGATAAAATGTTATTCTAATAAAAGAATAACGAAAAGGGGGTGCGAAATTGTTTGTCGAAGCATTATCCATCCGCCCGGGGATGACCGCCATCATCGGCAGCGGCGGCAAGACAAGCCTGATGCTGCGCCTTGCGCGCGAGCTTTCTCATGCCCGTGTGATCGTCACGACCTCGACGCATATTTTCCCGCCCGAGGGTTTACCGGTCGTGCAGAGGGTCGAACACGTAGATGGCTGCGTCTGCGTCGGAACGCCGTGTGAAAACGGCAAGCTGACCGTCCCGGAGCAGAGCTTTTCCGAGCTTTTGACGCTGTGCGACTATCTGCTCGTTGAGGCCGACGGCTCGAAGCACCTGCCACTCAAGGCGCATCTGACACACGAGCCGTGCATCCCCGAAGGAGCAGATGTGATCTGCGTGGTCGGCGCAAGTGGCCTGGATCACCCCATCGAGCAGGTCGTGCACCGTCACGAACGGTTTTTTACCCTCACAGACAGCCAAACCGCCTCACCACAGGCGGTCGCCCTGGCTCTGAAAACCGAAAACCTTGCCCAAACATTTTTCATCAACCAAGCCGATGCTCACGAAGATGCCGCACTGGAGCTTGCGCGGCTTCTGCCCCATGCAGTCGTGGCATCGCTGCAAAAAGGAGAGATCTTATGCTCGTTTTGATCCGTGGTGCAGGCGACCTTGCCTCCGGCATTGCCCTCAGGCTGCGCCACGCAAGAATGCAGGTCGTGATGACTGACCTTGCAACGCCGACGGCCATCCGCCGTACGGTCTGCTTCTCGCAAGCGATTTTGTTCGGTAAAATGCAGGTCGAAGATGTCCTTGCCGAGCGTGCCGACACGCCCGAGGCCGTGCCGGAAATCCTCAGCCGTGGCAGCATCGCCGTCCTTGCAGATCCCGAGGCCAGGTGCATCGAAACGCTCAAACCCGATGTGGTGGTCGATGCGATCCTTGCCAAGCGCAATCTCGGCACGAAGATCACCGATGCGCCCTGCGTGATCGGTGTCGGCCCCGGCTTTACCGCCAAGGTCGACTGCCACGCCTGCGTGGAGACCATGCGCGGTCACACCCTCGGCCGTGTGATTACGGAGGGTTCTCCCCTGCCCAACACGAACATTCCCGGCCTCATCGGCGGCTTTGCCGGAGAGCGCGTGCTGCGTGCGCCCGCCGATGGCATCTTCAGGCAGACGCTTGAGATCGGCCAGAGCGTTCGCGAGGGCGACATCGCCGGCACGGTCAACGGAGAGCCGATGCGCTGCACCATCAGCGGCATACTGCGCGGTCTTCTGGCCGACGGAACGCCCGTGCACAAGGGTATGAAGTCCGGCGATGTCGACCCCAGGAACGACGATAGCTACTGCTACCTTGTCTCGGACAAGGCACTGTCGATCGGCGGCGGTGTTTTGGAGGCAATTTTACATTTCACGGAGGTATAAATATGGATGATGTCAAACTGACAAAGCTTGCCAAGTGCGCCGGCTGCGGCGCGAAGGTTGGTGCAGGTACGCTGGCAAAGCTGCTGGAGGACATTCGTGTCCACACCGATCCGAATCTGCTCGTCGGCTTCGACAAGTCCGATGATGCGTCGGTTTACAAGGTCACAGATGACCTGGCCCTCGTGCAGACGGTTGATTTCTTCCCGCCCATCGACGACGATCCGTATATTTTCGGTCAGATCGCGGCGACCAATGCCCTGAGCGATGTCTATGCCATGGGTGGTGAGCCGAAGCTGGCACTCAACATCATGGCCGTGCCCGAAAACCTGCCTAAGCAGGCCGTCCACGCCATCTTGAAGGGCGGCTACGACAAGGTCTACGAGGCAGGCGCCATCATCACCGGCGGCCACAGCATTTTTGACGATGAGCCGAAGTACGGTCTGGCCGTCACAGGCTTTGTTCATCCCGAGAAGCTGCTGACCAACTCCGGCGCAAAGGTCGGAGATGTGCTGTTTCTGACCAAGCCTCTGGGTATCGGTATCCTGACATCCGCACAGAAGGCCGAACTTTTGGACGAGGAAACCTCAGCTTTTGCAAAAAAACTTATGACAACGCTGAACAAATCCGCTCGTGATGTCATGGTCAAGTACCGTGTCCATGCCTGCACGGATGTTACCGGCTTCGGTCTCATGGGCCACGGTCTGGAGATGGCACAGGGCAGCGACACGCAGCTGGAGATCGACACCAAGGCCATCGACCTGATCGAAGCGTCACTGGAATTTGCCCGTATGGGCATCCTGCCTGCCGGTATGTACCGCAACCGCCATTTCGCCGAGGACTGGGTCGAGGCAGGCGACATCGAACTGGCCGTGCAGGATATGCTCTTTGATCCGCAGACCTCGGGCGGCCTGCTGATCGCCGTGCATCCGGACGATGCCGAGGCGATGTTTGAAGAGCTCAAGGACGCCGTACCGTCGGCACAGCGCATCGGCCGCGTCCTGCCCTACGAGGGCGGCAAGCGCATTTTCCTGAAATAATGCGTACTGAACAACGCGAAAGCCCTTGCAAGCCAAAGCTTTCAGGGCTGTTTTGCGTTGTTCGAGTGCAAGGTTTTGGCGGTAAAACCGCTAAAAACCTTGCACATTTCGCACGAGCGTTGCGATGCTCGTGCGAAAATACGCATTGTTTACATGTCTGAATCGTGCAAAAACGGTTAAAAAGAGCCGTTTTTGCACGATTGCACAGCAACGCTGTGCGAATAAGCCGCAGTAGCGACTTATTCAGCAGACATGAAATAAAAACCAAGCACCCTGTCACAAGGCAGGGTGCTTTTCTGTCTGTCAAAAGCCTCTGAATGCGGAATTTGTGCCGGAAAAAGCGCACAGCCTTATTTGGCAAGCTCCCACTGTGCCTCCTTGAAGCCGACGAGCACAAAATCCTCACCGATGAGCAAAGGACGCTTGACGAGCATTCCGTCGGTGGCCAAAAGCGCAAGCATTTCTGCTTCACTCATCTCAGGCAGCTTGTCCTTCAGCGCCAGAGATTTGTACACCAAACCGCTGGTGTTGAAAAATTTCTTCAGCGGCAGGCCGCTTTTTTTGTACCACTCGGTCAGCTCAGACAGCGTCGGCTGCTCGGTCTTGATGTCACGCAGCTCATAACGGATGCCATGCGCATCGAGCCATTTTTGCGCCTTCTGGCAGGTGGTGCACTTGGGATAGCAGATGAATTTCAGCATAATGATTCCTCCTGATGATTGTACACGATGCGCTCGATCTGAGTGCCTCTTTGGTTGTGATAATGCTATCATACACCAAAAGAGGCATCTTCGCAACGGCATTTTGCGGATCAAGGGGATTATGCTGCCTCAAGCATGGTTTCAATAAAAATACCGTAGCCTTTGGTTGGGTCGTCTATCAGAACGTGGGTCACAGCGCCGATGAGCTTGCCATTTTGGATGATGGGACTGCCGCTCATTCCCTGCACGATGCCGCCCGTCTGTGACAAAAGCTGTTCGTCTGTGACCTGCAGAAGCAGGTTGCGGTTGGCCTTTTCGCGCGGATAAAGCGCCAAAATCTGCACATCGTAATACCTCGGCTGCGTGCCATCGACGGTACTGATGATCTGCGCCTTTCCCGTGGTAATCTGCGCAGGCTTCGCCACGGGCAGCCTCTGTCCCTGCGGCTGCGGCATCCTGCCGAAAATCCCCTGCGGCGTATTTTTGTCGATGCAGCCCTCGGCCGTGAGACTGTCGGCGGTCGCCTGAAGGCATCCGGCCTGCCCTCGTTTGCCCTTCTGCACCGAGGAAATGTGCGAATCAATGACCTCGCCGCTGCGGATGGGAAGCAAGCTCCTGCCATCACTGATGCCATGCCCCAGTGCGCCGAAGGTGCCGCTTTCAGGGTCATAATAGGTGACCGTTCCGATGCCGTTCAGGGACTCGCGGACAAGCAGTCCCAAGCATTTGCCGTCAGGAGTCTGGCTCGGCGCAAGGGTAAAGGTTTTCTCCTCATTTCCCCGCAGGACGGTGAGTTTTAGCGGCTTTCCGTCGCATTGTTCTACGAATTTCGACACCTCTGCGGCGGTCGTGATGCTACGGCCGTTGATCTTCCGGAGTACATCGCCCCGCTTCAGGCCGCAATTCTGCGCCGCCGGCTGTGTAAATTCCACGATGCACACGCCTTCGCTCTTCAGCCGCAGGCCGATGACATTGCCGCCGACGATGAGCGTTTCGGGGGCGGAAAAGACACTCTGACTCAGCGAAAAAGCCACCAGCACCGCAAGAAACATTTTTTTGATCATAAACAAGCCTCCTTTCGCGCTTAATATGACCCGAAAATGGTCGAATCTTGTTCCCAAATTGTCGGCAAATTCCCTTGTCAAATTTTTGCATCTGCTGAAAATCGGTCAATTGCAGCCGCGAGGCTGTATTTTTTAAGCAATTGAGGCATAATTTGCAAATGTGATGTCTTGCGTTATGTCGTCAAATGTGATACTATTATTATGGTGCAAAGTATGCGATTTTTTCACGAAAGGTGTTGTAAAATAAATGAACGAAACAACAGTCAAAAAAAGAATGCTTTCCGGTATTAAGCCCTCGGGTGATCTGACGCTGGGCTCCTATCTGGGCGCTATTCGCAACTGGAAGGAGCGCGAGGATGCGTTCGACTGCTACTACTTCATGGCAGATCTGCACTCCATCACCGTGCGCCAGAATCCGGCCGACCTGCGCCGCCGCTCGCTCGAGCAGCTGGCACAGTATATCGCCTGCGGCCTCGATCCGGAGAAGAATGTGCTGTTCTTCCAGAGCCATGTGCATCAACACGCAGAGCTCGGCTGGGTCATGAATTGCTACGCCATGTTCGGTGAGCTCAGCCGCATGACGCAATTCAAGGATAAAAGTGCAAAAAATGCCGAAAATATCAACGGTGGTCTGTTCACCTATCCTGCTCTGATGGCGGCTGACATTTTGCTGTATCAGGCCGATCTCGTGCCCGTGGGCGAGGATCAGAAGCAGCACGTTGAGCTGACACGTGACATAGCAAAACGCTTCAACGGTGTCTATGGCGATGTGTTCAAGATCCCCGAGCCGTACATCCCCAAGGTCGGCGCAAGAATCATGAGCCTTGCCAACCCTGAGGCCAAAATGTCCAAGTCCGAGGACGAGGATGCCGGCCGCGTGTGCCTGATGGATCGACCCGAGGATATCATGCGTCTGTTCAAGCGTGCCGTGACCGACTGCGACAGCGTCGTGCGCTACGATCCCGTGGAAAAGAAGGGCATTTCCAACCTGATGAACATCTATTCTGCCGCCACCGGCCGCAGCTTCGAGCAGATCGAAGCCGAGTTTGCCGGCCGCGGCTACGGCGATTTCAAGAAGGCCGTCGGTGAGTCCGTGGTCGAGCTGCTGCGCCCGATCCGTGAGGAGGCGACCAAGCTGCTGGCTGACAAGGCTTATCTGCAGAAGGTCTGCGAGGAGGGTGCGCAGAAGGCCGCCTATGTCGCAGAAAAGACCCTGCGCAAGGTATATAAGAAGCTGGGCTTCGTTGCCCGGTAAGGGAGGCGTTGCATTATGGTACTCGACCCG
The DNA here is from genome assembly GCA_015067565.1 of Oscillospiraceae bacterium. Classification (GTDB taxonomy): domain Bacteria; phylum Bacillota; class Clostridia; order Oscillospirales; family Oscillospiraceae; genus JAZOXB01. The sequence goes on along the minus strand of SVMF01000010.1, from coordinate 63,006 downwards.
CAACTGATCCTCAAGGTCGTTTTGACGCTCGTCACCGCCGCATCCATCGCCTGTGCGGTCACACCGCTGGTCAAAATGCTGGCCCGCAAGGTTGGCGCAATGGACATCCCAAAGGACGAGCGCAGAATGCACCATACCCCCATTCCCAGAATGGGCGGTCTGGCCATCTTCCTCGGTTTTATCGTCAGCTTCCTCATCTTCGGCGGCAAATACATCTCCACGGAGCTGCAGGGCATCCTGCTCGGTGCCGTGATGATCGTGATTTTGGGCATTATGGACGACATCATGACCCTGAAGGCCTTGCCGAAATTTGCCGTGCAGCTCATCGCCGCCTTTGTCGTGGTCTACCACGGCTGCCGCATTGAGCACGTCATGGGTTGGGAGCTTCCCATGTGGCTTTCTTACACGGTCAGCATCCTCTGGATCGTGATGATCACCAATGCCGTCAACTTCATCGACGGCCTCGACGGCCTTGCTGCCGGTGTCAGTGCAATCTCTGCCGGCACGATGCTCGTCGTTGCCCTGATGCTCGTGGTCGACTCGAACACCATCGCCACGGCCAGTGCGCTGTGCCTTGCTGCGCTCTTCGGCGGCTGCGTCGGCTTCATCCCCTACAATTTCAATCCCGCCAGCATTTTTATGGGCGATACCGGCTCGACCTTCCTCGGCTTTATGCTCGCCTCGGTGTCGATCTTCGGCCTGTTCAAGACCTATGCGGTCATCTCGTTTGCCGTGCCGTTTTTGGTGCTGGGTCTGCCTATTTTCGACATCTGCTTTGCCGTCATTCGCCGCCTGGCCAAGGGGCAAAGCCCCCTGCACGCTGATCGCGGTCATGTGCACCATCGTCTGATCGACATGGGCTTTTCGCAGAAGCAGGCGGTCGCCATTTCCTACTTGATTTCTGCGCTTTTAGGCCTTGCTGCCGTGCTTCTGACCGACAGTGGCCCGATGCAGCTGGTGATCTTTGTGATGGCAATCTTTGTCGTTGGTGCCATCGGCGCAAAGCTGATTTTCTCCCACCACCACAAAAAGCCCGAACACACGGAGGAACCCCATGAAGATTAAGGTAATGTCCGTCTTCGGTACCCGTCCCGAGGCGATCAAAATGGCTCCGCTGGTCAAGGAGCTTGCAGACAGACCCCATTTCGAGAGTTTGTGCTGCCTGACGGGCCAGCATCGTCAGATGCTCGATTCGGTCATGGAGATCTTCAAACTCGAGGCCGACCATGACCTCAACATCATGCAAAAGCAGCAGACCCTCTCGTCCATCACCACCCGTACCCTGCTGGGTATGGAGGAGATCCTCACCTCGCAAAAGCCGGATCTCATCTTGGTGCACGGCGACACCTCCACCACCTTCGCAGGCGCCCTGGCGGCCTTCTACCACAAGGTTCCCATCGGCCATGTGGAGGCGGGTCTGAGAACCTATGACAAATACTCCCCCTATCCCGAGGAGATGAACCGCACCCTCGTCAGCGATATGGCGGCACTGCACTTTGCCCCGACAAGGGCCAATGCTGACAACCTGCGCAAGGAACATGTGCAGGGCGAGATCTTCATCACCGGCAACACCGTCATCGACGCGATGAAGACCACCGTCCGTGACGACTACCCTCTGGAGCTGATAGATCGGCTCAAAGCCGAGGGAAAGCGCGTGATCGTGCTGACCTGCCACCGCAGGGAGAACTACGGCGAGCCGATGGAGAACATCTTCCGTGCTGTTGCCGAGCTCGTGCAGACCCACGAGGATGTGGCCGTCATCTACCCCGTGCATCTGAGCCCGGCGGTGCGTGAGTGTGCCGCAAAATTCCTCGGCGGTCGGGAGCGTATTTTCCTGATCGATCCGGTCGATGTCGAGCAGATGCACAATCTGATGGCCCGTTGCCACTTCGTCATGACCGACTCCGGCGGCCTGCAGGAGGAGGCACCATCTTTGGGCAAGCCCGTGCTGGTGCTGCGCCGTGAGACCGAGCGCCCCGAAGCGGTTGAGGCAGGCACGGTCAAGCTGGCCGGTGTCGAGTACAACGAGATCGTCCGTCTGGGCAACGAGCTGCTCGACGAGCCGTGCGCCTACGAGGCCATGGCCAAGGCCGTCAACCCCTACGGCGACGGCAATGCCTGCAAACGCATCGCCGATGCCATTGAGTGGTATTTCGGGCTGCGCAAAGACAGACCCGAGAACTTTCAGAAAGGATGAAGCCTATGAAAATTACCAATGATATTCGCTATGTCGGCGTCAACGACCACCGCATCGACCTGTTTGAGGGTCAGTATGTGGTGCCCAACGGCATGGCCTATAATTCCTATGTCATCATGGACGAGAAGATCGCCGTGATGGACACTGTAGACAAGAATTTCACCCACGAATGGCTCGACCAAATCGACAATACGCTGAACGGCAGAAAGCCGGATTACCTCATCATTCAGCATATGGAGCCGGATCACTCGGCAAATATCGCCAATTTCATGCGTGTCTACCCCGAGGCGACGGTCGTGTCCTCTGCCAAGGCCTTCCAGATGATGCTCAACTTCTTTGGCACGGATTTTGCCGACAACCGCATCGTCGTCGGTGACGGATCGACGCTGTCTTTGGGCAGGCATGAGCTAACCTTCGTCACCGCACCCATGGTGCACTGGCCCGAGGTCATCGTGACCTACGACGCTTATGACAAGGTGCTGTTCTCCGCCGACGGCTTCGGCAAGTTTGGCGCCCTTGATGTCGAGGAGGATTGGGCCTGCGAGGCTCGCCGCTACTATATCGGCATTGTGGGAAAATACGGCGTGCAGGTGCAAAACCTGCTCAAAAAAGCCGCAGGTCTGGACATCCAAATCATCTGCCCCCTGCACGGCCCCGTACTGAGCGAGAATCTTGGCTACTACCTCAATTTGTATGACATCTGGTCATCCTACCGTGTCGAGAGCGAGGGCATCGTCATTGCCTACACCTCCGTCTACGGCAACACGAAGGCCGCAGTGGAGCTGCTGGCAGAAAAGCTGCGCGAAAAGGGCTGCCCGAAGGTCGTTGTCAACGATCTGGCCCGCTGCGACATGGCAGAGGCCGTCGAAGATGCCTTCCGCTACGGCAAGCTCGTGCTGGCCACCACGACCTATAACGCAGATGTGTTCCCCTTCATGCGGGAGTTCATCCACCACCTGACCGAGCGCGGCTACCGCAACCGCACCATTGCCATGATCGAAAACGGCTCGTGGGCACCGCAGGCAATCAAGGTCATGCGCAATATGCTTGAAAACAGCAAGGACATCACATACACCGAAAATAATGTCAGAATCATGTCTGCACTGAACGCTGAGAGCAAGCAGCAGCTTCTCAATCTGGCTGACGAGCTTTGCACCGAGTATCTCGCACGGCAGAGCACGGCCGACAAGAATGATCTGACCGCACTGTTCCGCATCGGCTACGGTCTGTATGTCGTGACCAGCAGCGACGGTAGCAAGGACAACGGCCTGATCGTCAACACCGTCACGCAGGTGACCAATACCCCCAACCGCATCGCTGTGACCATCAACAAGGACAACTATTCCCACCATGTCATCAAGCAGACGGGAAAAATGAATATCAACTGCCTCGACACCACCGCACCGTTTGCGATCTTTGAGCGCTTCGGCTTCCAAAGCGGCCGTGTGGTCGACAAGTTCGTCGGGATCGAAGTGCTTCGTGCGGACAACGGCCTGCGCTTCCTGCCTCAGCATATCAATGCGCTTCTGAGTCTGAAGGTCGAGCAGTATGTGGATCTGGACACGCACGGAATGTTCATCTGCTCGGTCACCGAGGCCAGAGTGATGGGCAAAAACGAAACCATGAGCTACACCTATTACCAGAACAACGTCAAGCCCAAGCCTCAGACCGAGGGCAAGAAGGGTTATGTGTGCAAGGTCTGCGGCTGGATCTACGAGGGCGAAGAGCTGCCCGAGGACATCGTGTGCCCCTTGTGCAAACACGGTGCAGCCGACTTCGAACCGATTCAATAATCTGCCGTTGCCCATACCGACAACCGATTACAATACTATCTTCAGAAATGAGGGATTTACCATGTGCGACTCCTGCAAAAAGAAATTTTATATCACCACTCCGATCTACTATCCGTCCGATAAGCTCCACATCGGCCACACCTACTGCACCGTAGCGACCGATGCGATGGCGCGCTACAAGCGTCTGCGCGGCTACGATGTCATGTTCCTGACGGGTACCGACGAGCACGGACAGAAAATCGAAACCCGTGCCAAGTCCGCAGGCATCACTCCGCAGCAGTTCGTCGACAACATCGTCACGGGCGAAAAGGGCGTTTTGGACCTGTGGAAGCTGATGAACATCTCCTACGATCGCTTCATCCGCACCACCGACGACTACCACGTTGCCGCCGTACAGAAGATTTTTAAGAAGATGTACGACAAGGGCGACATCTACAAGGGCAAGTACACCGGTATGTACTGCACACCGTGTGAATCCTTCTGGACCGAGAGCCAGCTCAAGGACGGAAAGTGCCCCGACTGCGGCCGCGACTGCCAGCCTGCTGAGGAAGAAGCCTATTTCTTCAAGCTCTCGAAGTATGCACAGCCTGTGCGTGACCTTTTGACCAACACCGATTTCCTTGAGCCTAAGAGCCGTGTGCACGAAATGGTCAACAACTTCATCGATGCCGGCCTGGAGGACCTCTGCGTTTCCAGAACCAGCTTCACCTGGGGCGTCCCCGTGGACTTTGACCCGGGTCATGTCGTCTATGTCTGGGTCGATGCGCTGTTCAACTACACCACCGCCCTCGGCTTTATGAACGATAAGTACGACGATTACAAGGATTGGTGGCCTGCCGATGTGCACTTTGTCGGTAAGGAAATCGTCCGTTTCCATTCGATCATCTGGCCGGCCATGCTCATGAGCATGGAAATGCCGCTGCCGAAGAAGGTTTACGGCCACGGCTGGCTGCTGCTCGACGGTGGCAAGATGTCCAAGTCCAAGGGCAATGTGGTCGATCCGCAGGTTCTGGCCGACCGTTACGGTGTCGATGCGCTGCGTTTCTTCCTGCTGCGTTCCTTCCCCTTCGGCTCTGACGGCAATTTCTCCAACGAGCTGCTCATCTCCTGCATCAACACCGACCTTGCAAACGATCTGGGCAACCTCGTTTCCCGTACCGTTGCGATGGTGCAGAAGTATTTCGGCGGTACGCTGCCCCTTGCGCAGCTGGAAGATGCCGAGAAGGATGCCGAGCTGACTACGATGGCCTCCGAGCTGCACGCAAGGTACGAAACGCAGATGGAAAGCTATGCCTTCCAAAACGCTCTGGGCGAAATTTTCAGCGTGATCTCCCGCGCCAACAAGTACATTGATGAAAACGCTCCGTGGGTTCTTGCAAAGGACGAAAATAACCGTCCGCGTCTGGCAAGGGTCATGTACAATCTGCTCGAGACCGTACGCATCTGCGCCGGCCTGCTGCAGCCGTTCATGCCCGCCACCAGTGAGGAAATCATGCGCCGTATCGGCGCAGAGCGCACCGATTGGGACAGCCTTTGCGTCTACGGCGGCCTGAAGGCCGACACCACCGTTGTCGCAGGCAACGCTCTGTTCCCCAGAATCGACGCTGCCAAGGAGCTCGAGGAGCTGGAAAAGCTCAATGCGAAGCCGGCTGAGCCCGAGGCAGACCCCCTGCCCGAACCCCTGCCCCCCATCTGCTTCGACGATTTCTGCAAGGTTGAGATGACCGTCGTTAAGGTTCTGACGTGCGAAAATGTCAAGAAGTCTGAAAAGCTGCTGAAGTTCACCCTGGATGACGGCAGCGGCACGCCCCGTCAGATTCTGTCGGGCATCGCCAAGTATTACAAGCCTGAGGAGCTGATCGGCAAGACCCTCGTTGCGGTGACCAACCTGCCGCCCAGAAAGATGATGGGTCAGGAATCGTGCGGCATGATCCTGTCGGCCGAACGCGGCGAGAAGCTGCAGGTCGTCATGCTCGACGACTCCGTCCCCGCAGGTGCAAGACTGGTCTGATCCCGATTTTGATCGGAGAATAAAAAGGGAGGTATTTTTATGAAGCTTACCATGCGCGTTCTGTCCATCATCATGCTGGCAGGGATGGTGATCACCATTTGCTTCCTGCCATGGCTTTCCGTAGACAACTATCTGACAGAAATCGAACTTACCGGTCTGGATCTTTTTGACGGTCTGGAAGATACCCTCGAGGGTATGGAGGAGTATTCCGAGGCATCCAGCAGAACGCAGGCTCGTTGGGATGATGACTATGTAGAGGCATTCGGTATGCCTTTTATCCCGTACAGTGTGGTCCATCTGGCCTCTACCGCTTGTATGCTCGCCGTGCTGCTCATGATCGTGATCTACTTCATTCTCCACTGCTTGAACCTCAGGGGCTGTGGCTGGGGCATCATTCCCCTGGCCGTGTGCTCCTTTGCGCACTACCTCATCAGAGTCTTATCGACGGAATTGTACAGCGTCGATATTGGTGCCATTCTGACAATCCTGCTGGCAATCGCCTCGCCGATCTTCTGGATGCTCGGCCGTGAGCCGAAGCAGGCCGCACAGCCGACACCACAGCCGCAGTATCCTCCCTATCGCCAGGGTGGTTATCCGCAGCCGAATCCCTATCAGCAAAATGCCTACCGTCAGGGCGGCTACCAGCAGCCGAATCCCTATCAGCAAAATGCTTACCCTCAGGGCGGCTATCAGCAGCCGAACCCCTATCAGCAAAATGCCTACCCTCAGGGCGGCTATCAGCAGCCGAATCCCTATCAGCAAAATGCTTACCCTCAGGGCGGCTATCAGCAGCCGAATCCTTATCAGCAAAATGCTTACCCTCAGGGCGGCTACCAGCAACCGAATCCTTATCAGCAACCCTATGCCTATCAGCACGGCGGTTATCCCCCGTATCCGCAGCAGCCGATCTACCAGCAGCCGATAAACGAAGAGCCGGTCAAGCCTGCATACGAACCTCCGAAGGTCGAGCCGCCTGTCTACGAGCCGCAGCAGGCGACCTACGGTGCGCAGACCTTTGCACCGCAGACACCGTCCGTTACGGATTTTGATGCAACAATCCCCATCCCGGAAATAGAAGCTGCGCAGGCAGATTTGGCCTACACGCAGCCGATCCCCGAGATGCCGCCGATGGACACGCCGGCCTACATCTCCGAGCAGCCCATTGAGGACCCGACGCAGAGCGTCGAGAGTTCCGCTCCCGAGGCTCCGATCGCTGCTCCCGAGCAGCCGATGGAAGCTCCGGCCGTTCCTCTTGCGGACTTCCCCACAGAAATGCCCCCTGAACAGCAAACCATGTAAAATAGGAACCGTCCCGAGTGGTATCCCTCGGGACGGTATTTTTTTGACAGCCGGCCGGAATTCATCCATTCCTTATCTGCTACTAATTTTCAATAAGAAGTCGACAGTTATGTCATTGCGAGGAGCGAAGCGACGTGGCTGTGGCCTGCGCTTTACGGGTGCAAGCACAAGGTGTCGTGGTGCGATGGACATCGGTACTTTGCTCCACTGCGTGGGGCGTGACTTTCTTGTTTCGGCCAAGAAAGTCACCAAAGAACACGACAAGAGAGAGGCGCTGTAGAAAACCTATCGTTGCATTGAACGAATCGTTACTGCCAAGCTCGGTTTTCAAGCCGCCCTCTCTCTTGACGCTCTCCCGGCACGCTGACGCGGATCGTTCCCCTGTGGTGATTGGTTTCGTGATGCGGAATTCTTGCCGCCTTTGCAAGAAAAAATTTATCAAACTTTATGAAAATAATTGACCAATTCCAATTGGTCGCTCCGGTTGCCCTCGATAAAAACGACCACAACGCGGTCACGACGACGCGCAGCGTGCCTGGAGGGGTCATGGGGAGGGCGGCTCTGCGGCGGGGTAGGCAGTAACAAAACATGAAAAGTTGAATAGCCGCAGGCTCCAGCGCCTCCCCATGCCTGTTCTTTGGTACCTTTCTTGCAGGAGCAAGAAAGGTACGCCCCACGCAGTGGAGCAAACTTCCGACTTGTATAGTAGTAATTTCCTTAAAAAACTGCCGTGACCCTACAATGACGGGAGCAACGCACCGACAAATTGGAATTTGGGCTGCGGTTCACATCGCAAAAAAATCGCACCCTCTGCCATGGCAGAGGGTGCGACGGATTCTGATTTTGCTCATCTGATCTTGCTTATACTGTGATAGCCGCCCATGTTGTCTGTCTGCGGGCGGTCTGCCTTCACGGTATCGAGCGGCTGCTCGACAAACTCGCCGCGTTCGTTGCGGTTCATGTGGCCAAATCCCGTGTTCGGGTTGTGGAAGCGCCGATACTTTGAAGCCTTGTCAAAGCACTTTGCCGTCTGGTGCAAATAGACCAGATATGTGATTTGATTCACAATGCCAAAAATCATCACGCCGAACAATACGATCTCCACAAGCGTCGACAGCCAAAGCATCGTAAGAATCACAATGCTTGCTGTACCACCGATGTAACAGATTAAATATCGCTTATACAGCCCCTCCCATTTGTCTGCCATATATCCGTCTACACGGTGCAGCATTTCGACATGGGCCTTGATCTCAATGCACTGCGCAACAGCCAGCAGCGTAAGAACGGCCAGCAAAAACAAGACGATGTAATTTATCAAGGAGAGCGCCGAATACAACCCGTCGTCGTAAGGGTTCATCTGCGACAGCAGGAGAATCGCAATCAAAGCGATGGCATTTATGCATATGTACAAAATCCCCGCCATGCGGAATTTCGTGTTGCTTTTCCCAAGCAGGAAGAAGAACACGATGAGCGTAACACTCACAGCAAATGACAGAAGCGAAAGGATCTTGCCAATCAGCTCCGGCAGCCAGTCGTTATTCAAAATGGCGATGATTTCACCTGCTATATGGAGCCAAAACAGAACCATCAGCTGCTTGGACAACCGCATGAATTTGGCCTTCGTAGGGTCGGGCGTGGACGGGTCACGGCGCTGCTCGTGTCGCAAACACGGGTTGGCGCCGCAGAAATTGCAGCCGCCAATCATGCGATTGTGGCAGCATTTTGCAATCTGACAATCGCCCAGACGATGGCCCGGGCCCTTTTGACAGCCTGCGCACGCAGCATTGGCGCAGGCATTGCAATCTCTGCCACAATAGCTCATGTTATTTTACCTCCTTGACCGACTCAACCAGGCCGGTGGCCAGTCCTGCAAGACCCTGCAGCTCCGAGGGGATGATGATCTTCGTTGCCTGACCGTCGGCGATCTTCTGCATGGCCTCGAGTGCCTTGAGCTTGATGACCTGATCGTTCGGGCAAGCCTCATTGAGAAGGCGCATAGACTCCGCCGTTGCCTTCTGCACGGCCAAAATGGCCTCCGCCTGACCCTGCGCACGCAGGATGGCAGCCTGCTTTTCGGCATCGGCACGCAAAATGGCCGATTCCTTTTCACCCTCTGCCACAAGGATCTGCGAATGCTTCGTGCCTTCGGCCTGCAGGATCGCCTGACGGCGGTCACGCTCGGCCTTCATCTGCTTCTCCATCGACGACTGGATATCCTGCGGCGGCAGGATGTTCTTCAGCTCGACACGGGTGACCTTGATGCCCCAAGGGTCGGTCGCCTCATCGAGGATGGAGCGCATCTTTGTATTGATGACATCACGGCTGGTCAGGGTCTGATCGAGCTCCAGATCGCCGATGATATTACGCAGGGTCGTAGCCGTCAGGGTCTCCATGGCCAGCATCGGACGCTCGACACCATAGGTATAGAGCTTCGGATCGGTGATGGAAAAATACACGACCGTGTCGATCTGCATGGTAACATTGTCCTTGGTGATGACGGGCTGGGGCGGGTAGTCCAGAACCTGCTCCTTCAGGCTCACGCGCTTGGCCACACGCTCAATGAAGGGAATCTTGAAGTGCAGACCAACCTCCCAGACAGCCGAAAAGGCGCCCATGCGCTCGATCACATAAGCATTGGACTGCTTGACGATGAAAATAGACTTGATAATGATGATGAACAGAATTGCGATGACGGCGATCACGACGATGACGGCGGGATCTGCCGGGGTTGTGGAAAAGATCATACCGGAACCTCCTGATGTTTTACTTCGACGCAAAGCTTTGCGCCCTCGATGTCGGTCACGCACACGAGCGTGCCCTCCTCAATGCAGACATCCTCACGGCTGCTGCGGGCCGACCACAGAACACCTGCCAGCTTCACCGCGCCGGTGCCGTGCAGGTTGTCGATCGTCTCGGTCACGATGGCAGTCTTGCCGATGTTGGCACGGGCATTCGTCACGATCTTGCGTGGCGTGACATACTTTTTCATCAGCGGCCGCAGCGCAAACAAAAGTGCAACGCTGACCACGATAAACAAGCTGACCTGCGCCCAAATCGGTGCGCCCAAAATGGTCGCCAAAAGTGACACCAACGAGCCACCGATGAACCACAAAGAGACCAGCGCACTGGTTGCGGCTTCTATGATGATGAATAAAACCAGTGCAGCTAACCAAAACCATTGCATAAGCATCAACCTCCTTGACTAAAGTATACCATAGTGCCAGAGAAAACGCAATATTTTTTCGCTTGCGTTGCCATGCAAAGTTTTGTATAATATGTGTAAAAAAGGAGGATTGTATATGTCCACTACAAAAAAACTTTGCATTTGTGCCATCTGCATCGCTATGTGCTATGTGATCCCCGCAGCGCTGCATCCGTTCGGCCTTGGACCTGCCCTCTCACCCCTGCATCTGCCGATTTTGGTCTGCGGCATCATCTGTGGCCCGATTCACGGCCTTGCCTGCAGCGTGATCGGTCCGATGCTTTCAACCCTTCTGACAGGGATGCCGTCTACCTATTTGCTGCCGACCATGCTGCCCGAGCTGATCGCCTACGGAATGCTCGGCGGCTATCTCTTCCGCCGCATCAAGGTCAAGAGCCTCGTGCTCAAGGTCTATCTTACGCTGTTTCCGACCATGTTCTTCGGCCGTTTGATCGGTGCTCTGAGCAAGGCTGCCTTCTATCTGCTTGGTATGTTCGGAGTACAGGCCTTTTCCTTCTCGCAGGTCGTCACGGCTTATTTTGTCACAACCCTGCCTGCCATCGTTCTGCAGCTGATCATCGTGCCGCTGCTGATCGCCACGCTCAAAGAGGAAAAGCTCATCAAGATCCGCTGAGGCTTGTTGCAGGCACGTCATAACAACCCACTTTGTTTACACGAGAGGAGAATCATCATGTATGATGTCTTAATTCTGGGCGGAGGGCCCGCCGGCTACACCGCTGCCCTCTATGCCGCCCGTTCCGGTCTGACCACCGCTGTCATCGAGAAACTCACCATCGGTGGCCAGATGGTCCTGACCGACCGCATCGATAACTACCCTGCCTACCCCGACGGCATCGACGGCTACACCCTCGGGCAGGAGATGAAAAAAGGCGCCGAGCTTGCCGGCGCAAAGACCATTTTCTCCGAAATTCTCGCCGTCCGTCTGGGCGGTGAGGACAAAACCGTCACCACCGACAGCGGCATCTACCACGCGCGCAGCGTGATCATCGCTACCGGTGCCGATCACAAGCACCTCGGCCTTGCCGAGGAGGAAGCCCTGATCGGGCGGGGCGTACACTACTGTGCCACCTGCGACGGTATGTTCTATCGCAACAAGACCGTCGTCGTCATCGGTGGCGGCAACACGGCCGTCGGTGCTGCCAAGTACCTTTCCAGAATGTGCAAGGAGGTCATTTTGGTGCACCGCCGTGAGAGTCTTCGTGCCGGCAAGACCGAGCAGGATCAGCTCAGACAGCTGAGCAATGTCCGCCTGGTGCTCGGAGTCCAGGTCAAAGAATTCCTGCACGAAACCAGAGTGAACGGCGTGCGCATCGTCCAAAACGAAACGCCGCAGGACATCGCCTGCGACGGTGTATTCGTCTGCGTCGGCCAGAAGCCGAACACGGAGCTGTTTTCCGAGCTGACGCTCGACGCTTCGGGCTATATCGTCGCAGACGAATCGACAAAAACCAATCTTCCCGGTGTCTTTGCCGCAGGAGATGTCCGCACAAAGTCGCTGCGGCAGGTCATCACCGCCTGCGCCGACGGTGCAGTTGCCGCCTCGCAGGCCGAAGCTTATTTATCCAAATAAGGAGGCTTTTTTATGTTGCTTGGTCTTTTGCTGCCACTTTTGGGCACCACCCTTGGTGCCGGCTGTGTGCTGTTCATGAAAAATAATATCTCCCACCGTCTGCGCAGAGGACTGACCGGTTTTGCCGGAGGTGTGATGGTGGCCGCTTCCGTGTGGAGTCTTCTGATCCCGGCCATGAATTACGCAAGCGATATGGGAAAGCTGGCATTTGTGCCGGCGGTCGTCGGATTTTTGTCGGGCATCGCCTTTTTGCTCGCCCTTGATCGCCTCATTCCGCACCAGCACGCCGACGGTGCGTGCGAGGGTCTGCGCTGTAAGCTCGGCAAGAGCACAATGCTGGTTCTGTCCGTCGCGCTTCACAACATCCCCGAGGGCATGGCCGTCGGTGTAGTCTACGCAGGACTTGCAAGTGGCCGCAGCGAGCTTTCCATGGCAGGTGCACTGGCGCTTTCGCTCGGCATTGCCATCCAGAATTTCCCCGAAGGGGCGATCATCTCCATGCCGCTGAAGGCCGAAGGCATGAGCAAAGGAAAATCCTTCCTGCTCGGCTTCCTCTCCGGCGCTGTCGAGCCGCTGGCGGCTGTTCTGACGATCCTCGCCTCACAGCTCATTGTGCCGGTTTTGCCGTATCTGCTGGCCTTTGCCGCAGGTGCGATGATCTATGTCGTGGTTGAGGAGCTGATCCCCGAAAGTGCGCAGGGCGAGCACTCCAACCTCGGCACGATCACCTTTGCCATTGGGTTTTCCCTGATGATGTGCCTCGATGTCGCATTGGGATGATCATCATACCATCAAAGGTCATACGATTACCTAATAAAAATAATTGACAAACTCCAATTTGTCGGTAAGCTTATTGTTTTACACTGTAGGGGTGGGTCATGACCCGCCCGCCTGCAACCGATAAGATTTTGTCGGAAGCCGCTGCGAATGCGGATCCCTTTCTGACGGTTGAGGCATGCCTCAACCCTACCGGGGCTATACAATAACAGACCGCAAAACTGTAGGGGCGGGGCATGCCCCGCCCGGCGGCAATCGCTACGATTTTGCCGAAAGCTACTGCGAATACGGGCCTGTTTGTTGCCGGTTGAGGCATGCCTCAACCCTACAAGATGGCTTTTATGACAGTTTCAAACGGGCAGGTCAAATGACCTGCCCGTTTCAGCGTGTCAAAACATCAAATGTAGGGGAGGGGCATGCCCCTCCCGAAGTGTGTCAAAAAAGGTCTTATCGTGTCATCGCGAGGAGCGCAGCGACGTGGCGATCTCGTGCTGAAAGTTTGCTATTCTACCGAAATAAGATAAAAATCAAACTTTCGAGATTGCCACGACCGCCTGTTCGGCGGTCTCGCAATGACAAGACTATCGTTTTTCGACAGTCTAAACAGCCTGCATTGGCAGGCTGTTTGTTTATTTCAGCGCACGGGCGCGTGCATATTTGCTCATCGGCTGCTCGTGCAGGTCGTAGGTGCGGCACAGATAGTCCACCAGCTCTGCCAGCGGCGCAGCCTCACCCTCGTAGAGCTCGAGCTCCAGCTCCGTCAGCGACTCCTCCTCGCTCTGTCCGTGCAAAATACCGTGGTCACCCGCAATCTCTGCCATTGTTCCGTCAGGAAAGGTCAGCATGGCATGGCGACGGGTAAACCGTGCGCCGCAGATCGGTGCAACATCCTCCCGGAACAAAACGCTGATCTCCAGCGGCGCACCGAGTCGGATCAGACGCTCGATGGCCTCATCATCGATCTCAGCGGCCTCGATCTGCCATTCGCCGCGCGTGTGCGATTCCTTGGTCGGTGTCTTGACGCACACGATGCTCTCTTCGTCCTCAAAACGCTGCCGAAGCGTGATATGATGCCGCCCAAAACGACGGTCGGGCGCATCGTAATATGTCGTTTTCATCTGCGTCTCCTGCCAGGTCGTGCTGAGCAAGGAGGCGACCTTTTCATCCTCGAGGATCCTTGCAAGCAGCACCTCATCCGGAACCCCAAGCTTATATTCCAGTTCTTTTCCCATGATTTTCACCCCCTTTTATCCTATCATTTTTTCAAATATTAGTCAATTGTCTTTTTCCCCTCCCATTTCCCGACACGCTCGGCGCAATTGCACGGCTAAAATGCTGTCAAAGAGGAGGGAAATGCATGAAAACGTTCCATTTACCGACGGTACGGCGGCTCGGCAGTCGCTCGCTCCGGTCGGGATTTTTGCTTGGCTTGTGCTGCTATGTCATGAGCGGCGCAAGCCTCTTTTCGCAGCCGCTTCCGCTCAGCGCGTGCGTAGTTACGGTGCTGCCGATGGGATGGAGGCCGATTTTGGCGACCGTCGGAGCCATCCTCGGCTATTTTGCCCACTGCGATGCGGCCGCAGCCGCGGAATTCACCGCTGTGAGTCTGCTCTCGCTGGCGGCGGTGGCGGTGTTCCAGGGGACAAGGTTGCCTTCCGTGCGCTGGTTCATGCCGCTGCTCTCGGCCGGCGTCAGCGCCGTTCTGGGCGGCATCAGCGTCCTGGGCGGCGAAGCCGGATTGAGTCTGTTGGCGGTTAAGATTCTGCTCAGTGCCCTGGCCGTGTCGGCCTTCCGTGAGGCCTTCGATGGTAACCGCTTGGCACGCACCATCCTCACCGCTGTCATCGTTTCGGGGCTGACGGGAATCTATCCTCCGCTCGGTCTTGCGGCCGCTGCGGCTTTGTGTGCCATCCACGGCGAGCTTAGGCAGGCCGTGATTTTTTCCCTTGCGCTGGATTTGACGGGCAAATTCGGCCACTGCGCCATGCCTGCACTCGTGCTGGCGGTCCTTTTTGCCGACCATCTGGAGGAAAAAAGTCTGCGCCTTGCGACCTTCGCCGTCGTACCGAATGTGGTCTTTTTCTGCTTCGGAGAGCTAAGTGCGTTTTACGCCCTTGCATTGCTGTGCGGCAGCGCCTTCTGCCTTGCGCCCGAGCGGCTTGCACCCAAGGTCGTCAAGCAGGACAACCCTCAGCTCAGGGAGGCGGCTGAGATCCTTGAGCTGCTGCGCCAAAGGCTGGCCGGAGAACCGCCTGCACCGGAAACGGAGGCCGACGAGGTCTACGACGCAGCAGCCGAGCGTGTATGCCGCTGCTGTCCGAGATTTTACCGCTGCTGGCAGCAGCATGCAAGGCAGACCTATCGCACTCTGAGTCAAGCTGCCCCACGCATCATCGAGCGCGGTCTTGCACAGCGTGAGGATTTTTCCAAGGAATTTCAGGAGCAGTGCTGCCACTTTGAGGGGTTCCTGCTGGCCATCAATCAGGAGCTCGACGGCATGCTCTACCGCAGGCGCTATCGCCTGCAGATGCGTCAAAGCCGTCAAGCGCTCTCATCTCAACTCGGCGGCATCGCAGAGTATCTCCACCGTGCCCAAAATCCCGAGCGCGTGCGCCGTGCCGCCTTCGTGCCGCATTTCGGCATTTGCTCCTACGGAAAGCAAGACACCAGCGGCGACCGCTGCGCCTGCTTTCCCGGCACGGGGACTCTGTATTACATCCTGTTGTGTGACGGCATGGGAAGCGGCCGCACCGCAGCCGAGCTGAGCCGTGAAACGACGGCAATTTTGCGCAGGCTGCTGCAAAGCGGCATGAGTGCCAAGACCGCCCTGCAGCTACTCAACGGGACGGAGCTTCTGCGCCGTCAAAGCAGCTACACGACCATTGATCTGCTCGAGCTGGAGCTGTCCGGCGGAACAGCCACGCTGTACAAATGGGGCGCGGCACCGTCACTGCTGCGGCATTTTGACGCGGTCAAGCAGCTCGGATCTCCCTCACCGCCCCCGGGGGTTTCCTTTGATGACAGTCCGAGCACCTATTCCTTCTGCATGAAGCGTGCCGAGCTTCTGATCATGGCCACTGACGGGGCCGATGTACAGCTGCTTGAGCAGTGCCTTTCAGCCTTTGAGGGGACCGACCCGAAGGAACTGGCAGCGCTGCTGGTCGCCTGTGCCGACGGTCAGGACGATATGACCGCCGTGACGGTCTGCCTGGGCAGCTGAGCTTTGTCAATTCCATAATCAAAAAAATTGTCGACAAAAATTCACAAATTGTTCTTACCTTTTCGGAAGAAATATCTTGACTTTCCGACAAAAATGGTTATTATATAGATATTAGCACTCATTCGTTTTGAGTGCTAACACAGAGAAACAAAGGCGGCTTGCCGTCAAATCTATATTCTGGAGGAATGAACCATGAAACTGACACCCCTTGCAGACCGTGTTCTGCTTAAGCCTGTTGAGGCAATGGAAACCACCGCTTCGGGCATCATCCTGTCCACCGCGACGAAGGAAAAGCCCGTGATCTCCGAGGTCGTTGCAGTCGGCCCCGGCGGCATGGTCGACGGACACGAGGTCAATATGGTTGTCAAAGCCGGCGACAGAGTCGTTGTCGCCAAGTACGCAGGAACCGAGGTCAAGCTCGACGACAAGGAGTATTCTATCGTCCGTCAGTCCGACATTCTTGCAATCGTTGAATAAGGAGGATTTTTTACATGGCAAAAATGATTATGTTTGGCGAGGATGCTCGCAAGAAGCTGCAAAGCGGCATTGACCAGCTTGCAAACACCGTCAAGGTCACCCTCGGCCCGAAGGGTCGCAATGTCGTTCTCGGCAAGAAATACGGTGCCCCCCTGATCACCAACGACGGCGTCACCATCGCCAAGGAAGTCGAGCTGGAGGATGCATTTGAAAATATGGGCGCACAGCTCGTGCGCGAGGTCGCTACCAAGACCAACGATGTTGCCGGCGACGGCACCACCACCGCTACCGTTCTGGCACAGGCCATCGTCCACGAAGGTCTGAAGAATCTGTCCTCCGGCGCAAACCCCATGGTCATGCGCAAGGGTATGCAGAAGGCCGTTGATGTCGCTGTAGAGACCATCAAGGAGCACTCCGAGGCCGTCAAGGGCAGCGAGGACATCGCCCGTGTCGGCACCGTCTCCTCCGGCGATGCCGAGATCGGCAAGCTGATCGCCGAGGCCATGGAAAAGGTTTCTGCCGCCGGCGTCATCACCATCGAGGAGTCCAAGACCGCTGAGACCGGTCTGGAGGTCGTCGAGGGTATGCAATTTGACCGTGGCTACATCTCCCCCTACATGGTCACCGATACCGACAAGATGGAGGCTGTTATCGATGATCCTTACATCCTGATCACCGACAAGAAGATCTCCTCCATTCAGGACATCCTGCCCGTTCTCGAGCAGATCGTCAAGGGCGGCCAGAAGCTCGTGATCATTGCTGAGGATGTCGAGGGCGATGCGCTGTCCACCCTGCTCGTCAACCGTCTGCGCGGCAGCTTCAACTGCGTGTGCGTCAAGGCTCCCGGCTTCGGCGATCGCCGCAAGGAAATGCTGCGTGACATCGCCATCCTCACCGGCGGCACCTACTTTGCCTCCGAGCTGAACATGAATCTGCAGGACGCTCAGCTTTATGATCTGGGCCGTGCCCGTCAGATGAAGGTCAACAAGGACACCACCGTCATCGTCGACGGCTGCGGCAACCCCGAGGAAATCCAGGCCCGCATCCACGAGATCAAGTCCTCCATCGCAGTGACCACCTCCGATTACGACCGTGAGAAGCTGCAGGAGCGTCTGGCAAAGCTCTCCGGCGGTGTGGCTGTCATCCGCGTCGGCGCACAGACCGAGGTCGCCATGAAGGAGCAGAAGCTGCGTGTTGAGGATGCTCTCAACGCAACCCGCGCTGCGGTCGAGGAAGGCATCGTCGCAGGCGGCGGTACCGCTTATGTCAATGCGATCCCGGCCGTTGAACGCCTGATTGCAAAGCTCTCGGGCGACGAAAAGACCGGCGCCATGATTATCGCAAGAGCCTTGCAGGCCCCGATCCGTCAGATCGCAGAGAACGCAGGTGTCGACGGCTCTGTCGTCTTTGAAAAAATCAAGAACAGCCGCAAGGTCGGCTTCGGCTACAACGCATATTCCGCAGTGTACTGTGACATGATCCCGACGGGCATCGTCGATCCGACCAAGGTCACCCGTACCGCCCTGGAAAACGCAGCGTCCATCGCTGCCTGCGTCCTGACCACCGAGTCCCTCGTGGCCGATAAGCCCGATCCCGCAGCCGATGCAGCAGCAGCCGCTGCCGCCGGTGCCGGCATGGGCGGAATGTATTGATCATAAAGGAAAGCTGCCGTCCGGTTGGACGGCAGCCCAGAGTGTCAAAAAAGTCGCCAATCGTCAAAATGCTAATTTTTTGACGGTTGGCGATCTGTATTCAAATAAGAGATTGCGAACGTATCTCCGATACAGCAAAAAAGCACTTCAAATGCTTGCTGCGCAAGGCATTTTGACTTACATCGCAAACCGAGCTCTACCGTACCATCGTACGCCGACGAGCTCGGTTTGCTCGTCTTGCCGCCTTTTTGAACTCTGACAGTCTGTCGAAAAACGAGTTTTTCGACAGACTGAGGGTTGAGGCATGCCTCAACCCTACCGTGGCTGCGCAACGGCAGACAGCGAAATTGGGATTTGTCGATCAATTCTCCATCTGCCTGCCGAGGAAGCCGGCCACGGTCTGCACGAGAGTCTGCTCCGACTCGCTTGGCGCGGCATCATTTTCGTTCAAAAGCAGCATCACACAGCCCATCAGATCGCCCTCAGCCAAAATCGGCACCGCCACACCCAGATGATAGCGCTCCACCGCCTCGGCAGGATGCACTCTGGTCTCACCGGACCTGTAGCGATAGCTCTTGCGCTGCTCCATGATCTGCTCGAGCTCGGGCGAGTTGCGCTTCTCCAAAAGCTCCCTCTTCGGTGCACCGGCCACGGCAATGATGCTGTCACGGTCGGCCACCGCAGCAATGTGCCCCGTGTTCTTGCCGATCGACTCGCACATCTGCGCCGCAAACACCTGCAGATCCCCCATGGGAGAATACTTCTTGAAGATCACTTCTCCATCCTTCTCCGTAAAAATCTCCAACGGGTCTCCGTCACTGATAACATTGACAGCATAGACCTTGTCCTTTCGATGAAAACTGCTCTGGACTAACTCGGTCTTTAAGATATCCATACTGCCTTGCTTAAAATTTACAACATTCTCCAAAGATTCACAGCGAATCAGCTGATCGATATCGGATCGCAGCTTGATTTCCATGTGATCCTCATACACACAGATTTTTTGAATGATCAGCTCCAGGTCGTTGCGTTCCAGCTTCTCCTTGTCCAAAATGTCCCGAAAAACATCCATAGCAAGCTTTGCTGCCCGATTGACCCGAAGGATGGTATTGCGTTTGTCGGTGAGCATGTCGATCTGACGTCGGATGCCCTCGATCTTCTTCTGTAGGTCAGCCTCCAATTCGTCGTAGGTCTGCTCAATCAGTTCTGCGTTTTCCGGATACTTCATCAGCTCCCGAATACGCTGTCGTTTGGTGACCTTCAGCTCTGCAACATAGTCCTGCAGCACCGCAGCCAGATTGTCCGCAGATACCTCTGTTTCCTGCACATTCTCCTGCTCATTTGCCAAATCGCTGTTTAACTGCTGCAGCATATTGGAAGCGTTTTTCATAACCCGCTCCACATACATTTTCAGCAGGCAATCCAGCCGCTCTACCCGGATGTGATGGCTTGTGCAGCCGTTTCTGCCACGACGGTGGTAGGTTCCGCAGGTATAGGCAGGCTTCATATCAGAACGGCTCATGGAGAACATCGGGCTGGCGCAATCACCGCACACCAAAAATCCGGAATATACATTGTCATATTTCTTGACCCCACGGTAGTTGGATTTGGATCGCAGCTCCCGTAGTCTCCGAGTGGTGGCAAAGGTGCGGTAATCGATGATGGCCTGATGATGGTTTTCAATGACCACATTTTCATCCGCATCCAGCTTCATATCTTTCCCGTTGATCTTCCTGCGGGTGTACTTTCTCAATCGGAAGGTACCGATGTAGAAATCGTTGTCCAGCACGCCTTGCACCGAAACAATGCTCCATTCCGCCTTAGCCTTGATCCGGTTCTCCTTGCCAATGGCATCCAAGCGTTGTTTCTCGGACATACGGGGTGTGGGAATGCCTTCCTCTGTCAAGTAGTTGGCGATCCGCTTATAGCCCCAGCCCTCCTCGTTGTACAGTCGGAATACCGTTCGCACCACATCCGCTTCGGTAGGCACTACTTCAAATTCTTGCCGCAAATTGACGATGTACCCGTATGGTGCGGCACAAATCCACTTGCCGTCCTCCTGCCTTCTGCGGATAACATTGCGGACCTTCTTGCTGGTATCCGTAACCGGCATTTCGTTGATCAGGAATTGGAACTGAATTTTCAGCCAATCGTCATCGTTAGGATAGTCAATGCCGTCACCAATGGAAATGATGCGGATTCCCGCATCTCGCAGGTCTTCCAGCTCCACCAAACCACGGCTATTCCGTCTGGAAAAACGGGAAAAGTCCTTGACTACCAAAATGTCGATTTTGTGGGACATCATGGCTTTTCGCATTCGCTGATAGTCCTCACGGGTCTCAAAGGTATAGCCGCTTCGGTCTCGGTCTTCGTAGAAGGTCAGCCGTGAACCGGGGAACTTATGCCTTACAAAATCCTCAATGATGGCTTTTTGGTTTTCGATAGAGGTGTTGTCCTTATCTTTCGCTTCTTCCTCCTCGAAGGAAATACGGGTATAGCCCGCAATATCAAATGTTTCTATCAATGTTCATCTCTCCTTATTTGTATATCGTTAACATTGTATAATCGGTCTGATTGACTGTCTACCGGAATGATTTGGCTCTATTGCCTGCTTCTCCCTCTGCACCACCAATTCCTCAATTCGCTTTCGGTTGAAGCGCAGCAGGTCGCGGGTGTTGCTGTACAAATCTTCCTTTCCGGAATGGAATTGTGCCACCATATATTTCTTCGCCCCGAAACGGGCATAGATCTGCTTCAACTGTTCCTGAACCGTTCCGTCTTCCTGCTCTGCACGGGTCAGCCAAAGAGTTACCAGCTTCATATCATCTCTTACTTCAATCTCCAAATACAACCCCCCTTTTCTTCCTATATTTTCCACAGAATCTTTTTCTTCTATACATTCTTCTGTTCTTGCGGGTTTGTATTGTTTTTCATTGACTCAATTCTACCGAAAAAAGACACATCAGCCAACCCCCTTCGGGGTCAGCTGATGTGTTATTTTAATGTCTGCTGAATAAGTCGCTACTGCGGCTTATTCGCACAGCTTTGCTGTGCAATCGTGCAAAAACGGCTCTTTTTAACCGTTTTGCACGATTCAGACATGTAAACAATGCGTATTTTCGCACGAGCATCGCAACGCTCGTGCGAAATGTGCAAGGTTTTTAGCGGTTTTACCGCCAAAACCTTGCACTCGAACAACGCAAAACAGCCCTGAAAGCTTTGGCTTGCAAGGGCTTTCGCGTTGTTCAGTACGCATTATTTTACTCCACGCATTTTGCAACGCGCTCTTTCGTTCCTTAGATCAGCACACCGTTACAGTGGTCGATCTCGTGCTGGATGATCTGCGCAGGCCAACCCACAAAGGTCTTGATGCGAGGGTCGCCCGGCAATGAAAGGCAACCCTCCTGTGCATCATACGGCTCAGAGGTTTTGATGAGCTCGGGATTGAAAATTTGTCAGATTGCGCGGTAGAAGGTGATGGCAGAGGGTTCTTCGGCGGTTTGCTCAAATCCCTGAGCACGCCAGAAGGCGCAAGCCTCCGCATTCTCCTTCTCACACGACAAAGACAAGCCGTCGTAGCCCTGACCTGCTATGGCCGCACGGACATCGGCAAAGATCTTTGAGCCGATGCCCTTGCGCTGGCACTGACCGTCGACCATGAACCATCCGATAAAGGCATCGTCCTTCTCGGGATAGCCCGTGATCAGATCGAGTACGGCGATCAAGCGCTCAGCCTCGTAGAAGCCAACAAAGAATTTTCCGCTCTGCTCCGCGCCCTCAGGAATGCGGCTGATGATCTCCGTCAGGCTCTCGACCGTCGGGGCAGAATTGGTGCGTTCGTAGTATTTTTGGTTCGACTTGCACAGCGCATAGACATCGGAGATGTCCTCCTGCGTGATGCGGCGCACCTCATGCGAGGTACTGAGCGCATCGATGTTGAGGCCGCTCTTGGTTTCGTAGTCGATGGCTTGACGGAACTGCGTCTCAAACAGCTCCCGATAGGTGCCGCCGAGTGCCAGAAGCTCGTCATGCGTGCCCTGCTCGGAGATGATGCCGTCCTTGACCACCAAAATGCGGTCTGCCTTCAAAATCGTGGACAGTCGGTGGGCGATAACGATGCTGGTTCTGCCCTTCATCATGGCTTCAAGTGCATCCTGAATGGCATTTTCGGAGATGGAGTCCAGGGCGCTGGTCGCCTCGTCCAAAATAAGAATCTTCGGGTCCTTCAGGATCACGCGCGCCAGCGAAATGCGCTGTTTTTCACCGCCCGAGAGCTTCAGACCGCGGTTGCCGACCTCGGTATCGTAGCCGTTCGGCTGCTTGGTGATGAAGTCATGGATGTTGGCGATGCGGCAGGCAGCCTCGATCTCCTCCATGGTCGCATCCTCCTTGGCATAGCGCAGGTTCTCCAGGATCGTGCCGTTGAAGAGGTAGGTCTCCTGCGTCACCACACCGACGCATTGGCGCAGATAGGGCAGGTCAAAGTCCCGCACATCCACACCTGCAATCGTGACGCTGCCGCCGAGGACGTCGTACAGACGGGGGATCATGTTGACCACCGTGGACTTACCTGAGCCGGAGGGGCCGACGATGGCATACATCTTTCCGCCAGGGACGGTGAAATTGACATCGGTCAGCAGCGGCTTGGACGGATCGTAGCTGAAAACAACATGCTTATACTCGATCGGCTGCATGAAAACCTCGGGTTTTTTCCCGTTTTCAGGGGAAACAATGGTGTTTTCTCGGTCGAAATAGTCGAAAATTCGTGTAAACAGCGCAAGCGAGCGGGTAAAGTCCACCTGCAGATTTAAAAGCGATTCGACCGGTCGGTACAGACGGTTGATGAGGGTCACGGTTGCGGTGATCGTGCCGACAGAGAGGGTGGTGTCCCAATGCTTGATGATCAGCAAGCCGCCGACAAAATAGATCAGCAACGGCCCGAGCTGGCTGAAAATGCCCATGACGACCATGAACCACTTGCCGCTTCGACGTTCCTTGAGGGAGATGTCCGTGGCCTCGCTGTTGACCTTAATGAATTTTTCGTACTCCTTCTCCTCACGGGTGAAGATCTTGACGAGCATGGAGCCACTGACAGAGAGGGTCTCGTTGATGACCTGATTCATTTCGTCATTTTTCGCCTGGCTCTTGCTCAGAAGCAGCCAACGGGTCTTACCTGCACTTCGTGTCGGCAGGATCAGCAGGGGAATGACCGCAATGCCGACTAAGGCCAGCTGCCAGCTCATGGAAAACAGCGCCACAAGCGTCGTGATCACCGTGGCGGTGTTGCTGACGATACTCGAAAGTGTGCCGCTGATGACGGTGCTCACGCCGCTGATATCGGTGTTCATACGGGTGATGATGTCGCCCTGCTTCTCAGTCGTGAAGAACGAGTGCGGCATATATTGCAGATGCCGATACATCTGATTTTTCATGTCGAAAATGATGCGGTGGGAGATCCAGGAGTTGATATAGCTCTCCAGAACACCAATCAGCTGACTGACGGTCAGGGCGCAGAAGGCCATGATCAGCAGTCGGATCAGCAGGGCAAGGTCATCGCCTACCAGTGCTTGATCGACGATGCGACCGGTGATGATCGCAGGCAGCAGGCCGACGACGGCTGAGAGCAAAATGGCCACAAACACGAATAAAAATTGCAGCCAATAGGGTTTCAAATATGAAAGAATGCGCGTCAAGAGTTTTTTGGTCACCTTGGGCATATTGAGCTTCTCTTCGTCGGTCAAAAATCCCTTCGGGCCCAAAGAATTTCTGCCTCCTGCCATAATGTTTCCTCCTTCTATTCGGTGGTTTCTATGTTGATTTTACCAGAATATTTATGCTATTGCAACCGATAATTTTACAAGGAACCATCGCCCTCATTTTAGCGAAACGGACTTTTGCTGCATCCCGTCAAACGGAAGCTGAAAGACCATCCAATTGCATAAAAAAAAGACAGATGGTGCGTCACGCACCATCTGTCCCATTTTTTACTTGTTCTTCAGCAGATCACGGATCTCGGTGAGCAGGACTTCCTCGTTGCTCGGCTTGGGAGGCTCTGCAGGAGCAGCTTCCTCTTCCTTCTTGCCCATTTCACGCAGCTTGTTCATGCCCTTGACCATCATGAAGATCACGAATGCAAGGATCAGGAAGCTGATGATCGAGGAAATGAAGTTGCCGACATTCAGATAGTTATGGACTACATTGCCGGCCTCGTCGAGCTTCTCGCCAAACAGACTGGGCAGCTTGATCTTCCAGGAAGAAAAATCGATGCTGCCGGTGAAAATGGAGACGATCGGCATGATGATATTATCGG
The DNA here is from genome assembly GCA_015067565.1 of Oscillospiraceae bacterium. Taxonomy (GTDB): domain Bacteria; phylum Bacillota; class Clostridia; order Oscillospirales; family Oscillospiraceae; genus JAZOXB01. The sequence continues at coordinate 38,477 of SVMF01000010.1, read as the reverse complement.
TGAAGGAGGTTACCAGATCCTTGAAAACTGCACCGATGATAACACCAATGGCCATGTCAAACATATTTCCCTTGACCGCAAATTCCTTAAACTCCTGGATGATGCCCTTCTTGTTCTTTGCCATGGTATTTCTCCTTTCTTTTTATTTCAGCGTAATGACCTCGAGTCCGCCGAGGTATTTACGCAGAACTTCGGGAACGACAACACTGCCGTCAGCGAGCTGATTCTGCTCGACCATGGCAGGGAAGATGCGGCTCGTGGCAAGGCCGGAGCCGTTCAGCGTGTGGACAAATTCGGTCTTGCCCGTGGCCTCGCGGCGGAAACGAATGTTGCCGCGGCGTGCCTGGTAATCTCTTGCATTGGAGACGGAGGAAACCTCCTTGTAGCCGTTCATGGACGGAATCTGGATCTCGATGTCATAGGTTCTTGCCATCGAGGCAGAGCAGTCGCCTGCAGCCAGCTTGACGGTGCGGAAGTGGAAGCCCAGGTCTCGCACGAGGGCCTCTGCCTTTCCGACCAGCTCATCAAAGGCTTCGTCGGATTTCTCGGGCAGGGTGTACTGGAACATCTCGATCTTGTTGAACTGGTGGCCTCTGACCATGCCGCGCTCGTCGGCTCTGTGGCTGCCGGCTTCGCGGCGGAAGCACGGTGTGTAGGCAAAGAGCTTGCGGGGCAGGTCGGCCTCGGTCAGAATCTCGTTGCGATAGAGACTGGCCAGCGCGGTCTCGGCCGTCGGAAGCATGAAGTGCATACGCTCGTCCGTCGGATTCTCGATCTTATAGACCTCGTCAGCAAACTTCGGGAACTGACCCGCGGTCTCACCACACTGGTACTCGAGCATATGCGGCAGGATGACCATCTCGTAGCCGTCGGCCAGATGGCAATCCATGAAGTAATTCAAAAGCGCCCACTCGAGTCTTGCGCCCATGCCGCGGTAGATCCAGAAACCGCTGCCTGCCAGCTTGGTGCCACGCTCATAGTCGATCAGGCCAAGGTCGGTGCAAAGGTCGACATGGTGCTTCGGCTCGAAATCGAAGATGTGCGGCTGGCCGATGTAGCGAAGCGGCTCGTTATTCTCCTTGCCGCCGGGGGCCAGATCGGGATCGGGGAGGTTCGGCAGCGACAGCATCAGCGTGCGATACTCAGCCTCGACCTCGGCCAAACGCTTGTCGTTCTCGGCGATCTGCGCCTTGAGCTCGCCCATGCGCTTGAAGATGGGTGCGACATCCTCGCCTGCCTTCTTCTTCATGGGAATCTCCTTCGAGACACGGTTCTGCTCGGCCTTACTGGTCTCGGTCTCCAAAATCAGTGCACGGCGGCTTGCGTCGAGCTCCAGAATGCGGTCGATCTGCTCGTCACAGTCGACTTCCTTGGCATGGTAGCCTGCCTTGACCCCATTGGGATCGTCCTTGATTCTCTTAATATCAATCATGGTTTAACCTCTCAGTTTCAGTTCTAATTGTTCGTAAATTTCATAGGTTTTAGAACTTAGGGCGTCTTTATAGCCTTCTAAAGTTGCCATATATCCCTGGAATTTACGGGTGTTTCCTTCGTGATAGGCTTTCTGTGCCAGGCTTAGAAGCTCGGCAGCATAGGCCTTGCGCTCCATCGCGGTGAGCGCTTTATTGTGTGACTCGGTCTGCTCATTCAGCTCCTGCCTGAGATCGGCTTCAAGCTGTTCATACTCCGAGGCGGCCACGGATTCAGCCGTTCGGTGATCCTCCTGCATCGTGCGCATTCGTACAAACAGCGTGATCAGCAGCAACAAGCAGGCAAGGACACAAAAGCAGAGAAAGTCCAGCAAAATACGCAATTTCTTTGGATTTTTTTCCTCGTAGCGACTCATTTTTTCTCCTCCGCGATGTGCATGGCGCACAGCGCCTCGTACACGCGCTGCAAGTCGTCCTGGCCGTAAAATTCCAGCTCGAAGTGGCCTTTGCGCTTGCCATTGATGATCTTGACCCGACGGCCAAGCTGCTTGGTCAGAAGCTTTTCACACTCGCCGACATAGTCCACGCTCAAGGGCGCAGGCTTAGGCTTCGTCTCTTTTTCACAGGCCATGCGTTTGCACATTGCCTCGGCCTGACGGACAGACAGTCGCAGGGCGATGATCTTCTGCGCCGCCGCCCTCTGCAGGCGCTCACTCGGCAAGGATAAAACCGCTCTGGCATGGCCTGCCGAGAGGGTTCCGTCAATGACATAGTCCTTAACCTCCGTGGGTAAGGCCAGTAATCGCAAGGCGTTTGCCACCGTGGGACGAGATTTTCCCACGCGGGTCGCAGCCTGCTCCTGCGTCAGTCCGAAGTCCTCCATAAGAACGCGGTAGCCCTCGGCCTCTTCCATCGGGTTGAGATCCTGACGCTGCAGATTCTCGACCAGCGCAAGCTCCATCACCGTCTTGTCGTCAGCGTCGATGACCATCACAGGAACCTCTGTCAGACCGGCAATGCGTGCCGCTCTCCAGCGGCGTTCACCGGCAATGATCTGATAATAGCCTTCGCCGACAGAACGCACCGCCAGAGGCTGCATGATGCCATGCTCGGCAATGGAGTCGGCCAGGGTTTGCAGCTGCTCTTCGTCAAACTGCTTTCTCGGCTGATTCGGGTTCGGCTCGACCTTCTGCAGAGGCAGGAGCGTCACCTGCTCGTTCTGCGGCGCCACGGAGAAATCGTCGATTAACGCTCCCAAACCGCGGCCCAAGCCTCGTTGTTTGATTGCCATATTCTTATCTCCTTATAATTTCCTGGGCAACCGCCATATAGGCAGCTGCACCCCTCGATGAGCGGTCGTAGGTCACGACGGGTAGACCGTAGCTCGGTGCCTCAGCAAGGCGCACATTTCTTGGGATCACCGTGGCAAAGGTCTTGCCGGGGAAATGTCTGCGCACCTCCTGCGCCACCTGGTTGGAAAAGTTGGTCCGTCCGTCGAACATCGTCAAAAGGACACCAAAGATCTCCAGCTTCGGATTCAGGCTGCGCTTGACCGCTCGCATGGTGCTCATGAGGTCGGACAGACCCTCAAGCGCAAAATACTCGCACTGTACCGGGATCAGAATGCTGTCCGCGGCGCACAGCGCATTGAGCGTCAGGAGCTCCAGCGACGGCGGACAATCGATCAATATATAATCGTACGCATTGCGCAGATGATCCAGCTGCTTTTTCAGGCGATATTCACGTTTTTCAAGTGAGATCAGCTCGATCGTTGCGCCGGCCAAAGCGGCGCAGGCCGGGATCACATCGCCATAATCGGTTCGTTTGATGCACTTTTCCGGCAGTGCATCGTTGATCAGCATATCGTACACGCTGTTTGCCACGACTTTTTTATCCACGCCGAGGCCGCTGGTTGCGTTGGCCTGCGGATCAAAATCGCACATTAGAACTCTTGCACCACTCATAGCCAGCGCTGCGGTCAGGTTGACCGCCGTTGTTGTCTTGCCAACACCGCCTTTTTGGTTGACAATTGCGATAATTTCTGCCAAAAGTCCATCACCTCCCGACTTTCTTTTTATATGATAGCATATTCCATTTTTGTTTGCAAGCGTATTTTCTGAAAAAATCGTTGTTTCACGTGAAACATCCGCCTCAAAATTCCCGGATCACCGCACGGACGCGGCCCAGGATCTGTGCCTGCGTTCCGTCGATCGGCTCATAAGCAGGATTCTCCGGCATGAGCCAGATCTGTCCGTTTTTACGGTGCAGACGCTTGACTGTCGCCTCATCACCGAGCAGAGCGACCACGATTTGCCCATGCTCAGCCGTCGGCTGTGGCCTGACAACGACCTTGTCACCGTCAAAGATGCCTGCGTTGATCATGGAATCTCCCCGGACTCGCAGGGCAAAGCATTCCCCGTCAGACTCATAGGGTAAGTATCCCTCAATGTTTTCGATTGCAAGGATTGGTTGACCTGCCGTGACCAGGCCGATGATCGGCACGCCCTTCTTCTCATGCAATGTAATGGCGCGGTTTTTGCCGCTTCCGATGCTGATACTGCCGTTGCGGTTGAGCTCAGACAAATGATAGTGTACAGTTGCCGTCGAGCTCAGGCCAACCGCCTCCATGATCTCGCGGATCGAGGGTGCGTAACCGTTTTGTGCCGTAAATTCGCGCAGAAATTCCATAATTAGTGTGCGTTTGTTACTGGTTCGTGCCATTGTCGTCACCTCACTTTCCTCTCATTATAACACATCTGTTTCGAAAATACAAACATTTGTTTAAAAAATTCCATCTAAATTGAAGCTTGGCAGCAGCTGTGTCGTTGCGGCCTGTGCCTCTTGAATGAAGCCTTCTTCCATCCCACAGAATTCCATCCAGCTCAGGGCACCGTCGTATTCTTCGTCGTTGACGCGGCGGTCAAGCGGCGCCTGGACGCCGTTCATAGGGACATACTGTCGCATGAGAGAGAATATCACTGCGTTTTTCGGGAAATTTTCCGACACCCAATCAATCACAGCCAGCGTGTTGTCCAGACAGTTCGGCAACACCAGATGGCGGATCAGAACACCGCGTTTTAGGATACCGTTTTCGATCACCGCAGGACCGGTCTGACGGTACATTTCGCGGATGGCGGCTGTGGCGACCTCGAAATAATTCGGTGCATTGGAATATTTTGCCGCCAATTCATTGTCTGCATATTTGAGATCCGGCAGGTAGACATCCACCATGCCTTCGAGCATTTTCAGCGTTTCCACACGCTCGTAGCCACCGCAGTTATAGACGACCGGTATCGGTAGCTTAGGCGTAAGGGCAGGTAAAATATCGGGCAAAAACTGAGTTGGTGTCACCAAATCCAAGCATTGTGCTCCTTTCTGTACCAGCGCCTCAAAAATAGCACGCAATCTCTGTGTTGTCTTTCCCTTTTCCCAAATTTCCGCATTCTGACAAAATTGACAGCGCATCGTGCATCCGCTGAAAAATACCGCACCAGCGCCGCCGTCACCGCAGATTGCAGGTTCCTCACCATAGTGAAGCATCGCTCGTGCTAACATCGGTTCGGCCGGCATTTTACAGTAGCCGAGCTCGCCCTTTGTGCGGTCTACGCCACATTTTCTTGGGCAAAGCGTGCAATTTTCATAATTTATCATACAATCACCAATTTTCCATTTACGAATTTACTTCGCTGTGGTATAATATAATGCGTACTGAACAACGCGAAAACCCTTGCAAGCCAAAGCTTTCAGGGCTGTTTTGCGTTGTTCGAGTGCAAGGTTTTGGCGGTAAAACCGCTAAAAACCTTGCACATTTCGCACGAGCGTTGCGATGCTCGTGCGAAAATACGCATTGTTTCCATGTCTAAATCGTGCAAAAACGGTTAAAAAGAGCCGTTTTTGCACGATTGCACAGCAACGCTGTGCGAATAAGCCGCAGTAGCGACTTATTCAGCAGACATTAATATAGAAAATGTTTCACGTGAAACAGAGGGATGATTATGTTAAAGAAAAATGAAATTTACCGTGCTGTCGTCAGCGGCTTCACCAGCGAAGGCTTGGGTGTGTGCCGTGTGGACGGCTATGCCGTTTTCGTGCCGAATGCCGCACCCGATGAGGAATACGATCTTCGGATCGAGCACATCGGAAAGACGGCCGCATACGGAAAAATCGTGAATATTATAACCCGTTCTCCCGCCAGAGTCAACCGCGAATGTCCCTACGCCAAGCTCTGCGGCGGCTGTGATTTTTGGCACCTGAGCTATGAGGCAGAGCTGGAGATCAAGCGGCAGAGGGTCATGGATGCACTCAACCGCTTGGGTGGGCAGGCGCTTTCCTTTTTGCCGATCACGGGCGCAAAAACCTGTAAAAATTACCGCAACAAGGCGCAATATCCCGTCAATGCCGACGGAAAAGTCGGATTTTTCAAAAAGGGTACGCATGAAGTTGTGCCGATAGAGCGTTGCTTGATCCTGCCTGAGTGCATGGATGAGGCAAAAAAAATTGTGCATTCCTGGATGCGTCAGGTACGGGTGAAACCCTATGACGAGGGCACGCACACAGGAGTTTTGCGCCATATTTTCGTGCGCCACGGTGCAGCCACGGGTCAGATGATGGTCTGCTTAGTCATTAATGCAGACGATATTCCTCAGAAAAAGCTGCTCATTTCCGAGCTTTCGAAGCTTCCCGGCATGACAAGCATCTCTCTGAACATCAACAAACGCAAGGGAAATGCTGTTTTGGGCGACGAAACGCGCGTCATCTGGGGCGAAGAAGCCATTGAGGATCGTCTGTGCGACCTGACCTTCCGCATTTCTCCCAGAGCGTTTTACCAGGTCAACCGTGATCAGGCCGAAATCCTATATCAAAAAGCCATCGCCTGCGCCGACCTGAACGGCACACAGACAGTCATGGATCTGTACTGTGGGACGGGAACCATCACGCTGTGTCTGGCAAAGAACGCAAAAAGCGTGATCGGTGTTGAGGTGATCGATGCCGCCATTGAAAATGCAAAAGAAAATGCACGCAGAAACGGCATCGAAAATGTCCGATTTTTCTGCGCCGATGCCGGAGAAGCAGCGATCCGCCTGGCAAAAGAGGGCGCACTTCCGGATGTGATCGTCGTCGATCCGCCCCGAAAGGGCATCAGCGCCGATGTCATCGAGGCAATCGTTCAGATGCAGCCGAAAAAAGTTGTCTATGTCTCATGTGACCCAGCCACGCTGGCGCGCGATGTCAAGCTGCTGTGTCAGCGTGGGTATATTTTGACTCATGCCGAGGCCGTCGATTTGTTCCCCAGATGCTCACATATCGAATCTGTTGTTTGTTTAAGTCGGGAAAAGACCGTTCATTCCGAACAAATTACAGACGAGAGTAGCGTTTGTCTAAAAAAGAGGTAATCTATGAGCAGTTTGATCATCGGGAATATCTGCAGCCTACTTGCCATGTGCAGCGACGGCATCAGCGCCTCGAGGAAAACAGCCAAGGGCATTTTGTCCGTCCAGATCGCAAGCCAGTTTCTCTACGGCGCAAGCACCATCGTTCTGAAAGGCTACAGCGGTGCGGTGCAAAATGCCGTTAGCGTCTTCCGCAACCTGACTGCTATGAGCAAAAAGCAGTACAAATGGATCGAGTGGCTGCTTTTGTCGCTGGCCGTCGGCCTGGGCATCTATTTCAACAACCGTGGCCTTGTCGGCTGGCTGCCCGTACTTGGAAATTTCATCTATACGCTAACCGTGTTCCGTTTCAAGGATCAAGAACGTCCCATCAAATATGCCTTTGCCATCAGCACGGTAATGTTTGCGATTTTCAATTTCAGTATCCAAAATTATGTCGCATTTGGCGGAAATGTTGTCGTTTTTATCATGGCAGTCATTTTTCTCATCAAAGGACGGAGCAAAAATGGAAAAAACGAACGCAATACGGCTGTTTGACCGCAAAAAATTGCCCTACAGCGTGCATTCCTATGACAATGCCATCTCGGGAATTGCCGTGGCCACGACGCTCGGCCAAGAGGCGGAAAGGGTCTTCAAAACGCTTGTGACCGTGGGAAAAAGCGGGGCAAATTATGTCTTTATGATCCCGGTGGCCGAGGAATTGGATCTGAAAAAGGCCGCAAAAGCGGTCGGGGAAAAGTCGATATCTATGCTGCCGCAGAGGGAGCTTCTGCCGCTGACCGGCTATGTCCACGGCGGCTGCAGTCCGCTTGGGATGAAGAAGCAGTTCCGCACCGTGATCCATGAAAGCGCAGTGCAATATAAGACGATATTTTTCAGTGGGGGAAAAATCGGTCTGCAAATCGAGACCGACCCGAAAAATCTCGAAAAAATGATCGGAATTGAATATGGAAATGTAATTGAAAACGGATAGGCCGAAGCCTATCCGTTTCTGTCGTAAATGCCGTCTTGTAGGGTTGAGGCATGCCTCAACCGGCAGCAAACAGGCTCGTATTCGTAGCAGTTTCCGGCAAAATCGTAGCGATTGCAGTCGGGCGGGGCATGCCCGCCCACAGACTGTCGAAAAACGATAGTCTTGTCATTGCGAGACCGCCGAACGGGCGGTCGTGGCAATCTCGAAAGTTTGATTTTTATCTTTCTTTCGGAAGAATAACAAACTTTCAGCACGAGATCGCCACGTCGCTGCGCTCCTCGCGATGACACGGTAAGAACCTTTTTGGCACGCTCCGGGCGGGGCATGCCCCGCCCCTACAGTTTTTGCGGTCTGTTGTTGCACAGCCACGGTAGGGTTGAGGCATGCCTCAACCGGCAGCAAACAAGCTCGTTTTCGCAGCAGTTTGCGGCAAAATCGCACCGATTGCCGCCGGGCGGGGCATGCCCCGCCCCTACAGTTGATGTTTTGACACGCTGAAACGGGCAGGTCATTTGACCTGCCCGTTTGCTTTTCTGTTATCGCAGGAAGCCTTCGAGGATCTTCTCCTCTGCTTCCTCGGCTGACAAACCGAGCGTCATCAGCTTCAAAATCTGCTCGCCTGCGATGCGTCCGATCGCGGCCTCGTGGATCAAGCTTGCATCGACATGATTACACGTGATCTCCGGGATCGCACGCACCTTCGCCTCGCCCATGATGATCGCATCGCACTGCACATGGCCGAAGCACTTTCCGTTGCCCGTCACGCGCGGATAAAACACCTGATACGACATATCCTGTGCCACCGAACGGGAAATAACCTGTGCTTTGGAATTTTCACCGTTGAGGAAAATATCCATCTCAGAATCAGCCTTCTGTTCGTTGTGCGTGAGCAAATTTTCCCGTATGATGACCTCGGAATCGGCACCGCGGCACTCGACCTTCGTGTAACGCTTGGTGTCATCCACACCACGGATCTGCGTCGTTTCCAGTGTGACGGAGGCACCCTCCTCGAGATACAAAACCGTCTGCGGATTCAAGATCCGCTTGCCCGTGCCCTCGCCCTCGCCGTAGTGCTTTTCGGAATATTTGACCTTGGCATTTTTGCCGACATAAAACGTATGAATCCCGTTATGCTCGCTGTCACAATCGCCGCAGTTATGAATGCCGCAGCCGGCCACGATTGTCACATCCGCACCCTCGCCGATGTAAAAATCGTTGTATACCAGATCATGGCGGCCCGAATCGGTCACAACCACGGGAATGTGCACACGCTCGTTTTTGGTATTCGGGGCGATATGAATGTCGATACCGTCCTTGTCCGTTTTCGACTCGATTTGAATGTTTTCGGTGTTGCGGCGGAAGAGCTTTTTCCCGTCGGAGCGAATATTCACTGCGCCCTCGCCCGTGCCCTTCATGTCCGCAACGGCTTCCAGAATTCTCAGTTGGATCTCATTCAGCATTTTTTATCCACCTCCAACAGCGTACAGGCAGAGACGGTATCTGCCAGAATTTTCGGGTAGATCTCCTCGACGCTGCCGCGCTGGGAGAGCTTGCCGTCGGCGATCAGAATGATCTCGTCTGCCAGACGCAAAATGCGCTCCTGGTGAGAAATGATCAGGATGGTCGCCTCTTTTTTGTCGTGAATTTCCTGAAACGTTTCGGTCAGTCGGGCAAATGACCACAGATCGATGCCGGCCTCCGGCTCGTCAAAAATCATAAGGTCGCTTTCTCTGGCCAGAATGGTGGCGATCTCGATACGCTTGACCTCGCCGCCGGACAAAGAGGTGTCCACATCGCGGTCGATGTAATCACGGGCGCACAGGCCGACCTTCGTCAGATACGAGCAGGCCATGTCGTGGCTGATTTTCTTGCCGGCTGCGATGGTCAGAAGGTCACGGACCTTCATACCCTTGAAGCGCGGAGGCTGCTGAAAACCATAGGAAATGCCCTTCTTGGCACGCTCGGATACCGTCAAATGGGTAATGTCCTCGCCATGATAAAAAATTTCGCCACCGGTCGGCTCATAAATGCCCATGATTGCACGGGCCAGACTGGTTTTGCCGCCGCCGTTCGGGCCGGTAATGACGATAAACTTTTTGTCCTCAATATTCAGGTCAATACCCTTTAAAATGTCGATCGGGCCATTTTCTCCCTCGACACGATAAGATAAATTTTTAATTTCCAGCATGATAAAATCCTCTTTCTATGGGGTACTTTGAATATAACATAGTTTTGGCAGTTTTTCAATCATTTATTTGGCCACGTGTGACTGAGTCACAAAAGGGTACAACTTCCGCCAATAGCTGTCGATGTCATTGCCACGTTTTTCGCCCTTGTGCATGGTTTTTTGTTGCGAAATTTGTCGCAAACGAATTTTTGTGCATTCTTCTATATAAATACCTCTATATTTTATAGTATTTAATATTGTATAGACTTGATTTTTGCACAGGCTTGTGGTATAATTTTGAAGATAATTTATCTTCGCCTTACTATACAGAAAGGAGACGGCTATGTATTCCAACGCCTTTATTTGGTCCCGTGTTCTGGCCTACATGGAGCAGAATTCCCCTGCTTATGCCGTTACCAGCTATTTCGATGATGCCGACATCGTCGAATTTGCCGACGGAAAGCTCGTGATCTACTCCCCTTCGCCCTTCCGCAAGGATGTCATCGTCAATCGCTACAAATCGCTGATCCAGGATGCCATGCGTGAGGTCTTTGAGACCGAGGTCGATGTCGTCGTTCTCGACGAGAATGATTTCCCCCAGTACAAAAAAGTGCATAAAAAGCAGTCTTTTGTGGAATTCAATTCTCAATACACCTTTGACACCTTCGTAGTCGGCCCGTCGAATCAGCATGCTTTTTCCGCAGCGCAGGCCGTGGCCGAGGAACAGACCATCGCCTACAATCCGCTGTTTTTGTACGGCCAGAGCGGCCTGGGTAAGACCCATCTGCTCTATGCCATCGCAAATTATTACCAGCAGAAGCATCCCGATGCCAACATCGTCTACATCAAGGGCGATCAGTTCACCAACGAGTTCATCGAGGCCGTCCGTACCGGTAAGAACTTTGAGTTCCGTGAGAAATATCGCAATGCAGAGCTGCTTTTAATCGACGATATTCAATTCATCTCCGGCAAGGAGGGTACGCAGGTCGAATTTTTCCACACCTTCAACACCCTCTACGAGGCACATCGGCAGATCGTTCTGACCTCTGACCGTGTGCCCAGCGAGATGCATAAGCTTGAAGAGCGTCTGCGCACCCGCTTTGAGTGGGGCCTGATCGTCGACGTGCAGCCGCCCGATTATGAGACGCGTTATGCCATCACGAAGAACAAGGCGCTGTCTTTGGGCCTGATGCTGCCTGAGGATGTGTGCGCCTACATTGCAGAGAACATCACCAACAATGTCCGCCAGATCGAAGGCACGGTCAAGAAAATCAAGGCCTACCATGACTTAAACGGTATGCCGCTGGAGATCGGTGCGGTCTCCCGCGCCATTAAGGATATGTTCAAGGGTAAGGTGCAGGCGGTCCCGACGCCTGATCTGATCATCTCCGAGGTCTGCCGCTTCTATTCCATCGAGGAAAGCGTCCTGCGCAGCACCGCTAAGAACAAAAATACCTCCGAGGCTCGCCAAATTGCCATGTATCTTATCCGCAAGATGACGGTGCTGTCGCTGCCCGACATTGCCAAGGAATTTGGCAAGAATCATACGACAGTGCTCTATGCCATCCGCCGCGTGGAGGAGGAGATTGGTACAGCCTCGAACGGCCTGCAGGATAATATCCGCGATATCCAGTCGAATATCAATAACAGACTTTAAGTGCGCATCATGGATGCCGCGTGCTTCGGTCAACGCAGGCGCCTTTCCCGTAATCATAACCACGTTAGAATTGCACAACGGCTGTTCAATGTGCATAAATTTTCTGTGCATAACTGCACTCGACAAATTCCGCAACTTTTGCCTGTGTATAACCAATTTTTTCATACACAGGTTTTGCAATTGGCAAACCCTTGCAATTTCTGACTTTGTGAGGGTTTTGCACAATTTCACATTGCCTATTATTATTAACATATATTATCCTTCCTATCTTATAGATAGAGAGAAAGTGGGGATTTTGAAATGAAGTTTACCTGTGAAAAAGCCTTGCTCGTTTCGGCCATCTCCGTGGCCGGCCGTACTGTCGCGCAGAAGAGCACCATCGCCTGCTTAGAGGGCATTTTGGTTCGGGCCGGCATTGGCGTGCAGCTCACCGGCTATAATTTGGAGACCGGTATCACCGTCCATGTGGCCGCCAACGTCACCCAGGCCGGCATTTGCGTCATGCCTGCAAGACTGTTCTACGACATTATTCGCAAGCTGCCCGATGAGGAAGTGACTATCACCGTCGATGATAACCACCTTGTGTCTATCCGTGGTGGTGTGTCTTCCTTCCAGATCACGGCCATGGATGCCGAGGACTATCCCGATCTGCCCGATGTCAACACGGAAAGCGGTATTTCTATGCCGCAGTCGGCGCTGCGTGAGATGATCGGCGGTACGATCTTCTCTGTTTCCGAGAATAAGGCGCGCCCCATTCACACAGGTTGTTTGATGGAGGTCGAGGATAAGACGGTCACTATGGTCGCTGTGGACTCCTTCCGCCTTGCTCGCCGCACCTATCATGCCGAGGAATCGTATCAGAAGCATATGAAGTTTGTCGTTCCTGCAACGGGTCTGCGCGAGGTCGAGAAGATTTTGACGGACACAGACGAGAATGTCAAATTCCTGCTCGGCGATAAGCACATCATGTTCAAGATCGAGGATGCAACGCTGGTTTGCCGCATTTTGGAGGGTGAATTTATCGATTGGCGCAGAGTTGTGCCCAGCACCAATACCACAATCCTGACAGCCAACGTTTCTGAGCTGATGGATTCTATTGAGCGTGTGAGCCTGATTGTTTCGGAAAAGATCAAGAGCCCCGTGCGCTGCGTCTTTGGCGACAATGTTGCCGATTTTAAGACGGTCAATACCATCGGTTCTGCCCACGATACCTGCTCGGTCGCCGGCAATGGCGGTGAGCTGGAGATCGGCTTCAATTGCAAGTATTTGCTTGATGCTCTGCGTGCCGTGCCGACCGAGGAGGTCACGCTGGAGCTCAAGAACGGCCTGAGTCCCATCGTCTTTACCCCCGTGGATGAAAAGAAGGACTTTGCCTATATGGTCCTGCCGGTCAGATTGCAGTAAAGCTGTGTCGCTTTACCCCATACACAAAAATATCAGCACGGAACGGCCATCGCTGTTCCTTATATGGGTGCATTTGTATATCATCAAGAACAGGAGAAATATATGAAGGTTCAGGTTCGCCGTGTGGTCAGGGAAACTCCTGTGGCCATTACGACAGAATTTATCAAGTTAGAAAGCTTTTTGAAGCTGGCCAATGCGGTCGAATCCGGCGGCATGGCAAAAAATGTCATCCAGGACGGTGAGGTCTTTGTCAATGACGAAATCTGCACCATGCGTGGCAAAAAGCTGCGTCCCGGCGACAAGGTGCGCTTTTTCGGCGAGACCTATCTTGTGACCGATGCAGCTCCATAATCTGTATCTTCGCGGTTTTCGTAACTATGATGAGGCACAGGCGGACTTTGTCCCGGGGGTGAATCTCATCGTCGGTGACAATGCCAATGGCAAGACCAATCTGCTCGAGGCGATCTCCTATCTGTCCACCGGCCATGCCTTCCGCACGAGAAAGGAATCCGAGCTGATCAAATTCGGTGCGGAATTTGCCGAATTGGAGGCCAGGCTCTTTTCGCAGGAGCGTGAGCAGGAGCTGCGTGCCGTTCTGTTTTCCGGCCGCAGGCCGCGACAGATCTTTCTGAACGGTGTCAAGCAGAAAAGCGCTGCCGGGATCTCCGGGGTTCTGACGAGTGTGCTGTTTTGCCCGGAGGATTTGTTGATCTTAAAAAAAGGTGCTGCACCGCGAAGAAAGCTGCTTGATTCCGTTTTATGCCAGATGCGCCCGAATTATGCACTTGCATTGGGGGAGTACAGTCGGATATTGGAGCAAAAAGCAGCCGTTTTGCGCGAAGCCGTGCCGTCGATGTATGTGCTTTTGCCCGATTACAACGAGCGTTTGGTGCAGATTGGTGCCATTCTGATCTCCTATCGCGCCAGATTTCTGCAGTCGCTGGCCGAGTGTGCCTCGCAGTTTCACAGAGAATTTTCAGGCGACAGAGAAATGCTGACGATGCAGTATAAAACCGTATCAAATATCGACGATCCGTTTGCGCCGTTGGAAATTCTGCGACAAAAGCTCTCGGAGCATATGCAAAGCCACGAACGCGCCGAGCGTGAGAGTGCGCAGTGTCTGTCGGGGCCGCATAAGGACGATTTTGAGGCTGCACTTAACGGCCTTCCGATGGCGCAGTTTGCCTCGCAGGGGCAGACGAGAACGGCAACGATCTCCATCAAACTGGCAGAAAGAGAGCTTTTGAAGCGGGACACCGATGAGGAGCCGCTGCTGCTTCTGGACGATGTGCTCTCTGAGCTCGATGCAGGGCGACAGGATTTCGTTCTGAATCATCTCAGAAGTGGTCAGGTGTTCATTACCTGCTGCGAGACCGATCGCCTGACCGAGATCGGCCAGGTGATCAGAATCGAAAATGGAAGTGTTTTATAGGCATCATCGTATACCATCCGTAGAGGAGGGTATGACTCGCCTCTACAAAGTTTGATATATCATGGAGAGAGCCATATGTATTTACCCATCGGGGCGGATTTTTCCGTCCGTACGAGCTGTATCATCGGCATTTTTGACATGGAGAATACGTCGATCTCCAAACATACGCGGGCCTTTCTGGCCGAGGCGGAAAAAATGGGTGAGGTCGTCGATGTTTCCAATGACCTGCCGAAAAGCTACATCATCACCGAGGAATTCGGTATGCGTAAAATTTATCTGACTCAGTTTAACGCATCCGTTTTGGAAAAGCGTTTGCACCGATAAAAAACAGTAGGGGCATACGACCCTACAAAAAGTCTGTATCATTTTAGCGAACAGGAGGACAAGTGATGTCCGAGGAAATGTTGAATTCAATCGTGGAGCAGGAATATGATGCCTCTCAAATCCAGGTTCTGGAAGGCTTGGAGGCCGTCAGAAAGCGTCCCGGTATGTATATCGGCTCGACCTCGTCGAGCGGTCTGCATCACCTGGTCTATGAGATCGTAGATAACTCCATCGACGAGGCTTTGGCCGGCTACTGCAACGAAATTACCGTCACCATCAATGAGGGCAACACCATCACCGTCACCGACGACGGCCGTGGCATCCCAGTTGACATCCAGGCACAGACCGGAAAGCCTGCGCTGGAGGTCGTTTTCACCGTTCTGCACGCAGGCGGTAAGTTCGGCGGCGGCGGTTACAAGGTCTCCGGCGGCCTGCATGGCGTCGGTGCGTCGGTCGTCAACGCACTGTCTGAGTGGCTGACAGTCGAGGTTCACAAGGACGGCAAGATCCACCAGATGAAGTTTGCCCGCGGCCACATCACGCAGGAAATGAGGATCATTGGTGCGACACAGAAGCATGGCACCGTCGTCACCTTCAAGCCCGATCCGGAGATGTTTGACACGCTCGAGTATGACTACGAGATCCTGCACACGAGAATGCGCGAGCAGGCATTCTTGAACGGCGGTCTGCGCATCTCCATCGCCGACAAGCGTACCGAGGACGGCAAGAGCGATAATATGTGCTTCGAGGGCGGCATCCGTGAGTTCGTCCGCTGGCACAATCGCCACAAGACCTCCCTGCACGATGAGGTGATCTATATGTCCGGTATGCGCAACGATGCGCAGGCCGAGATTGCCATTCAGTACAACGACAGCTTTAACGATACCATGGTGTCGTTTGCAAATAATATCCATACACCCGAGGGTGGTATGCATGAGACCGGCTTTAAGACCGCTTTGACGCGCGTAATGAATGCCTATGGTATGAAGGCAGGCATCATCAAGACCGATGCCGACAAGGTCTCCGGCGAGGACTGCCGAGAGGGTCTGACGGCCATCATATCCGTCAAGCTGACCGATGCGCAGTTCGAGGGCCAGACGAAGGCAAAATTGGGCAATGCTTACATCCGCACACTGGTGGACAATGTGGTCAACGAGCAGCTTGCGACCTATTTCGAGGAGCATCCGTCGGTGGCCCGCATCGTGCTGGAAAAGGCGATGACGGCAAACCGCGCCCGTGAGGCTGCCCGTAAGGCCAGAGAGAACATCCGCAGAAAGACCGCCCTGGGCGGCGCTGCCATGCCCGATAAGCTGCGCGACTGCAACGAGACAGACCCGACCTTGACCGAGCTGTACATCGTCGAGGGTGATTCTGCAGGAGGCTCTGCAACGCAGGGCAGAGATTCCAGATTCCAGGCCATTTTGCCGCTTTGGGGCAAGATGCTCAACGTCGAGAAGGTGCGCGAGGACAAGGTCATCGGCAACGATAAGCTGCAGCCTGTCATTACTGCTCTGGGCGCAGGCATCGGCGAGGAATTCCACATCGAGAAGCTGCGCTATCACAAGATCGTCATCATGGCCGATGCTGACGTTGACGGCAGCCATATCCGTACGCTGATGCTGACCTTCTTCTTCCGCTATATGCGGCCGCTGATCGAGCATGGCTACATCTATTCGGCAATGCCGCCGCTTTATAAGCTCACGCGCGGCAAGCAGACACGCATGGCCTTCTCTGACGAGGAGCGTGATCGCATTTCGGCTGAAATGCGCGCAGATAATCCGAATGCGAAGGTCGATATTTCCCGATTCAAGGGCTTGGGCGAAATGAATCCGACCGAGCTTTGGGAGACGACGATGGACCCCGAAAAGCGCACTTTGAAGCGTATTGAGCTGGAGGATGCCATCAAGGCCGACGAGATATTCACCCTCCTGATGGGCGAAAAGGTCGA
This sequence comes from Oscillospiraceae bacterium, assembly GCA_015067565.1. Classification (GTDB taxonomy): domain Bacteria; phylum Bacillota; class Clostridia; order Oscillospirales; family Oscillospiraceae; genus JAZOXB01. The sequence goes on along the minus strand of SVMF01000010.1, from coordinate 21,752 downwards.
ACCGCGAAAGGAATTCATCGAAACCAACGCCCAGTACGTCACCAATTTGGACTACTAATTCACGAGGCGGAAGTAAAATGTAGGGCCGAGGCATGCCTCGACCGTGTAGAAATATAAAAATGGATTATGTAAAAAGAAAAAGTCCACGTCTGCAAGGATATGATTACAGAACACCAAATTATTACTTTATTACAATTTGTACGCATAAGAAAATCAATATATTTGGTACAGAGGATCAACGAAATGATTTGGGAAATATTGCTGAAAAAGGCTTTTTGCAAATAGCAGAGCATTTTTCGGATATTGAAGTTGATAAATTTGTTATTATGCCAAATCATGTCCATGCAATCATAATTCTAAAAAATGAAAAGGACAACTTAAGTACAGTGATTGGTTCGTATAAATCTTATGTTACAAAGAAGATTCATAATTTACGACCCGAATTAACTGTTTGGCAAAAATCATTTCATGACCATGTGATACGAAATCAGAAAAGTTATGAAAAGATTTGGTGCTATATTGATACAAATCCGATGAAATGGAAAGAGGATTGTTATTTTGTGTAGGGTCGGGGCATACCTCGACCGTGTGTAGGAATGGAAGATTCGTACAAACCTTCAAAAAACGGGTGGGGCATGCCCCACCCCTACACAGAGGGCAAAAACAAAATGTAGGGTCGAGGCATGCCTCGACCGTGTGTAGGAATGGAAGATTCGTACAAGCCTTCAAAAACGGGTGGGGCATGCCCCACCCCTACACAGAGGGTAAAAACAAAATGTAGGGTCGAGGCATGCCTCGACCGTGTGCAGGAATGGAAGATTCGTACAAGCCTTCAAAAACGGGTGGGGCATGTCCCACCCCTACACAGAAGGCAGAAACAAAAGGAAATTTGAATCAAGGAGGAAACACCTTGGCACATAAGAAGGATTACAAGCCGGAGGACATACGTTATCCGGATCAGGCGATCGTGACCAGTGAGCTGGTTCACGAAATGAAAACGAGCTACATGGAATACGCAATGTCCGTCATCATCGGACGTGCGCTTCCCGATGTTCGTGACGGCCTGAAACCCGTGCATCGTCGCATTCTTTATGCGATGTACGAGGACAATTTGACTTCGGACAAGCCGTTCAAAAAGTCAGCGACCTGCGTTGGTGACGTCCTGGGTCGTTACCATCCGCACGGTGACGCATCGGTCTATGATGCCCTTGTGCGTCTGGCGCAGGATTTCTCCATGCGCTATATGCTCGTCGACGGCCACGGCAACTTCGGCTCCGTTGATGGCGACCCCCCTGCGGCCTACCGTTACACGGAGGCGCGTTTGAGCAAGATTTCCAACGAAATGCTCCGTGATCTGGAAAAAGATACCGTCGATTGGGATCCCAACTTCGACGAAACAAGAAAAGAACCCCGTGTCATGCCCAGCCGCTTCCCCAACCTCTTGGTCAATGGCTCGTCGGGCATCGCCGTCGGTATGGCGACAAACATCCCACCACACAACCTGACGGAGGTCATCAATGCCTGTTTGTGCGTGCTGGACAACCCCGAGGCAACGCTCTTTGATCTCATGGAGCACATCACGGGACCGGATTTCCCGACCAAGGGCCTGATTTTGGGCCGTGCGGGCATCCGCAGCGCCTATGCTACCGGAAAGGGTCGCGTGACCATGCGTGCCAGAACCGAGCTGGAGGAATTCGGCCAGAACCGTCAGCGCATCATTGTCACCGAGATCCCCTACCAGGTCAACAAGCGTATGCTGATCAAAAATATGGCCGACCAGGTCAACGAAAAGCGCCTGGAGGGCATTTCTGACATCCGTGACGAGTCCGACCGTAACGGTATGCGCATCGTCATCGAGCTCAAGCGTGAGGCAAATGCGCAGGTCGTTTTGAATCGCCTGTTTGCACAGACGGCGCTGCAGTCGACTTTCGCCATCAATATGCTCGCTCTTATCAAGAATCAGAGCCAGCCGAAGGTGCTTTCCCTGCGTGAGATCCTGGATGAATACCTCGACCATCAGAAAGAGGTTGTCATCCGCCGCACAAAGTACGACCTTCGCAAGGCGCAGGAGAGAGCCCATCTGCTGCAGGGTCTGCTCATTGCACAGGAGAATATCGACGAGGTGATCCGCATCATCCGCTCAGCTTATGACGATGCAAAGGAAAAGCTGATGGAACGCTTCGGTCTGAGCGAGATTCAGGCTCAGGCAATCTTGGATATGCAGCTCAAGCGCCTGCAGGGTCTGGAAAAGGATAAGCTGTTGGCAGAATTCCGCGAGCTGGAAGAAAAGATCGCTTATTACAACCGCGTTCTGGGTGATATGGAGTTAGTGAAGGGAATCGTGAAGGAAGAGTTGATCGCTGTGCGTGACAAGTACGGCGATGACCGACGCACGGAGATCCAGGATGTTGAGGACGACATTGATGACGAGGACCTCATCGACGAGGAGGACTGCTGCTATACCCTGTCCGAGGCAGGCTACATCAAGCGTTTGCCCGTGGACACCTATCGCGCACAGCGCAGAGGCGGCAGAGGTATCTCCGGCCAGAGCCTTAAGGATGAGGATTACATCAAGAATCTGTTCATCGCTTCGACCCACGACTACCTGCTGTTCTTCACCAACATGGGCAGAGTCCACCGTAAGAAGGGCTATCTGATCCCCGAGGCGGGCAGAACCGCCCGTGGAACAAATATTGTCAACATTTTGCCGCTGGAGAACGATGAACGAGTCACGGCAATGCTGCTGACCCGCGAGTTCAAGGACGACGAGTACATCATGATGGTCACACGGAACGGCACCGTCAAGCGTATGCAGCTTTCGGACATCTACACGGCAAGAAAGGCCGGCATCCGCGTACTGACCATTGACGAGGGCGACGAGCTGATTTCCGTGATGAAGACCACGGGTGAGGACAATATTTTGATCGCAACCCGTCTGGGAATGGCCATCTGCTTCGATGAGAACGATGTGCGCCCGATGGGTCGTATGGCTGTCGGTGTGCGTGGTATTCGTTTGGGCGAGGACGATCTGGTGGTTGCCGCTGCGGTGGCAGAGCCGGGTAAGACCTTCCTGACCGTGACTGAAAACGGTTTCGGCAAGCGTACTCCGATCGAGAGCTATATGCGCGGTGACGAGGTGCAGAGCCGTGGCGGCAAGGGCAAGCGCAATTACCACCTGACGGACAAGACCGGTGTGGTTGCCGGTGCAACGGTTGTTGAAAATACCGACGACATTTTGCTCATTGAGTCGAGTGGTGTCATCATCCGTACACCGGTCGAGAATATTGGAATTTACGGCAGAGATACCCAAGGCGTGCGCATCATGCGCATCGAGGAGGGCAACCGGGTCATCGCCTTGCAGCGTACAGAAGCGGCTGAGAACGAAGAGGTAGAATAAATCTCAGACTACCGTCTATGTCATTGCGAGATTTGCGAAGCAAATCGTGGCAATCTCAGGGGAACGACAGCGACGGCAGAACGAGAGGAACGAGATTGCCACGTCGCTGCCGCTCCTCGCAATGACAAGCAACGAGTTTGCCCCGTCGCTCAAAATAACATATAAAAAAAGCACAAAATTCCACGAAAAAGAGGAACAACTATGGACAACGAATATTTTGACAATGAGGAGCTGCAGCCTCTGGCTGAGCCGAAGTTCATCTTCCATTCTCCCTTGAACGCTTCCATGCAGGAGGAGGCCAACAAGGCTGTGCAGTCCAAGGCTGTGACGATCTTTGGCTACGTCTGCTTCGCCTTGTGCGTGGGAATGTTTGCCACGCTGGTCGTGCTGTATTTCATGACCAAAAACAGCGGCAACCTCTTCTATGCCGCCATTATGCTGCTGACGATCGCCTACATTCTGTATATCAAGCTCGTTCTGCCCAAAAAGCAGCGTGCAAAATGGGAAGATCAGATCCAGCGTGCATTCGGCACGAAGGAATTGCACCTTGTGACCGAATTCTATGACCGTAGCCTGATCCAGACCCTGCAGGAGGACGAGGACAACATCGTTGATGCCGGCTATTCCGAGCTGCAGGATCTGAAGGAGACGGAGCATATGTATATGCTGCGCTGCCGCAACCGCCAGTGGTTCTTCCTGTCCAAGGATGGCCTCGTCAAGGGCAACGCCGAGGAGTTCAAGGACTTCATCGGTACTTATATAGGAGGCAAATAACATGTCATTTTTCCTCTCCAGAAGGGACTCCGAGGAAAAGCTTCTCGGCATCTACATCCATATTCCGTTCTGCCGCAGCAAGTGCGAGTATTGCGATTTTTACTCCGTGGGCGGCAGCTGGGAACGGCGATTGACGGACGATTATCTGCAGGCCCTCGCCGATCACATCCGCGAGACGGGACTTTTGACCCCGGATTACACGGTCGACACGATCTACTTCGGCGGCGGCACACCGAGCTATTTCGGAGCGGATAATCTGTGCCGAATCATGGATGAGCTGCATCGCAGCTTCCGCTTTGCACACGCGATGGAGGTTACGCTCGAGGCCAACCCCGACAGCGTCGATGCAAAGTCGCTGCGCAAGCTGGTCAGAGCCGGGTTCAATCGCATCTCCATCGGCGTGCAGTCCGATGACGATGCCATGCTCAAGAAGCTGGGCCGACCGCACACCTTCCACCAGGCCAAGCAGGCCATGGAAATGGCACGAAAGGCCGGATTTGCCAACATTTCGCTCGACCTCATGTACGGCCTGCCCAATCAGACCCGTACGGCCTGGCAAAGCACGCTCAAGCACGTGGCCGAGCTGCGCCCCGAGCATCTGTCGTGCTATGCCCTGAAGGTCGAGGAGGGTACACCCTTGTGGGATTACAAGGACTGTGCCGGCCTGCCCGACGACGACGCGCAGGCGGATATGTATTTTGATACCTGCGAAATTCTCAGGCAGTACGGCTTTGAGCACTATGAAATTTCGAACTTCTGCAAAAAAGGCTTTGAATCAAAGCACAACATGAAATATTGGACGGGGGGCGAGTATTTGGGCTTCGGGCCGACGGCCGCCTCAGACTTTGCAGGCAAGCGGTTTACCGCTGTGCGCAGCCTGCAGGGGTATATCGACGGCATTCGTGGCAAGGGCCAGATTCTGAGCGAGTGCGAGGAAATCGCTGCCCGTGAGCGTGCCGGCGAGTATGTGATGCTGCGCCTGCGCACGGCTGAGGGCATCCAGGCCAAGGAATACGAGCGCAAATATCTGATGCCGTTTGAACCGCTGCTCGAGCTGCTCGAGCGCCTGGAGTCGAAGGAGCTTGCGGTGATTGAAAAGGGTCGCTGGCGCTTGACAGACAAGGGTTTTTTGGTCTCGAACCGCATCATCATGGCCATGCATGAGGCGCAGGAGCGCTCCGTCCCCTTGACCAAAAAGCGCTGAGTGTCTCAAAAAACACCGTTATCTGCAGGGGGGTATGACGCTGTGCGCCCTTGCGGCACCCCATCTGACAAACAAAATTCCGTTTTTTGAAACTTCAACATAAAGGACAGATCATTATGGAAAAATTACTGGATTTATTGACCAAAAAGGTAGCTGAGGGCTTTGTGGCGGCCGGATATGAGGCTGCAAATGTCACCGTTACGGTTTCCAACCGCCCCGACCTGTGCGAGTTCCAGTGCAACGGTGCCATGCCGCTGGCGAAGACCGCACACAAAGCTCCCATCATGATTGCAAACGACGTCGTTGCCCACCTCAACGCCGATATTTTCTCCACCGTTGAGGCTGTCAACCCCGGCTTCATCAATCTGCGCGTGCGTGAAGAATTTTTGGCCGCGTATCTCAACGATCTGCGTCAAAACGAGCATCTGGGCGCACCCAAATGCGAAAATCCCCGTTCTGTCGTGGTCGACTACGGCGGCCCGAACGTGGCAAAGCCTCTGCACATCGGCCACCTGCGCTCGGCCATCATCGGCGAGAGCGTCAAGCGCATCTACCGCTATTTCGGTGACAAGGTCGTCGGTGACATCCACATGGGCGACTGGGGCCTGCAGATGGGTCTGATCATTGCCGAGCTGCGCGAGCGGCACCCTGATCTTCCGTATTTTGACGATAGCTTCGACGGCGCATACCCTGAGGAGGCTCCGTTTACCATCTCCGAGCTTGAGGAGATCTACCCCTTCGCCTCCGGCAAGAGCAAGGTCGATGCTGTGTTTGCCGAGAAGGCACACCAGGCCACCTTCGAGCTGCAGAACCGCAAGCGCGGCTACTATGCCCTTTGGGAGCATATTATGCGTGTCAGCGTTGCCGATCTCAAGCGCAATTATGCCAATCTGAATGTCGATTTTGATGTCTGGATGGGCGAGAGCGATGCAGATCCCTACATCCCGCCAATGATCGAAATGTTGGAAAAACAGGGTATTTTGCGTGAAAGTGACGGCGCAAAGGTCATCGATGTGGAAAAAGAGGACGACAAGAAGGAAATTCCTCCCTGCATCATTGTCAAGAGCGACGGTGCGACCCTCTATGCAACGACCGACCTGGCCTGCATCGTGCAGAGAATGCAGGATTTCAAGCCGGACAAGCTGTTCTACCTGACCGATAAGCGTCAGAACCTGCACTTCGAGCAGGTCTTCCGTGCCGCACGCAAGAGCGGCATTGTTCCCGAGACCGTCGAGCTCGAGCACGTCGGCTTCGGCACGATGAACGGTAAGGACGGCAAACCCTTCAAGACCCGTGACGGTGGTGTGATGCGTCTGGAAACTCTGATTGCCGACATCACGAATTATGTCGAACAGAAAATTCTGGAAAATCAGGTCGTCGATGCTGCCGAGGCCCACAAGACTGCCAAGATCATTGCCGTTGCCGCGCTGAAATACGGCGATCTGTCGAACCTTGCGACCAAGGATTATATTTTCGACCTCGAGCGCTTTGCTGCCTTCGAGGGCAACACCGGCCCGTATCTGCTCTACACCATCGTCAGAATCAAGTCGATTTTGAACCGTGCGGAGCTGAAGGATGCGACCCTGGCCCCTGCTGACAGCGTGAGCGCAAAGAATTTGCAGCTTGCCCTGGCGCAGATGCCCGAGCAGATGCTCATGGCTTACCGTGACAGTGCGCCGAATGTGGTCTGCGCTTATGCCTACGAGCTGGCCGGTGCGGTCAACAAGTTCTACCACGAAACACGTATTTTGGCAGAGCCGGATGAGGCAAAGAAGCAGAATTATCTGGCCCTCATCAGCCTTGCCAAGCGTGCGCTTGATGAATGTATTGATGTCCTCGGCTTCGAGGCCCCCGAGAAGATGTAAAAAATTGTCATAAATACAAAAATGGAGGTGTTCGGCTTGTTCCCAATGCACATTAGTCTGCAGCTGATGCTCAGCGACGAGAGAGGACAGATGATCCTGCTCCTGACGGGACTCTTTGCGCTGTTTGCTGCAATGCTGATCCCCGCATATTTCATTTCCATGCGTCCGGCCCGTGGCACGATCGAATGGATCGGCAGGGTCGACAAACCGGAGTTTTCTGCTCTGAGACGGCATGATTTTCGTTGGGGCGACCTGACATGGGCGCTTTTGACCGGTTTTGCAGCAGCTATGCTGCGCCTGACGGGTTACCTGCTGATCTACCTGCGGCATAACATCCTGCAGGTCTTCCCCAGCATCATTTTCACCCTATCGAAGCATTATCTGATCCCCTCGGCGCTGTTTGCGATCATGATCTACCTGCTGCTGCGCAGTATGTTTGATCTGACGCTGCCTGCCGTGTGCTGCGGCGTTTTGGTCGGCCTGCTGCAGCCGAGTAATTGCTGGGCGGCTACCCTCGTTTCGGCCTCGATGCTGTTTTTGTGGCTGTGGGTCACCTGCGACACGGACACCAATTTCCTTGTTCATACTCTGCTCTTGATGGTTTCGGTTGGACTTTATTTCCTGCTGATCCTGCGCTATTGGGCGATGTTCTGGATTGCGCCGCTGTATATTGCTGCGTATATTTATGTACAAGTCTACCGTTGGCGCAACGGCGAAAAGAAGGGCAGAGCCACCCGTCTGGCTGTGTCACTTCTGCTGGTGTTCTTCGCTTTTATTGCGGCGGCAGCCGCAGGTTGGGCCTATTACTGCGTCTATAAGATGAATATGCCCGAGCTTCTGACCGACTTCCGACTGATGATGGAGATTGTTCCTGAGCGCATTGGCAGACGTCTGAGTGGCCTTCTTCAGACGGGATATCCGCTTGCAACCTTCATTTCCCGTGATATTTTGATGCTTCTTTTGGGCACAATGAGTCTGATTCCCGTCATTCACGGGGTATTTCGTTGGCACGACAGCCATTGCATCGTGCTTCTGGCGTTGGTGCTGCTGTTCTGGGCGGTGTGGCTGCTTGGCGGAATGTATATGCTCGTTCCGATGCTGAGCCTGCTGCTTGGCTGGGTGCTTGGCATCATCACCGAGCGCGAGCAGCCCTGGATTGTCATCGTAGTCACCGTGGTTTCCGCAGTGACCTTCTACTTGGAATACTTTATTTGAGGTGAATATTTATGAAAATTTCTCTCGGCTGTGATCATGGCGGCCTGCAACTGAAAACTGCGATCAAGAACCATTTGATCAACCGTGGCTTCGAGGTTCTCGACTGCGGAACTCACACGAGCGACAGTTGTGACTATTCGGATTTCGCCGTGCCGGCGGCCAAGGCCGTGGCAAGCGGCGAGTGCGAGCGTGGCATTGTCGTCTGCACGACCGGTATCGGTATCTCGATCTCGGCCAACAAGGTGCGCGGCATCCGCTGTGCGTTACTGAGCGACACCGTCTCGGCGCGCCTGACCCGTCAGCATAACGACACCAATATGATGGCGCTCGGCCAGGGCATCGTGGGGGAAAAGCTTGCGCTGGAGATCGTTGACATTTGGCTCGATACGGCCTTTGAGGGCGGCCGCCACCAGCGCCGTGTCGATAAGGTCATGGCAATCGAAAACGAATAAGATAAAAAAGCACAGTGGCAAAAGAGTCGCCAATCGTCAGATGAATTTTGACGATTGGCGACTCTTTCTGACACACTGTAAAATGCCTTGCTGTGCAAGGCATTTTCAGAAAACCTTATCATGTTACATTGGCAACGGAAATTCTTATTGTACCGCATCACGGATTGCGCCGACCATGTAGAGGCTGCCGAAGGCGACGACGGCCTCATCGGGAGCCGTTTGTCGCAGCGCCTCTCGTACCCCGTCTTCTACCGTAGCGCAGGCGCAGGTTGGCTTACCGAATGTGCGCAGCGTTTCGGCCAGGGCCTCTGCCGACAAGGCTCTGGGGTTGTTGGGCGTCACGGTGATCCATCGCGAAACATAGGGCGCGACGATGCGGTACATCGCTAAATAATCCTTGTCAGCCATCACACCCGTCAGGGCTGTAATCCCCCGGTTGGGGAGGTAGGTTTGCAGATTTTGCGCCAGAGCCTGCATGCACTGAACATTGTGACCGCCGTCGACCAAAAACAGCGGCTCTTTTTGCAGCAGCTCGAAGCGACCGGGCCATTTTGTCTGCGCAAGGCCGTTGTAGATGGCCGTTTCGGGCAGGCGCCAACCTTTTTGACGCAGAACATCCACCGTTTTCAGGGCAACAGCGGCATTTTTGAGCTGATGCTCGCCCAAAAGCGGCAAAAACAGTTCTGTTCGGCCGTCACAATCGAAAATCTGACCGCTCAGGTCGGCTTTTTGCAAGCGCAGGGTATCAAACGGCGCAAAATGCAGCGCGGTTCCCGTCTGCTCGCAGCGTGCCCGGATCACCTGCTTTGTTCCGTCGGTCGGATACACGACGGCATCGCCGCCCTTGATGATCCCTGCCTTGTTCTGCGCGATCTGCTCGACCGTACTCCCCAGCATCGGCACATGATCCAGGCCGATGTTCGTCAGCACGGCTGCCTCGGGTGTCGAAATGATGTTCGTCGAGTCCGATTCACCGCCCATTCCGACCTCTAAGATGACAATATCGCAGTTCCTGCGGTCGAAGAATTCCATTGCGATGGCGGTAACGAGCTCGAATTGCGTCGGCTGATCGTCCATGGTCTGTGCCAGCGGTTTGACAAATTCGACGATCTCAGCCAGCTCGGAATCGGAGATCATCTTGCCGTTGACCTGCATCTGTTCGTTGAAAACATGGAGAAAGGGCGAGGAAAAAAGACCCGTTACATAGCCTGCTTGACGGAAAATATTGGACAGCATCGCTGCGGTGGAACCCTTGCCGTTCGTGCCGGCGATGTGGATAAATTTCAGTCTGTTCTGCGGCTGACCCATGCGCCGCAGGATCTCGACCGTCCTGGAAAGGCCCGGCACCGAACCCTTCCAGCTCACGAAGTGCAAATAATCCAGAGCTTCCTGTCGTGTCATTTGCCTGTCCTCCCTTGCATCAAACCTGCTCGCTGGAACAGTCTCGAGCGGTACAGCAGCCAGATGATCGCCACATCGACCGCCAAAACAATGGCAAACTGGATCGAGCGGCCGCCAAGCTGCGCAAAATAGTTCGGCCAGAAGGCACCTTCCCCGTAGACATAGGCGAGGGTGGCGCTTTGGTAAAGGATCGAGCCGAGGACGACGGGGGGCAGAAATGCTGCCGAAAGGTTCAAAATGTTGCAGTTTTTCCGCAAAACCGGTCGAAACAGGCCACCGCTCAGGCCATAGAGAATGGGCGGCAGGCAGAAGAGCGGGTTAAAACCAAACTGCATGAGGCTCCCGAGCAGATCTGAGGCAAAGCCGACCAGCATTCCGGCGATGGGGCCGAAGAGCATTCCTGCAAGGAAGATCGGCACGGTTTCGATGGAAATGCGCACACCGGGGGCGGGATTGATGGACAGCCACCGCGCAAGTACGACGGCCAGGGCGCACAGCATGGCACAGGAAGAAAGCGTTTTGATTTTGGACATAAAAAATCCTCCTTTGATGTGGAGGAGGTTACAGACACCGGAAAAGCAGGCGGTTGCGGAAACAGCACCGCGGGCAAAAATACCCTTCGCCCGACGGCAACCTCCCATCCGTTCGGTACTTAACGCGCTGTTCCTACTCCTGCTGTGTCATAGTGCTATTGTATCCCGATTGTGCTGAAATTGCAAGGGGAAATTTTGACGCACCCACGCCCATGGAAAAGGATCTTGGGGTCGTTTGCGTATTGGGGCAAGCAATGTCTCGCTCCCATTTCGACACCGCTTTATCGGGAATGTTCAGCATATCCGCAAGTTTTTTTGCGTCATTCCTTTTTCTCTGCGGTGTGCGCTTTACGGGTGCAATCTCAAAGTATCGTGGTGCGATGGATATCGATACTTTGCTCCACTGCGTGGGGCGTGACTTTCTTGTTTCGGCCAAGAAAATTTGTCGCTCCGGTTGTCCTCGGCAAAAACGACCACAACGCTGTCACGACGACGCGCAGCGTGCCTGGAGGGGTCATGGGGAGGGCGGCTCTGCGGCGGGGTAGGCAGTAACAAAACATGAAACGTTTGAAAAGCCGCAGGCTCCAGCGCCTCCCCATGCCTGTTCTTTGGTACCTTTCTTGCAGGAGCAAGAAAGGTACGCCCCACGCAGTGGAGCAAACTTCCGACTTGTATAGTAGCAATTTCCTTAAAAAACTGCCTGCGAGCGCGCCAAGGATGTCGCGCGCTACGATATGCGAAAGACGAGACTTCTTGCACACGGTCACGGCATGCCGTGACCCTACAATGACGTAAGCAACGCACCGATAAATCGGAATTTTATCAAAGCTTTTCATCAGGTTTTAGTATAAGAGGTTATTGCGAGGAGCGAAGCGACGTGGCTGTGGCCTGCGCTTTACGGGTGCAATCTCAAAGTATCGTGGTGCGATGGACATCGGTACTTTGCTCCACTGCGTGGGGCGTGACTTTCTTGTTTCGGCCAAGAAAGTCACCAAAGAACACGACAAGAGAGAGGCGCTGTAGAAAACCTATCGTTCCATGGAACGAATCGTTACTGCCAAGCTCGGTTTTCAAGCCGCCCTCTCTCTTGACTCTCTCCAGGCACGCTAACGCGGATCGTTCCTCTGTGGTGATTGGTTTCGTGATGCGAAATTCTTGCCGCCTTTGCAAGAAAAAAATTTATCAAACTTTATGAAAATAATTGACCAATTTCAATTTGTCGCTCCGGTTGTCCTCGGCAAAAACGACCACAACGCTGTCACGACTACGCGCAGCGTGCCTGGAGGGGTCATGGGGAGGACGGCTCTGCGGCGGGGCAGGCAGTAACAAAACATGAAACGTTTGAAAAGCCGCAGGCTCCAGCGCCTCCCCATGCCTGTTCTTTGGTACCTTTCTTGCAGGTGCAAGAAAGGTACGCCCCACGCAGTGGAGCAAACTTCCGACTTGTACAGTGGTAATTTTCTTATAAAAACTGCCTGCGAGCGCGCCAAGGATGTCGCGCGCTACGATATGCGAAAGGCGAGACTTCTTGCACACGGTCACGGCACGCCGTGACCCTACAATGACGTGAGCAACGAACCGATAACTTGAATTTATCGAACCAAAAGGAAAAAAAGTATTTTCCCCTTTATAAATTGAATTTTTCCTGAATCATTTTGGCAACTACATCAGGCGGAAGCTTTGAATTGTCGATTTTTATATAGTTATCAAACGGAATTTCACCATCAAAGCTTTCAAGGCGATATTGGGTATCATCGTTGATAAGTCTTTGGTTCGATACTTCAATGTCTCTTTTCGATGCTTTGTTCTGTAGGCGGTTTTCGGTAGCATTTCGTTCTAATCTAATTTCACGAGGAGCAACAAGTTCCACATAGTAAAACTCTGTATTATAGGGTTCAAAAATGCTTTTCACATATTCAATATAATCCCAATCTGCTTGTTGGTCGAAAGCCCACATATATGTAAAAATCATTCCATAGCAATCCGATTTCGCAAATTCCTCAAAAACCACTTGACGAAGTTTGTCAATTGCTTTTCCATTATATTGACCAAAGATTTCTATTACGGGTTCGATGGTCATATGATTGTGAAATAACCTCAATCCTGTGAGCTTCATAAGTTCCTGCCCAACAGTCATTTTACCGACAGCGGCATTACCGATCATAAATAATAATTTCATTATTATCACCTTTCCTCTGCAATAAAGATGTGTGCAACATATTCTTATTTGTTAACTGATTATATCGTAAATCCTCGGATATTTCAATGAAATCGCGCAAAGCGCGATGAAATCCGAGCAACGCCCGGATGAAATTTGCTTCGCAGATGAAATGAAATCCACCCACCCGCCGTCAAGGCGGATTTCATCATCAAAGATGATTTCGCCCACCCGATAGGGTGGATTTAGTTGAAAAGAACCCACACTTGTCGCAGACAAATGTGGGTTCTTTTCTGCGTAAGAACGACTAAAAGTAGTGTAAATGGGGGTAAAAACGACCAAAAGTATGGCATCTATCCGTTCGATAAATTGGAATTTGTCAAATTCATTTTGTGTTCTTATATGAAATCAAAATATGAGACGGTGCAGACAGCACTGATGTAATAATCAGTAAAATTGACCTGCTCATAACTCCACTAAACAAGAAAATTACTGATGGTATTACAGAGAGTGCCAATGCTCTGAAAACACTTGTTTTCTTCCAACAAATAACCCATATAGCACAATAAAGGGCAATTAACAGTGTATCAATGATTAAATATACTGCAAAAGCTTCATCAGACCACCAGCCAAACCAAGTTCCTGGAATGTTGAAAATCATAAATCCAAAGCAACCAAATCTTCCGATTTGTTCAAAAACCTCGATTGCTTTGTTGTTCCACCTGTTTTCAAAACCCTCTTTACATTTAACTGCAAAAATAATGTTTGGAATCATAATAACAACTACGAAGATCAAACCAAATATATTAAACCATTCCATAAGGATTTCTCCACAAATTCTTATTTATCGGATTGATTATAGCACAAATCCGTGTATAGTTCAATGAAATCGCGCAAGGCGCGATGAAATCCGAGCGAAGCTCGGATGAAATCTGCTTCGCAGATGAAATGAAATCCACCCATCCGCCGTCGAGGCGGATTTCATCCCCGAAGGGGATTTCATCATCGAAGATGATTTCACCCACCCGATAGGGTGGATTTAGTTGAAAAGAACCCACACTTGTCGCAGACAAATGTGGGTTCTTTTCTGGAGCAGGGTACGGGAGTCGAACCCGCCTCAGCGGCTTGGGAAGCCGCTGTACTACCGATGTACGAACCCTGCATTACCTACATTATAGCATCGTTGGGGGAAAAAAGCAACCCGAAATTTTCGCCTTGTTTCGGCAAAAGACACGCTTGTTGGGCATGGCCTCCCGACATCCTACCCCGACGGGTGCCCGGGTTCTCCGGATGTCATTTTGAGCGAATGCGAAGAATCTGTGCGCGCACACAGATTCGGTGCTTCCGCTAAGATTCTTCGGTCGCTCAGCTCCATCAGAATGACAAGGGTGTCGTTTTTCGAAAGCCTTGTGAGCGTCTTTATTTCTCACTCAGGCGGCGGCAGATCGCCTCATAATGCTCCGGCTTGTGCGGATAAGTGCATCCCGAGCAATCCTTGATGCCGTTGGTCATCACAAAATTGCCGCCACAGTGCTCGCCCAGCGAATACAAGGGACAAAAACAGAACAGACAGTTGATCTCCTTCAGGCCCTCGTGGCAGGGGTAGTATTCGCAGCTCTTGTTCTCAAAAAACCGATAGCTCATAGCGCTTTACCGATTCGATCGCCCAGACGCACCTTGGTTTCGATGCCCTTGGCGGAGTGCTCCAGGATGTCGGCATCGATCCGGACGCGCTCCTTCTGTGCCAAAAGAATGACCGTCGAGCCGCCGTAGCGGAAGAAGCCCTTTTCCTCGAGCTTTTTGACGGAGCTGCGCTTGTCGTTGTGGTTACAAATACGGCCGACGAGCAGCGCACCGACCTCCATCTGCAGCATTGTGCCGAAATGCTTGGTTCTGAGCAGGTTATACTGCCGTGTGTTGCGGCGGAAGACCTTCATCGTGCCGGCGATCGGGTTGACTGTGTGCAAAACACCGGGGATCTTGACCGACGGCGATTGCTCAGCATCGTCTGCATAGGCATAGCGGTGGTAATCCGTCGGTGCGAGGCGGAAGATCAGGCACATTCCGCCATCGAATTCCTTGGCCAGCGCCTCATTTTCCAACAGCTCTGCCGTGGTGTAGGGCACACCCTTGATCGAAAAGACGCTCCTTTCGTCGATGGGAAGTGCCAAGAGCTTCGAATCGGCAATGGCTGCCAGCTCGTTTTCGGCGGTGAGGATCGGCTCAGGTTTGCGCTGACGGGTGAAAAAATCGTCGAAGCAGGAGAATTCGCTCTTGACGCAATCGTCGGTCGTGATGCCGTACTGCTTCATGAATTTCTGAACTTTTTTCTTGGAAAAACGGCTTCTTTGCCACCAGCCATAGATGTTTGATACAAATTTTCGACACAAAATCGTTTTTGCCAAAAAACGACCGAGGGTCGTGCCGTAGGCAAATTTGATCGCACCCAAGCCGACCTCGGGTTCGTCGATCAGCTCGGTTCGGTTCCAAAGCTGCATGGTCAGTCCATCCTTTCCAGATAGTATGCGCGCATCAGCGAGCGGCCCTCGAGCGGCTCAGACAAGCGTTTAAAGCGGTAGATCTTCTTGCGGTTGGAAAAACGGTTAAAAACTTCGTAATCTCCATTAAAATGCACTGCAACAGTGTGTGCACCACCGAAAATGTTCGGAATTTTACCAAGCCAGGTGCGATTCCAATAGGTCAGGATTGCTGCGCCACCTTCCTTCAGGTCTGCGCTGAGCTGCGCCAAGTCCTTCTCTTTTCGGCAGGAAATGCGGTTTTTTCGCAAAAAACGGGCAATTCGGTAGGGTAAAATGCCAAAAATGTGCGTGCGATACCACTTTTGGAAGTGGCCGAACACTGACTCAAAGTCCTTGGGCGCGCCAAGCAGGCCGAGTGCATTATAGGCCGCCAGAATGCCACAGCCGTTCTTGCCGAATCGTTTCCAGCCGAGGCGGCGCTTGGCATAGGGGCAGAGCTTTTGTCCGTTGATGGTCTGAAACTCCATTTGTGTACTCCTTTTGGATCAAATGCCGAGGGCTTCCAGGGCGCTGAGCTTGAGACAGGTGCAGAAGATCGCCATGGCGGTGCGCAGCTCACCGACGGGTGGAAGGGTCGGTGCGATGCGGATGTTGCTGTCCTTGGGATCATTGCCGTAGGGATAGGTCGCTCCGGCATCCGTCAGGATCACACCTGCCTGCTTCATGAGCTGCACCGTGCGCTTGGCCGTGCCGGGCATGGCATGGACGGAGACGAAGTAACCACCCTTCGGTTCCGTCCAATGAGCGATATTGAGCGGTTTAATTTCGTTTTTGAGCGATTCCAGAACCGCATGAAATTTCGGCTGCAGAATCTCGGCATGACGCTTCATAAGGGCGAGCGTCTGCTCCTTATCTTTCAGCAGCTTCACATGGCGAAGCTGATTGATCTTGTCAAAACCGATGGTCTGGAAGCTGACGAGGGTGGAGAGATAGCGCTGGTTTGCCACGCTCGCAGCCAGTACACCGACGCCTGCGCCGGGGTAGGTGATCTTTGAGGTGGAGGCAAATTCATAGACCATATCGGCATTTCCGCACTCCCGACAAAGGGTCAGAATGTCACGGAAGGGAACGAAATCGCCCTCAAATTCATGTACGCAGTAGGCATTATCCCACATCAGAGCGAAGTCGGGTGCGGCCGGCTTCAGGGCAGCCAGACGGTCGATGACACGGTCGGCATAGATAATGCCGTCGGGGTTGGAATACTTGGGAACACACCAGATGCCTTTTACGCACGGATCCTTCACAGCCTCCTCCACGAAGTCCATGTCGGGGCCGTCTTCGGTCATGGGGACGGTGATCATCTGCATTTGGAAGGTCTGGCAGATCTTGAAATGGCGGTCATAGCCGGGGGCGGGGCAGAGGAACTTGACGGTTTCCTCCTTGCACCACGGGCGCTCGGAATGGAGCAGGCCGTGCGTGTGCGCCTTGCTGATCAGGTCGTACATGAGCTGCAGGCTGGCATTTCCTGCGACGAAGATCTCCTCCGGCTGCGTTCCCAGCAGCTCGGCAAAGAGCTTCTTGGCGCTCGGAAGGCCGCTCAGCTCGCCATAATTGCGCACATCGATGCCATCGCAGATATAATCGCCATAATCAATCAAATTCGATAAAGTTTCGCTCACGAGGTCAAGCTGCTCCTTGCCCGGTTTGCCACGAGCCATGTTGAGGCTGAGACCCTCAGTGCAGTAGGCTTCGTATTTTTCCAGCACGGCGGCATATTCCGCACGGCGTTCTTCCGTGGTCAACAATGCATAAGGCTTCATTCCATATTCCTCCGTCAGGATGTGCGCAGATAATGAGCGGGGCCGTCATCATCGATCAAAAACAGCTCACGACCGCTCAAAGTGTAGCGAAATTCATCGGTATAGGGACTTGCGCCGCCGCTGATTTCGAAGGTGATTTTGTCGCCGAGGACACGGAAGGTGCCGAAGATGGTCTGCTCGACGAAGCCGTCCTTCATCTGCGCGACGGTCAGAGTACCGTCCTCTTCAAATGTGATGCGCTCGCTATAGCCGCGATCGCTGACGGAGGCACTCACCCACTCACCTGCCAGACCGTTAGGCAGCTGGATAAACTCGTCGATCACTTCGGACTCGGTTGGCTTGCTCTGCTTCTTCTCGTCGCAGCCGACACAGAAAAACAGACTCAGAATTAGAACAAAGATCAGGATTCGTTTCATATCGATTCTCCTTTTTGATAGAAATGGGCCAGGAAGCTGGTGCTGCCGTCCTCTTTGCGCCCCTGTACAAAGCCGTCTGCAGCGTGCAAAATGAGGGTTTCTCCTGCAAAGCACTCGCGCTCAAAAATGACATCCAGGCAGCTTGCACCTTCGGGCGCGTAGGCTTCGGCATGGCGGATGTATTGCGTGTTGTTGAGGTGGCCGTTGCGGTCAAGCTCCTGCGGCTCGATGCGCCATCGTTCGACCTCGCACATGGGCGGTGCGGACAGACGCTTGAGGGCGTCAGTTCGCTCGGGCTGTGGGGTGGGCAGCTTCCACAGCGGTGGAAACTTTCTCATATTTAATATGGTGCGCTGTTTTGCGTCGACCAGAACCCAGCTCTGCACGGCGTAGCCGATCTCCTCACTGCCTTCAAAGAGAGCAAAGTCACGGTTGCTGACGGCGCTCGAAGGGGTACGCAGCCAGGTTCTGACCCGAAGCGTGCCTGGAATCCGACGCAGGACGATGCGGCTTTTGACGATCATCCACAGCGCGCCGAAGTCCGACAGCATCCGTGAAAAATCGATCTGCAGATCGTCTGCGTGCACGCTTGCCGCCTGCTCCAGCGTGTTCATGACGTCGGCAAGGGTACGAATATTTTCTCGTGTGACCTCGATAAATTCCTGCATAAATTCCCTCAGATGAATACATAATAAATAATTTTATCATGCGGCAAGAGCTTCGTCAAGAAAAGAATGCATATTTCTACAAAATTACACACAGTCCGCAAAAGAAAAAGCCACAAAGATGAGCGTTTTTTGATACCACTGTGACAAAAATTTGTATAACGGGCGGAATTTTAGGTAAAATAATGCTGAGGTGAGTGCGTGAATGTGATGAGATGCGACGACGGCAGCTATCAAGGAACGCTGTGCGACGAGAATTTTCGGGCGGTTTTTGAACCGTCGGGCGACTTTAACCGCAGGGTGTTGCAGGTGGGCACCTATACATTATATATATATGCGTTGGATGGCCTGACCTCGGGAGGCGATATTTCAGAGTTCGTGATCAAGCCGCTCATGCAGGACACGGAGGGCAGCACGATGGACGAGCTTTACGAGCGTGCCCTGCACAAGACGGTCTACAATGCTGTGGCCAAGCCATGTGAAACCCTTGACGCGGCACTTTCTGCGCTGGTCAACGGCTTCAGCGTGGTGCTCTTTGGGCAGAAGGCGCTTGCCTTTGAGGACAAGACACCCGAAAAGCGTTCGCCCTCTGCGCCTGAGGTTGAAAATACCGTCAAGGGGCCGAAGGACGGATTCACTGAGACTTCCCGTACGAATACGAGCTTACTTCGGCGCCATCTGCGCTCGCCTGCGCTGCATTTCTATGAAACCACGGTCGGGCGGCGCAGTCGCACCAATGTTTCCGTGGCCTATCTGGACGGCCTGACGAACCCCGAGCTGCTCGAGCGCATGAAAAATCGTCTGGCCGAGATCGACATTGACGGTATGCTCACTCCTGCGGCGGTCGAGGAGTATGTCACGGGCAGCCGCGCAACGGCCTTTCCGCTCATGCAGTATACCGAGCGTACGGATCGCTTTGCCCAGGGACTTTTGGACGGGCGTATCGGTTTGCTGGTTGATGGCTTGCCGCTCGGCTATCTCATGCCAGTGGATCTTGGATATTTGATGCAGAGCGCCGAGGATCGGGGTACGAATTACCTCAGTGCGAGTCTGATGCGCATTTTGCGCTACACTGCGCTCTTTGCAAGCCTCTTGCTGCCGGCACTGTTCGTGGCGCTGGTGTCCTATCATCCTGCCATGCTGCCGACGGCGCTCCTTGAGTCGATCATCGAGGCAAAAAAAGCGGTGCCGTTCCCAACGATTCTGGAGATTCTGGGTCTTTTGGTCGCCTTTGAGCTGTTGCAGGAGGCAAGCGTCAGCCTGCCGAAGTCAGTCGGGCAGAGCCTTTCGATCATCGGCGGTCTGGTGGTTGGCTCAGCGGCGGTCGAGGCCAAGCTTATTTCGCCCGCAGCACTGATCGCGGTCGCGGTGGCCGGCATCTGTGGCTTTGCCATCCCGGGGCGCGGATTTGCCGATGCCATTCGGCTCTGGCGCTTCGTGCTGGCTGTGGCGGCCAGCCTTGCGGGGCTGTTTGGAATGACGCTTGCCGGGATGTGCCTGCTGATCCATTTAGCGCAGCTTCGCTCCTTCTCCGAGCCGTATCTGGCACCCTTTGCGCGTATGAGCCTGCGCGGGATCCTCCGCCAGCGGTTGAAAAAAGAGCGCTTGCGCGATGCGTATCTGCATCCGCAGGACCAGAAGAATCAGAGGTGACGGTATGAAATGGCATATTGCGATTGCGGCAGCTCTGTGCCTGTGGCTGGGACTGCCGTTTCGGGAGTACCGCACGACGCAGCTTTTGCCGATCAAGACGCTGCAGGTCTTGCGTCAGGAGGAAAAGATATATCTCATCAGCGAGGCGGCCGAGGGCGAGGGACAGACGCTTGTAAAATGTGTTGCCGATGCGCGGAAAAAGGCGGCAGGAGAGCTGTTGTTTGAAACAGCGCAGCATTTGGTCGTCCCGGATGCCGCGTTGGCGCGGGAGCTTCTGCGCAGCGAGCTGCTGCGAGGCTCGGTGCAGGTATACTTTTCGGATGTGCGGCTCGAGCCGCAGGGTCTGAGCGAGTATTTTGCAGCGCACCCGAGCGAGCTCCGCTTGAAGGAATTTGAAAAGGACTGAGCCAATGTCAAAACAAGTATCCGCCCTGCAATTCAGTGCAGCCTCGGTCGCGGCCATCGTGCTGCTGCCGCGCTTAGGCCTCGTCTGGACGGCTGTAGCGGTCGGTGTTTGCGCGATCCTATATCTGCTCGTGCCCAAAAGACCGTTTTCTGCGCCGAAAGCCGTCGAAATCGCACTGAACGCATGGAACTATATCGCCCTTGGTGGAACGGTCGACTTGTTGAGCCGAGCCTTCCCGGAGGGTGGAATTCTGATCGGTCTGCTGATCTTGCTGGTGTCAGACTATGCCGCAGGGCGCAAAACAGCCCTTACGGTCGGTACGGTTGCAAGCTTCCTACTCATTATATTATATGGTGTCTTGTTCGCGTTCTCTCTGCCTGAGCTCGAGCGTCCGACTGCCGGCCGGCCGGATGCGACGCTGTTGTTTGCCGCTCTTGCACCACTGCCTGCCGTGTTTCTGCGCGAGGAGGAGAAAAAGGGTCTATTTGGAATTGTCGGCTTTGCAGTGCTGAGTCTGGCTGCCGCCCTCGTGAGCAACGGCGCGGATTTCTATACGGCAATGAAATCCGTGCGGATCCTGGGTGTGATGGAGCGTCTGGAGCCGCTTGTTTCCGTTGCGATCGTGATTTCGGGCACCTGCCTGATGACCATGCTGTGTGCAATCAACGAAAAAACGCTCCGAAGAAACACAAAAATTCCTTTGCATTTTTTCCTCGGATGTGTCGGCTTACTGCTCAGCCGCGTGCTCGGCGCGACAATTTTGGCGGTCGGAACCGCTATATTTTGGGGTGTGCTTCCGATTTTGCCACTATCCATTGAAAATCCAAAAAAGTTTGAAAAAAACGAAAAAAACGCTTGACAAATGGCTGTATCTCTGCTAAAATATCCAAGCACTTGAGGCAAGGGTGCCGAGCTCAAAAAGATTTTGAAAATAGTCGAAAAAAGTGCTTGACAAACGAAACCTCATCTGCTATAATATGTGAGTCGTCGCAACCGCGGAGGGTGACCGATGAAGTGGTAAGGCGGTTTTCATAGGCTGCAAAGCAGCGATGTACCTTGTAAATTAAACAACGAGAAACATGTTAAACACCTTGGACAATTTTGATTATAAAAAAACAAAAGTTGTTCTTGAAGATGTCAGTGCAAACTGAGATTGTGAAGAATAGCCAACGAAAATTCTTGAGTAAAGCTAAGAGCGAACTTATGAATTGATTTTATTCTCATTGGAGATTAAGATACGATATCATAGAGAGTTTGATCCTGGCTCAGGACGAACGCTGGCGGCGTGCCTAACACATGCAAGTCGAACGAGA
>SVMF01000026.1 GCA_015067565.1 Oscillospiraceae bacterium | reverse complement strand
TTGCAAAATGGCGCTGGAGGGATACTCATAGCAGCTTTATTTTGCACATATTTTCTTTTATTTTCGCTCAATGTCCGAATAACCCCTGTCTTGCTTGACGCAAAACAGGGGTTATTCGACAGACTGAGAACTCCGACTCAAGTCGGAGTTCTTTTATCATTTATTATTATCCGTTGCGGCGCCAGGTACCCGGACGCAGCAGCAAAAGCATTGGGAAAATTTCCAGACGTCCAAAGAGCATCGCAAGCGACAGAACAATCTTGGACAATGCCGAAAACGCTGCATAGCTGCCAAACGGGCCGACAAGACTGCTCACACCGGGGCCGATGTTATTGAGCGTAGCAAACACGGAAGAAACCGTGGTTTCGATGCCAAAGCCATCGAGCGAAACGAGCAAAATACACAGACCCATCAGAGCAATATAGACCACAAAGAAACCCGTCGTGCCTCGGATGACCTCCTTGCCGACGCGTTTTTTGTCGACCGTCATCACATCCACCGCATTTGGATGCAGGAGGTGGCGCACCTCGGCACAGGCAAATTTGAACAGGATCACCAGTCGGCTTACCTTCACACCGCCGCCGGTAGAGCCGGCGCACGCACCGCTTACCATCAAAAGCAGCAGTACGATCTTGGAAAACTCCGGCCAAAGAGCGAAATCAACCGTTCCGTAGCCCGTTGTCGTGATCACGCTGCCAACAGAGAAGGCAACATAATGCACGGTGTCTCCGATGGTATGGATGGTATGGTTTGTCAGTACGAGATTGATCGTAATGAGTGCAATGGCCGTCAAAATGATGCCGATATAGCACTTAAGCTCGGTATTTTGCCAAACCAGCTTGAATTTCTTGCATAGGATGAAGAAATAGATCGAGAAATTGATGCCGAACAGAATCATGAACACCGTCGTCAGCGCCTGCTCATACATCGAATAGCTCGCAAGGCCGTCGGCACGGACGGCAAAGCCGCCGGTACCCGCCGTGCCAAGGGTAAGGCATATGCTGTCAAACACAGGGATCTCACCCCATCCAAACAGCGTTCCGAGCCGATAGAGGACGAACTGCAGCAGTGTCATGGCAATGTAGATGCCGTATAGAATCCATGCGGTCATGCGCATCTTCGGCACCATCTTCCCAACCGATGGTCCGGGCGACTCTGCTCGAAGCAGGTGAATGCTGTCACCCGACATCGGTACAATGGCAAGCATCAGAACCAAAACACCCATGCCGCCGAGCCAATGGGTAAAGCTACGCCAAAAAAGCAAACAATGCGGCAGCGCCTCCACATTTGTCAGAATGCTTGCGCCGGTGGTGGTGAAGCCGGAAACCGTCTCAAAAACGGCATCAATATAGTTTGGGATCACACCCGAAAGCACAAAGGGCACCGCACCGACGAGCGAAATAACGACCCAAGACAGCGCAACCATCAAGAAGCCCTCTCGTGCGTGCATCGTACGTCTTTTCGGCAGTTGCAGAACAAAGAGCGCTCCGAGTCCGGTACTCACACCGGCAGTTAACAAGATGTCCCATCCCTCTTTTTCCTGATAGATCAGGGCGAACAGACAGGGACACAGCAAGAAACCGCCGACCAGGATCAGAATCACTCCGAGCAAATACAAAATCATTCTGTAATTCATGCTTTCCATCTCCGCCGGTCAATGATGTCATCCAAGTCATCCAGGCCGCTCTCCGTCGTCACAACAATGACGGTATCCCCCGGCATGATGGCATCACGGCCACCGGGCGTCAGGATCGTGCCGTCGCGGTTAATCGCACCGATCAGCAGATTCGGCAGAGTTGGCAGCTCCATCAGCGGAATACCGCAAACCTCAGAGTTCTCCGTTGCACGGAATTCCAGTGCCTCTGCCTTGCCACCGACAATTTTATACAGTGTTTCGACATTCGAGCCCTGCGAATTTTCCAGCGCACGGACAAATCGCACGATCATATCCGCAGCGATGTAGCGCGGATGGAAAACGCTCCCCAGATCCATCTTGTCGATGATATGCGAGAAGGTGGTACGGTTGATCTTTGTGATGATCTTTGCATCGGTTATACTGCCGGCATACAGGCTCAACAGAACATTTTCCTCGTCGATACCGGTCAGGCTCGCGATGGCATCCATATCCACCATGCGCTCCTGCGACAGCAAGGTTTCATTCGTGGCATCGCCATGCAGGACGTCGGCATCCGGCAGCATCGCCTTAAGCATTTCGCTCGCCTCTTGGTTCGCCTCAATGATCTTGACCTTCACACCGAAATCCAGCATCAGCTTGGCCAGATAATACGAGATCTTGCCACCGCCGAGAAGCATGATCTGCTTGACGCGGTCGGCCTTGATGCCGATCTTCTGAATGAATTTCATGGCGGTTCTCGGCTTGGTGATGAAGCTGATGCGGTCACCCGCCTGCAGAACAAACGAACCATCGGGGATATAGACATCCTTCTCGCCACGCTCTACCGCGCAGATCAGAACGCCCGGCTGCAGTTTGCCCAGCTCCATGAGCTTCAGGCCATTGAGTGGCGAATCGACGGGGATGCGCACCTTGTGCAGCTCCACACGTCCGCGGCAGAACGAGTCGATCTTGATGGCAGAAGGCGAACGCAAGACGCGTGCCATTTCCATTGCGCAGTTAAACTCAGGATTAAAGGTAAAGCTCAGGCCCAAATCCTCTTTCAGAAGCTGAATGCCGGAAGCATATTCCGGATTGCGGACACGGGCGATGGTGCTTCCGACGCCGAGCTTCTTGGCAATCAAGCAAGCGAGCAGGCTCTGCTCGTCAGTTGCCAGCACGGCGATGGCGAGGTCCGCCTCATTCATGCGCGCCTCAAGCTGCGTCTCGGTGGAGAGGCCGTCGCCCTCGACCGTCAAAACGTCGAGTGAACTCAACGACTCCAGCACATCTTCCCGGTGGTCGATCACTGTGATCTCATGATCTTCCTGCAGCAGCTGCTCGGCCAGCGTCCTACCGATCTTTCCGGCGCCAATTATAACGATTTTCATCTGATTCCCTCGTTTCCGATAAAATCATATTTACATTTTGCTCAAAATGAAATACAATCATTATATAGACATTTGAATCAAATTGCAAGATAGGGAGGCGAAAAAATGTGGAACATTCAACGATTTGAGCAGATCGACTCGACCAATTCCGCCCTCAAGCGGCAGCGAGATGCCTCGCACGGCACAGTTTATGTCGCAAAAAGACAATCAAGCGGCCGCGGCCGGATGGGGCGGAGCTTCGTCTCCCCACACGGGATCTATTATTCTGTCCTTCTGCGCCGTAGCGAACCGCCGACAAGCCTGATGCACCTGACGGCCATGGTCGCCGTGGCCGTGCGCAGGGCGCTTTCAAAGGCGGCCGATATTCAAACCGACATCAAGTGGGTCAACGACCTTCTGCTCGGGCAAAAAAAGCTCTGCGGTATTCTCGTTGAGAGTGAGGGTGACCGTTATATCATCGGCATCGGCATCAATTGCAATACCGATCCCGACGACCTGCCCGAGGATGTGCGCCAAATGGCAGCCGTCATTTCCTGTGACGAGGAGCTTTTGATCTGTGAGTTAACCCGACAGTTACAAGATATGGATCGTTGTCTGCTTTCGCATCAAAAAGAATGGATGCAGGAATATGCCGCAGCCTGCGTAAATATCGGAAAACCCGTGCAGATCCTCCACGGTGAGGAACGCCGACAGGCTGTTGCCGTCGGTGTGGACGAAAACGCAGCCCTTTTGGTGCAGGAATCCGACGGGAGCATCCGAAGCATTTCCAGCGGAGAGGTCTCCGTACGGGGACTTTACGGATATATTTAAGGAGGAACCATTATGAACGAAGTCATCAGATGCCTGACAGAGCGGCGCAGCTGCCGCAGCTACCTTCCCAAGCAGGTCGACGAGACCGCCCTGGAGCAGATCCTGAAGGCCGGCACCTATGCCGCCAGCGGTATGGGCAGACAGCCCGCAAAGATTCTTGTCCTCCAAAATCCCGAGGACATTGCCGCTCTGGAAAAGCTCAATGCCGCAATTATGGGAAAACCCGATACGCATCCGTTCTATGGCGCGCCCACGGTGTGCGTTGTCCTGACCCGTGCAGATGTTTACACGGGGATTGAGGATGCCTCCCTTGTGATGGGCAACCTCATGAATGCTGCGCACAGCCTCGGTGTCGATTCGTGCTGGATCCATCGCGCCCGTGAGGAATTCGCCTGCGAAGAGGGCAAGAAAATGCTCGAAAAATGGGGTGTTGAGGGCCAATGGATCGGTGTCGGCCACTGCATTTTGGGTTATGCCGACGGCGAAAAGCGTCCTGCGGCCGAGCGCAAAGCAGATTATGTCGTGAGAATTTGAAAAATTTTCGGAAAAGGTCTTGCCAAATTCCGAAAATCAGGTATACTATTAAACAGAAGAACAAATAAAGGAGGCTAATTTCATGGAAAAGAAGAACAGTACGTTGAAGATCGTTTTGACGATCATCGGTGCCGTCGTCGTTCTCGGTACGATTGTTGCCGCTGTGGTTCACTTCTGGGATGATATTAAGAAGCTGCTCCCCGGCGAGAAGAACGAGGAAGATTTTGACGATTTCGAAGAGCTGGAAGCTTGATCAAAAAAAGAAAATGCCGTGTTCGCACGGCATTTTCTTTTTTGCGTCTTTCATCCTTAACCTAATAAAAATAATTGACAAATCTCAATTTGTGGCTTCGGTTGTCCTCGCAAAAACGACCACAACGCTGTCACGACGACGCGCAGCGTGCCTGGAGGGGTCATGGGGAGGGCGGCTCTGCGGCGGGGTAGGCAGAAACAAAACATGAACGTTTGGATAGCCGCAGGCTCCAGCGCCTCCCCATGCCTGTTCTTTGGTACCTTTCTTGCAGGAGCAAGAAAGGTACGCCCCACGCAGTGGAGCAAACTTCCGACTTGTACAGTCGTAATTTTCTTATAAAAACTGCCTACGAGTGCCAAGGATGTCACTCGCTACGATATGCGAAAGACGAGACTTCTTGCACACGGTCACGGCATGCCGTGACCCTACAATGACGTGAGCAACGCACCGATAAATTGGAATTTTATCAAAACTTTTCATCAGGTTTTCGTATTACTCGTGGCTTCGTCTATGCTCCAGCGTGCCCCACTCGGGCAGCGGCAGACGCTGCATCGCACCAAACACCCGATCCTTCAGATCCGGATACTGCGCCTGCAGCGTGAGAATCAGTTCCTTGATCTCCTGACGCTTCGTGCGCTTGTCGGCCGGACAGCGGTTGTGCACCAGCGGCAAACCTTCCCGTTCGACAAAATTCGCAATCGTCCGCTCACTCAGATACAGAAGCGGCCGGATCTGCGTCACACCCGTCCGATCCAGATACGTCACCGGCTGGAAACAACTGATGCGACCTTCATACAAAAGGCTCATCAGGAAGGTCTCGACCGCATCGTCATAATGGTGTCCCAGCGCAACCTTGGTAAACCCCTGCTCCGTGATCGCCTGATTGAGCGCACCACGGCGCATTTTTGCGCACATCGAGCAGGGATTCTTCTCCTGCCGATAGTCAAAAATGATCGAAGCGATCTCTGTCTTGACAACATGGTACGGCACATTCAGTTTTTTGCACAGCTCAGCGATCGGCGCAAAGTCCATCCCGAAGCCCATGTCAATCGAAACAGCCGTTAATTCATACGGCTGCGGATAGTATTCTCGCATCGCCGCAAGCAAAACCAACAGCGCCACGGAGTCCTTTCCTCCCGAAACGCCGACCGCAATGCGGTCATTCGGCTCTATCATGCGGTAATCATCCGTGCATCTGCGCACCAAACCCATCATTTTTTGCATAGATTTCACCTTTTTCAAAAAAATTGCATCGTGAGAAAACGGGAGAAAAAACGAGTATATGAGAGAATTCGAGAGTTCTTGCGAAGAAAAACAAAATATTTCAAAATAGTGCTTGACAGTTCGAATTTCTTGTGGTATAAAAGTGGAGCTGTGCGTATATTGTATACGCAAATTGACCATTTGTCAAAAAATTTTTATCATATACGGAGGAAACATCCATGTCCACTACCCTGGTCAGAAAAGAAGACATTCAGCGCAAGTGGTTCATCGTCGACGCAGCTGACAAGCCCCTGGGCCGTACCGCTGTTGTCGCCGCCAACATCCTGCGCGGCAAGGTTAAGGCTGACTTCACCCCCAACGTCGATTGCGGTGATTATGTCATCATCATCAACGCCGACAAAGCGATCCTCACCGGCAAGAAGCTCGATCAGAAGTACTATCGTCATCATTCCGGTTGGATCGGTGGCCTGAAGGAAACCAAGTACAAGACCCTCATGGCTGAGCGTCCCGAGTTCGCAATGCAGCTTGCTATTAAGGGCATGCTCCCCAAGAACACCCTCGGCCGCAACGCCCTCACCCGTCTGAAGGTTTTCGCTGGCAGCGAGCATCCGCACGCAGCCCAGAAGCCCGAAGCATGGCAGGACTAATCAGGAGGTAACAGACTATGTACGAGAGCAAGAGACAGTATCAGTACGGCACCGGCAGACGTAAGTCTTCCATCGCTCGTGTCCGTGTTTACGAAAACGGCACCGGTTCCATCATCATCAACGGCCGTGATATCGACGACTACTTCGGTCTGGATACCCTGAAGCTGATCGTTCGTCAGCCGCTGGTCGCTACCGAGAACGTCGGTAAGGTCGACATCATCTGCACCGTCAAGGGCGGTGGCGTTACCGGTCAGGCCGGTGCCATCCGTCATGGCATTTCCCGCGCGCTCCTCGGCGTCAACGCTGAGTACCGCGCAACTCTGAAGGCCGCTGGTTTCCTGACCCGTGACCCCAGAATGAAGGAGAGAAAGAAGTACGGTCTGAAGGCAGCTCGCCGCGCACCGCAGTTCTCCAAGAGATAATCAATCTATCTTTTCAGCACCCACTTCGGTGGGTGCTTTATCTATCATGGCGAGCTGCCTTCATTGCCATCCCCGAGCGGTTTCGTACAAAAGGATTCCTCAAAAGACTTGTCTTGTGAGGAAAAAGGAGGAGCAGCGGAACGAGCAAGCTTTTGCTGACCAAGGCAAAAGCGAGGGATGTGGAGCTTGCGACGACGCAGCGAGTGGGGCATCAAAGCCTTGCGAAGCGTTTATCGC
This sequence comes from Oscillospiraceae bacterium, assembly GCA_015067565.1. Lineage (GTDB taxonomy): Bacteria > Bacillota > Clostridia > Oscillospirales > Oscillospiraceae > JAZOXB01. Next base: position 11,371 of record SVMF01000026.1, on the reverse strand, counting down.
TTCGCTCGCCGCGCACCGCAGTTCTCCAAGAGATAATCTGTTATCTTTCAGAACATTCAAAAACCCCGAAACCATCACGGTTTTCGGGGTTTTCTTTATGCCTTAATTTTCGTCTTGGTGCAAACTTGGTGCAAGTTATTTTAAAAGGACTATGACACGCCAAATGTCATAGTCCTTTTATGTTATATCTGCTTTGCCTTTTCTTCTAATACTCTGTAATCAACTTTGCCAATGGGGGTCAATGGCATTTTATCAATGAATACAAAATCAACGGGTTGCACATATTCGGGCAATTCTTTTTGACAGAGTTCAAACAATTCTTTCTTTACTGTATCAGCATTGCATCCGTCTTTCAAAACGGCAAACACTATTGGTAATTTGCCTTGACTGTGAGAGGTGTCTGCTATACCTACGGCACAGTTTGAAACAACATTATCATTTGTATCAACCGTCTTTTCAATTAGCGACGGAAACACCTTGAAACCATCGTGGCGAATAATAACTCGTTTGATACGGTCTTTTATAAACACAAAACCGTCTTCATCAATATAACCAATATCGCCGCTATGTACCCACAACAAACCGTCATCGTGTTTTTTAATAACATTGTTTGTTTCGGTTTCGTTATTGTAGTAACCAACCATAGTGTTGGGGCCTGTCATACAGATTTCGCCCTCTTGGTTATATGGTAGTTCTTTGCCCGTTGTAATATCAAAAATTGCCATTGTTGTATGTGTCAAAGGAATACCGACACTACCAATTTTATTTACATCGTGCGACGAACAAATGGAAACTCCTGCTGCTACCTCTGACATACCATAGCCTTTGCAAGCAGGATATGGGCAATTATGCTTTGCTAAAAACTCATTCGTTTCTTTTTCAAGGGAAATATCCATTGCATCGCCACCAACTGTAGGTGCAATAATGTAAGACAAATCTTTATTCTGCATTTTGGGATTGTGGATAATATTGCCATAGTGTGACGGCACTCCGACCATATGATTCGGGTGATATTTGTTCAGCAAATCAGCAAATTCGTTGGGATTGAAAGAAGGAATAAGAATTACTTCCATACCAACAATTAAGGGTAAGTGCAAACCATTACCTACACCATAAGCAATAAAGGGTGGCATAATATTGAGCCAGGTATGGTTTCTTTGAAAATCAAAACCTGATTTGATTGCTTGGAAAGCAGATGTGTTTAGATTGTCGTTGGAAAGCATAACTCCCTTTGGAATACCCGTTGTGCCGCCTGTATGGACAATAACACAAGGAGTGTTCTTTTGATATGTAACAATAACAGATTCGTTATTTTTGCCATTTACAACAAGGTCTTTCCATTTAATATGCAAATTATCATTCGGAATCTTTGTTGCCTTAAATGCTTTGAATAAGAACTTTTTCGGTTGTGGAAGTGAATCGGCTGGCGAAATGACAACTATCTTTTCAACGGCAGTTCCCTTTATTGATTCTACAATTTTAGCATAGGCAACATCAATGGTTATAACGATTTTAGAATTAACCTCTTTGATATATTCACGGATACCTTCTGCACTTGTACGGGGGTCAACCATATTGCAAATAACACCCAAGCGATTCAATCCGTAGAATGTATAAATCGTTTCGGGGATTGTTACTGCACATACAGTTACGATATCGCCGCTTTTAAGACCGAGAGCAGAGTAACTCTTGGTTGCTTTGCCAATATTTTCAAATACTTCGCCATAGGTAATTTTGCGGTCAAAATAGTTAAGAGCAACATTGCTTTGATAATCTTTGTTGCTCTCCCAAAGATATTCATAAATAGTACATTCGGGCAAAGTAGCATTAATAGCTTCTTCCGTGTAGTATTTTAACCAAGGTTTGTCTATTGACGGATAGCCCGTCATTTGTTTTTCTTCCATTTTGGTTAACCCCCTGTTTATTAAAAAAGTGCGCCCCGAAGGGCGCACCGAAAAATGCTTCCCTCAATGTTGCTACACATCTGCACAAAGTCAGGAAGAGAGAATACATTTTTACCAAATAGTATTCCCTAACTTGTGCATATTCAGATGTGTAGCCCTTACAGTATATCACAAAGCCTTTCATTTATCAACGGTTTTCACAAAATTATGCAATCTTTATGAGTCATAACGATTCTTAATAGAATCATTATGACTCTTTTTCTTTATATAAGACTCTTTATTAATCATGATGATTATATAAGCATTATGAGTCTTTGTCTTAAACATAGAGTAATTAGGGTTATGAAGATTGTTAAAGGAATAAAGAATCCTTTTGATTGTTTTTAGAGTTATAAGAAGATTACTTGAAATAAAAAACAAATCTAAATATTGTTTACATGTTACTTTTAAATTTAAGAAGGAGGAATAAACACATCCGCCAATATTTTCCGAATCTCCTCAATCGCACGGTAGCATCTCATTTCTACAAGCTTTGCGGCATCGACCTCGCACAAGCATTGATCCGCAAGGACTTCCGCCACAATTTTCTGCCATATACGCTGATAGCTGTCCATCTTTTTGCCTCTCTTTTTCTTTGTGGGGATTATATCCCCTTAATATAAGAGATTATAACCCCCATAATAGATAATGTCAATACATTAGGGGGCATCCAAATGATCACATTCGACAATCTTTGGGAAACATTGAAGGCCAAAGGTATCACAACCTATCAGCTGCGCGAAAAATGCGGCATTGACAGCAAGACCATCCGCCGTCTGCGCGCAAATGACAACATCGAGACCAAAACGCTCAACAAGCTCTGTTCTGCTTTGGATTGCGAGATCCAGGACATTATGCAATATGTAAAAGATATCTGAAACAAAGCACGTCCCGGAAGTCGTATCGACTTTCAGAACTTTTCCTTGTGAAAAAATCGTCACCCTCAAGAAGGAGGGTGACGATTTTTTCACAATATGACGTAAAAGAAGATGCACAGAAACTGCAATATGCTGCCCAAAAGGACAAACAGATGGAATATACCGTGCATAAAGCGTTTCTTTTTGCCGATGCCGTACAGCACCGCGCCGATGGTATAGGCGATGCCGCCGAAGAGCAGCAGCAACAAGCCGCCCGTTTCCATCGCCCTTATTGTCGTGTCGAAGGCGAAGACGATGCACCAGCCCATGCCGATGTAGCAGATCATGGAAAATACGGAATATTTCTTCAAATCGATCGCCGTCAGCGTTCACTGAAATAGCTCTTCCCCGTGGGTATCGTTCGGCAGAAGGCGTTCCGAAAATTTAGTTCGTTTCACAGCAAAAACTCCTCGACATTATTCCGATATCAAACTCGCAGCTCCTCTTGCTGTCAACAAAAATATAGGCTGTTACCGTTTCTTCGCTAACGCTCAGAATGACACAGAACCATCGTTTCGGAGCAGGTAAAAATGCCACACTAGGAGCGTGGCATTTTTGAGTCTTTTATGCTTGAGCAGCCTGCTTGGCAGCCTTGCGGTCTTTATACTTCCAGATCAGCGCAACGATCATCATAATAAATCCGACAACGGCCAGAACCCCACCTTCAAACTCCGTATCACCGGGGTCATCGGGATCGACCACGACCGTCATCTTGCCACCGACATAATCATCCTCACCGCAATGGCCAAGGCGCTTATTCGTATAGGTCCTTCCGTCGACCTCATACTCGCCGTAGGCAACATAGATATCATCCATGCCGGCATCGTTGCTCTCGCGGACATCGATTCGGGTGATCGTTGCCTCGATCTCATAGCCCTTCGCTCTGGCATCCTCGTAGTCCATATTGATGAAGAAATCAATGGTGAACAGCAAAATGCCGACCAGCAGGAGTAGCGTGCTGCTCTTCATATGCTTGAAAAATTTCATGCCTCTCTCCCTTTTGCACGAGGATTGACGATGCCGAATCTCTGTTTAACCGACTCGACCTCATCCAACTGCGCTTCCGTCAGCAGGCGCACCTTTCCATAGGCCTTCATATTGGCATAGACCTGGAAGGTATGCTCCAGCACCTCAGTGCGATACATGGCCTGCACGACATTCTTGCCCCAGGTCACTGCGCCGTGATGCTCCAGCAAAACGGCCGTGTGATCCTTGCAATACGGCGCTGCGCTTTCGGCCAGAGCCTTGCTCCCTGTGATGGCAAAAGGCACGCAGGGCACGACACCTAAAGAAAGTGCTGCGTCCAGTGAAATGGCCAGCTCCCACGGCTCGCCATAGGCCGCCCAGGCTGTTGCGCCGGGGCCGTGTGCATGGACGATGCCGCCCAGGTCGGGATTTTCCCGATAGATGGCCAGGTGCAGGGCAATCTCGCTGGAGACCTTGTGCGTACCCTCGACAATGTTGCCGTCTGCGTCGACGCGCACGAGCATCTCCTCGGTCATGCCCCCCTTACTTACACCCGTAGGGGTACACCAGATCGTGCCGTCGGCCATTCTGGCAGTAATATTGCCGTCGTTGGCAGCGACATAGCCGCGGGCATAGAGCTTGTTGCCGACTTCGATAATGTCGCGCTTGGCTTGTTCGTGTGCGCTATACATTTGCCATTTCCTCCGGGAACATCTTGGCAAAATTCTCGGCAAAGGGCGGATACACGATGCCTCGCTCGGTTACGATGCCCGAAAGCAGGCTGTGATCGGTCACATCAAAGGCAGGATTATAGCATTTGACCTCGGGCAGCGCCATCGGCTTTTCATAAAACAACTCCTTGATCTCCTCGGGGCGGCGCTCCTCGATGGGAATGTCATCACCGGTGGGGCAAGCAAAGTCGATGGTCGTCGACGGGCCGAGAGAATAGACAGGAATGCCGTAGTGATTTGCGATGATGGCAAGACCGGAAGATCCGATCTTGTTGGCAACGTCACCGTTTCTTGCGATACGGTCGCAGCCGAAGAAGACGGCCTGCACCTTGCCCTGCTTCATAACGATGCTTGCCATATTGTCGCAGATGAGCGTACACGGCACACCGGCCTTGGTCAGCTCGTAGCTCGTCAGACGCGCACCCTGCAGCAGCGGACGGGTCTCGTCAACATAGACATGGATGTTCTTGCCGAACTCCTTAGACAGGTAGAACGGGCCCTGCGCCGTGCCGTAGCGGCTGGTTGCAATGGGTCCTGCGTTGCAGTGCGTGATGACACCGTCGCCGTCCTTCAGCAGGGAAAGACCATACTCCGAGATCTTTCTGCACATGGCGATATCCTCGTCATGGATCGCTTTCGCCTCGACATCCAAGGCGGCCAAAAGCTCCGAACGGGATGCATTTTTGTGCGCCAAAACCACACCGTCCATGCGTCTGAGCATGCACGAGAGGTTCACCGCCGTGGGGCGTGAGGAATTTAAGTAGGCCGACAGACGAGAATATTCGGCATAAAAGCTGTCGAAATCCTCAGCTTCGATCTTCTTGGCAAGGATCGCCATGGCATAGCCTGCGAAAATGCCGATGGCGGGAGCGCCACGGACACGAAGCTTATAGATCGCTTCCCACATTTCCTCAGCCGTGGTCAGCTCCAGGTATTTCGTCTCGTTTGGAAGGAGCGTCTGGTCGAGCGTGACCAGGACCTCCCCATCTCTGCGGACATTGGCCGCGTGAGTGACGGCCTCTAAACTCATAATACTTCACCCATCGCAGCGATGCTCTCACGCACCAGCTTGCGGAAGATCGGGCCGACACGGGCGCCGGTCTCGCCGACTTCCTCGTGGCTCAGGGGCGTCGGAGAGATGCCCGCAGCCTGATTGGTGATGCAGGAAACACCGCAGACGCGGATGCCTGCGTGACGGGCAGCAACGGCCTCACAAGCCGTGGACATACCGACAGCGTCAACGCCCAGCGTGGTCAGCATACGGACTTCGGCCGGAGTTTCGAATGTCGGGCCGGTGAGCTGGCAGTAAACACCCTGCTGCATGGCGATGTCGTGCTTAGCAGCGGTGTCAAGGATGATGCGGCTGAGAGTCTTGTCGTAGACCTCGCTCATGTCGGGGAAGCGCGGGCCGAGCTCGTCCATATTTGCGCCGATCAGCGGATTGGGGAAGAGGGTCATGATGTGGTCGGTGATGAGCATGAAGTCGCCTGCATTGAAGTTGCGGTTGACACCGCCTGCAGCATTGGTGAGGAAAAGTGCCTTTGCGCCCATGAGAACCATCAGGCGGGTGGGCAGCAGGACATCCTCACGGCTGTATCCCTCGTAGAAATGGACACGTCCCTGCATAATGACGACCTTGACATCGCCGAAGTAGCCGAAGACGAAGCGGCCCTTGTGGCCAGGAACAGTCGATACGGGGAAGCCTTCAATATCATGATAGTCAACCGTTGCGACGGCATCAATCTCGTCAGCCAGCGCGCCCAGACCGGAGCCAAGGATCAAAGCGACATCGGGCACAAAGTCGGTCTTCTTGCGTACACAGGCAAGACAGTTTTGCAGTTTTTCATAAGCGGTCATAGTAGATTCCTCCAAAAAATAATTTCAAATATTACAGGCTGTAAAAACAGCCAAGGTTACAAAAATTTGACAAATTTCGATTTTGCTGTCTGTTGTTGCACGGCCACGGTAGGGTTGAGGCATGCCTCAACCGGCAGAAACAGACCCGTTTTCGCACTCGTTTCCGGCAAAATCGTAGCGATTTCCGCCTCGGTGAGATACGCACTTTCGTATTTGTCATTGCGAGGAGCGAAGCGACGTGGCAATCTCCGTCTGAAAGTTTACTCATTTTATCGAAATGCGGATAAAATCGAACCTTTGAGATTGCCACGATTTGCTTGCGCAAATCTCGCAATGACACCGCAAGAGGCGCAATTGACAGAGCGACAAATCGGAATTTAGCGGTTTGATTGATTTTGTAGGTGTTTGAGTGCCTTCCTAAACTCCTCGGGCAGGTCACAAGAAACCGTCACCTTTTCCTGCGAACGAGGATGTATAAACGTCAATTCTTTGGCGTGCAGGCATTGAGAGCTCAAGCCCAGTTCCGCCTTTTTGATGCCGTAGACAAGATCGCCTGCGATCGGATGCCCGATGTGCGCCATATGCACGCGGATCTGGTGCGTTCTGCCTGTTTCCAGGCGGCAGCGGATGTGTGTGTACTGCCCGAAACGCTCCAAAACTTCCCAATGCGTCACGGCCTCACGGCTGTTTTTCATCGTGACGGCCATGCGTTTGCGGTCGGTAGGATGCCGCCCAATGGGAGCATTGACAGTGCCACGATCCTCCTTGAAGCCTCCGTGGACGATACATTCGTAGGTTCGGCTGAGAGTGTGATCCTTGAGCTGATCGGAAAGCTGCTGATGGGCAAAATCGTTCTTCGCTACGATCAGAAGTCCTGTCGTGTCCATGTCGATACGGTGAACGATGCCGGGGCGCTTTTCGCCGTTGATGCCGGAGAGAGAGTCGCCGCAATGGTGCAAAAGCGCATTGACCAGCGTGCCATCCTCGTGCCCTGCAGCCGGATGCACCACGAGTCCTTTTGGCTTGTTCACGACCAAAAGATCCGCATCCTCAAAAACAATGTCCAATGCGATCGGCTGAGCAACCAGCTCGACCTCACGCACCTCGGGAACCGTCAGCTCATAGCGCTCACCGGCAACCGTCCTGGCATTCTTTTTGACAATTCTGCCTCCGCACGACACATTCCCCTGTTCCAAAAGGCGCTGCACGGCACTTCGTGTGAGCTGTGCAGAGTCCGCAAGGAAAACATCGATGCGCTGTCCGCTCTCGGACGCTGTAAAAACCATAAAGTCACCCCAATTATTTATTATAGCAATTTTCCAACCGTTTGTCAAAGCATTTTATGGCATTTTTGCACAAAACCTCATTTTTCGACACTTGAATCAAAAAACTGGAACGAACCGCACAGTGCAAGCACAAAACCTCTGCCGCAACCGCTCGCAGCGCAAAAAGAACCATGCCCTTGCCGCATAGGCCAGCAAGAGCATGGTCAAGTGTGTTAGAGTGTTTTATTTCCTCGGCAGGGTTGTCACGCCGAAGATCAGCATGATCAGTCCCAGGATCAAGCTCAGGACCGCGAACATGGCATAGGCAATATCAAAAGAGCCGACAAAGAGGCTGAACACCAGCATCACAAGTGCCGCCAACGTGATCACCGCACCGAAGCCGATGCGCACAACCTTCCAGAATAGTGCCCAATTAAACTCCATTTTCTGACCCTCCCGTCTTTTCATCGAGCAAAGCGTGCTGCACCGCACGGACAAAGCCCTCACGGTCGACATCGAGCACGACGAAGGTATTCTTGACATCAAATTGCTTGTCGCTGTAAAGATCGCAGACGGTCTTGCCCAAGGTCAGCTCGGCCTGCGTCTCGACAAACACGCCCGCCTGCTCGCCGCCAAAGAGCGACTCGTCCGACAGATACAGCACCGGGCATACATCGTGGATGCAGAAGCCCGGATGGCCCGCCTCCAGATTTTTCTCCAGAATATGCTTGCTGGCCTGATAATAGAACTCGCCTTTTGCGCTCGTACGGACACTCTTAAGCTCTTCGGCCGTCAGGTAGGCCTTCTCCGTGACCTCAAGGCCACACATGACAATGCTTGCACCGCTGCGGAAGACGATCTGTGCCGCCTCGGGGTCGGCAAAAATATTATACTCCGCGCACGGAGTGCGATTGCCGCGGGTAACCGATCCGCCCATGATCGCAATGCGGTGAATCCGATCCTTCAGGTCGGGGTATTTGGTCAGCGCTGTTGCAATATTGGTCAGTGGCCCCATCGACACGACCTCAAGCTTTCCTTCATATTTCTTTGCCGCCTCGTAAAGCGCGTCCCAAGCGGCCTCAGACTCTGCCGTGCGCTTCGTCTCAGGCAGCGTTGCGCCGCCCATACCGTCGGCGCCGTGGAACTCCGCACCATCTTCATAAGGGCGCATCAGCGGCTTGCCGGCACCGCGATAGACGGGATAATCCGCGCCGAGCATCTCACACAAACCCAGGGCATTTTTCGTCGTCATTTCCAGCGGTGCATTGCCTGCGACCACACTGATGGCGACAACCTGCAAATTTTCAGCATCGTGCGCCACCATGATGGCCGCTGCATCGTCCACACCGGGATCTCCGTCGATCCAAATGGGTAATTTGTTCATATCGCTACCTCCCTATTCTTCAAACGATCTGCCGCATCGATCAGAAGCTGCACAAAGGCCGCTCTGTCAACCCCCATAGCCACACGGGCATTCGGCGGCTTTCTGTTGTGGCCGACAGTCGCACCGCGGCAATACTCGCCCTTCGTTTCGATCTGCACGCACATTTCACGCAGGTCAAACAGCTCCGGTCGGAGCAAGACCGCCACAGCGCACGGATCGTGCATCGGTGCGCCCTCGTAGCCGATGTTCTTGTGGAAACGGTAGAAAAATTCCAGCCACTCGGCCACGATCTGTCCGACCTGACCGCCGATGGCGCGCATAGCCTCGAAATCCTGCGGCAAAATCAGCGCCTTTTCCGTCACATCCAAACCGCACATCAAAATGGGGACTCCGCTTTCAAATACAACCTTCGCCGCCTCGGGGTCCACAAGGATATTGAACTCGGCAGCCGGGGTCCAGTTGCCCAGCTCAATGCCGCCGCCCATGATACTGATGCACTCGAGCTTCTCCTTTAGCTCCGGATGTGCCAAAAGGAAGCAGGCCGTGTTGGTCAAGGGGCCGGTGGAGATGATCGTGACCTTTCCGTCATACTCCGAGACGACCTTTGCCATCAGCGCAACGCTGCTCAGCTCGCACAGGGGCATTGTCGGCTCAGGCAGTGCCGGGCCATCCAGGCCGCTCTCTCCGTGCACACTCGGGGCATTCATCGCCTCTGAAACCAGGGGTGTGCTGCGTCCGGCCGCGACCGGGGCCTCTATGCCCAAAAGCGTGCAGATGCGCCGCGCGTTATACGAAACCTTTTCGACCGTTTGGTTGCCACAGACAGTCGTAACCGCCAGGATCTGCAGCGCATCACTCGCCGCAGCCAGCATCCAGGCAATCGCATCGTCGTGCCCGGGGTCTCCGTCTAGAATAATGGCTCTTTTTTGTGCCATAATTCGACCTTCTTTCTTGATTTTTTTCATAGACTGCGTTACAATAAGAAAAAAATTCCAAGGAGGAATCTATATGCGTGAATTCTTCAGGCGGCAAGGAGTCATTCCCTCGTGGAAGACCTACTTCATCACCGCCATGGGTGCCATGGCACAGGGTCTGTTCTGCACCCTTCTGGTCGGCACCATCCTCAACACCATCGGCACCCAATTCAACATCCCGTTTTTGACCAAGGTGCTTGTGAGCATCAAGTCGGGCTCCACCATGATCGGCTACACCCTCGGCGGCCTCGTCTCGCTGATGGTCGGTGCAGGCATCTCCGTGGCCATCGGCTCGTCGCTCAAGGCACCGCCCCTTGTTCTGTTCTCACTCATTCCCGTCGGCTTTGCCGCAAATGCCATCGGTGGCGCAGGCGGCCCCCTGGCCGTCTATGTGGTCGCCATCGTTGCCTGCGAATGCGGCAAGCTCGTCTCGAAAACGACGAAAATCGACATTTTGGTCACACCCATCGTCACCGCTTTGATCGGCATCAGCCTGGCCTATCTCATCGCAGAGCCGATTGGAACGGCCGCAAGCGCTGTCGGTGAGGCAGTCGAATGGGCCATGGAGCAGCAGCCGCTGCTGATGGGCATTGTGGTTTCGGTCGTCATTGGCATCGCCCTGACACTACCGATCAGCTCTGCTGCGATCTGCGCCGCCCTCGGCCTGACCGGTCTGGCAGGCGGTGCGGCTGTCGCAGGCTGCTGCGCACAGATGGTCGGCTTTGCCGTCATGAGCTTCCGCGAAAACCGCTGGGGCGGTCTGGTCGCGCAGGGCATCGGCACCAGTATGCTGCAGATGCCGAACATCGTCAAGAACCCCCGCATCTGGATCCCACCCACGCTGGCTTCTGCCATCACAGGTCCCCTGGCTACCTGCCTGTTCCATCTGGAGATGAACGGCGATGCAGTCGCCTCGGGCATGGGAACCTGCGGTCTTGTCGGTCAAATCGGTGTGTACACCGGCTGGACCAGAGACATCGCTGCCGGCGCGAAGGATGCCATCGTTGCGATGGACTGGATCGGTCTGGTTCTCATCTGCTTCGTGCTGCCGGCCGTGCTGTCGCTCGTGTTCTGCGAACTTCTGCGCAAGCTCGGCTGGATCGGCAAGGACGACCTCAAGCTCGATCTTTGATCCTATTATACCGATCATTCGACATTTTGGCAACTGTTTTGTCAAAAAAGAGCGACATCGTTCACGATGTCGCTCTCAGTCTGTCGAAAAAGCTCAGTTAATACTGGGCTTTTTCTGCATTATATGGTATAATAGTTGCGGGTGATGAAAGATGTTAGAACGCGGAAAGATGGAACGAGGAATATTTGAAATCGTGGACACC
>SVMF01000009.1 GCA_015067565.1 Oscillospiraceae bacterium | reverse complement strand
ACGCTCGTGCGAAATGTGCAAGGTTTTTAGCGGTTTTACCGCCAAAACCTTGCACTCGAACAACGCAAAACAGCCCTGAAAGCTTTGGCTTGCAAGGGCTTTCGCGTTGTTCAGTACGCATTATGTAAATTTATGCAAACCTATTGAATTTATCATAATATATTGTTAGAATAATTTAAAGACTTGACGAATTTCAGAATGCTATGCAACAAATCGAAGTGCAACATTAATTTGTGATTCATCAAGCAGTATCTGACAATAATTAGGCAAACTGCCTGCCAAAAGTGAGGTTGTGTTTATGCTAAGAAGAATGCTTGCTCTAATTTTAATGTTGACGATTCTTTGCGGGTTACCTCCTGCGAATGTTTCTGCGACAGAGGTAGACTCTGCCCTGAATTCATCCGTACTTGCGGCGGACTTGGCTGCGCAGATTCAGTCGTTACCCATTCCGGTCAATCAGCTTAAAACGATCAATTATGCCAACTCCCACGAACTGGCAGGAACTTATTTTGTTGCTGCGAAGACAGATGGTATCTATTATGCGCTCAATCACGCAGCAGCCGTGACCTCTAAGGGTGTGCTGCACCGCTCCAAGGACAGCACCACAAACAGACCGCAAAGCGCCTTCTCTCCGATCGCGCTGAGCGTTTCGAATAATCAGGTTACGGGTCAATCAAGCTTGCAAAATACGGTTCAGCTTGATTATTGGAGAGAACCCATTAATTATTACTATAGCGATGCGGAGACGACCTATTATTCCTACACATTGCAAGAATGGAAGACTAACAGCGTAAATAGTTCAACCGATGGCGCTCGCGTTTACACGATTCCGATACCTGCGGCGGATGCCGCCTACACTCTGCGTTTTTCTGACGGTAATTACTTGACCCCCAACGGCAATGGTGAAGCACTGAAGAAGTCTTCAACATCTTATCCATTTATGATCCAGGCTAATACCAATGGTACGCTTACAGCTTATAAAATACATATCGACGGCATCAACCAGTTTACCTATTGGTTCGGAATGGATACCAATGACAGCAACCGCTTCACGCTGGCTACCCGTGCACAGATGCGCAGAAACGATGTGAGCAAGGGATTTAACATTGAATTGTATATGTTTCAGCTTTCTCCGGTGTCGATTGAGCTTTACAAGACCCTTCAGGAAATGCTGCCTTATGTGCAAAACGGCAACACGGGCTATGAAGAGGCAAGCTATGCCTCCTACTTGAAATCATTGCAGGATGCGATTGCGCTGTACCGTGCAAATTCTCAGGTTTTTTCCAACACGAACCTTCAGAAAACCCTTGAGGATAAGGCGGAAGCGCTGCGACTGGCGGTAAAGCAGCTGCGTTACGGCAATCAGGGTGAAACTTTGGCTCTTGCTGCGGATATCGCAGCTCAGCTGCGTAATCTGTACATACCCATCGCAAAGCAGAAGAAGCTGACTTCATCCAATCAAGGTTCCTTGAACGGCACGTATTTTATGCTGACCTATTCCAGTGGACATTATCAGACCATTAATCCCAATGCCCCAGTGACAACAAACGGCGTGCTTCACCGCTCGGCGAACAGCACGAGCAATGTGCCGCAAAGCGGCTTTGCGCCTGTCGTCATCCCTGTCAACAACAATGCCGTCCGCACACAGACCTCGCTGCAGTATACTGTGCAGCTGCAAAAATGGTCGGGCAGCATTACATATTACAACAAAAATGATGTGACCTACCAGTCCTACACGCAGGAGGAATGGGAAACCAACAGCAAGGATCCTGCTACCGATACCACGAAGGGTTATCGCATCTATACGAAGCCCGATCCTTCAAAGGATCCGGCCTATACACTCCGATTCGGAGGCGGTAGTTACCTTTCTCCCTATGGCAACAAGGAAGGACTGCAGGTCGGAACGAGTAGCTATCCCTACTTCTTCCAAGCAAATTCAAACGGTACGGCCACAGCATATAAGATGCATATCGGTGGTGTAAACCAGTTTACCTATTGGCTCGGTTCTGACACGGATAATAGCAATAATTTTACCACAGCAACCCGTGCGCAGATGCGTCGTAACGATGTTGATCGTGATTTTGTTATTGAATTCTATATGTATCAGGTATCAAACGTTTCGCTGGAGCTTTATAAGGCTCTGAAGGAAATGTTGCCTTATGTAGAAAACGGAAACTCCGGGGGCTATTCGTCGGAGAGCTATGCAAGCTTTGTCCAATATCTGGCAGAAACTTTAGCGCTGTATCAGAAGAGCCGCATCATTTTTACCGATACTCAGCTGCAAAGAACGCTCCAGGCGCGTGCGCTTGAACTGCGCACTGCAGCGAAAGATCTGCAATTTGGGCTTGCGAAGGCGATGCCAGGTATAACAACACTACATCAACTTCCGACGATGACCGACAACTCTTCCTATGCTGGCGAACAGGCGCAGAATATGGCCTATGTCATGCAAACAGCGGAGGGGAAGATCATCGTGATTGACGGTGGTAGACGCGGCAACGAAGCGCTGTATCTTCTGTCCTATCTGCGTAATTTGACCGGCAAGGCTGTGCCGCATATTGATGCATGGATCCATACACACGCACACAGCGATCATGTTTATGCCTACTTGGATATCGCACAGAAGTACCCGAATTCCATCACGCTTGACCGTTTGTATTGTAACTATCCTACTCTGGATGAGCTCAACAAATACTGTGCCGACGACAATCCTGCTGGTATGAACTCTGCTATCCAGGCTGTGTACAATGCTACCAAGCTTCTGAAAAATGCCCAAGGTGGTGCTGTCGAAATTGTGGAGCTCAACTCCAGACATACCGGAAAGTGCAACTCTTCCTTTGACATTGACGAGGTTCATTTTGACGTACTATTGACATTTGATGATACGATCGCCGCAACCAAGACGATGACGAGCAAGTATACCTGTACCATGGACACACATAATACAAACTATGCTGACAAAACACTTGTCCAGATTGTTTCGGACACGTCAAACAATACAACAATGGTGTGCCGTGCAACCGTTGGCGGCAAGACGATTTTGTTCCTAGGCGACGCAGCTGCAGGCTGCAGTATTGTCCTGGAGTCATATCAGGCATCAAACAAGTCAAATTCTGCACAATATTTTAACCTAAAAAGCGACATTGTCCAGATGGCCCATCACGGTGGCAGAAACGGGCAGTCGAAGGCTGTTTATCAGGCAATCGACCCCGAGATCAGCCTGTGGCCCTGCACCGGTGTTACCCACGAGGTGACCGGTGGCAGTGCGGCAAGCTCCACGAATCCCAAGGCTTGGCTTACGAGTCTTGGCGCTGTCATTTATCCTGCATATAAAGGGCCGCAGGTGCTGTACTTTGGCACACCGAGAAATACGACGACGGTTTCTATCCCTGAAAAGGTCAAACCTTTTGTATTTGATGCGGAATATTATGCAAACCGCTATCCTGATCTGATGGCTGTTTATGGCACGGACGAAGCAATGTTGTACAAGCACTTTGTGAACCTCGGTATTGAAGAAGGACGCAGCGCAAGTCCTTACTTTGATATTGGTTACTACGCAAATCACAATAATATTAACCTGACGGAGTACGCAAAGGGCGATTACGAGAAAGCGATGAATCATTTCATCTCTTATATGGACAGCACGAGCGAGTTCAGCGATGCGCCAAAGAAGCTTTCCGTCAATTTTGATCCTGCATATTACTATTCTCAATACACAGATCTATCTCATTTGAACACCGAGTTCAAGCTGCTGGAGCACTTTGCAAATTATGGAAATAGGGAAGGCCGTAAGGCGACCAAGTCTGCTGTATCCGCAAATGGTGTGAATTATCACCATAATGTCAGCTTTGCACAGCTCGATTCCAAGAACCACACCTGCAAGTGTGCTTCTTGTGGCGCAAGCTATACGCAGATGCATACCTATGTTTACGGCATTTGCGCTTGTGGTGCACGTGGGAGCTATAGTGTCCGCTTCCACGACGCGAATGGTACTGTCTTGCAGGAAATTACGGCTACAGAGGGTGAAGCAATCACCTTCGAAGGACAGCTGCCTACCAAGCAGTTTGAGGAAGCTGCACACTACACCTTTACCGCATGGGCAGAAGCTGATGGAACGGTTGCAGATCTTAATAGTATTACAAGGGACTTGTTGCTTTATCCGGTGTATGCGGCCGTGGAACATAGCTATTCTTATGATAATGCTGACGGCGATAAGCACACGGCTACCTGTGTCTGCGGCTACAGTAAGGCCGAAGGCCATTCGTGGAATGATGGCGAGATTACCACGGAGGCAACGTGCTCTGCAGAAGGCCAAAAGACCTTTACCTGTGTTATCTGCAATGCTACATACACCAAATCGATTGAAATGATCGAGCATACTGAAGTCGTCGACGAAGCCGTTGTCCCTGATTGTGCGAGTAGCGGCCTGACCGAAGGTAAACACTGTGATGTTTGCGGAGAAATCCTTGTTGCGCAGGAGATTATTGATGCGCTCGGTCACAATGAGATCATCGACGAGGCCATCGCAGCGACCTGCACAGAAAGCGGCCTGACTGAGGGAAAGCACTGCTCCGTCTGTAACGAGGTATTGCTTGAACAGACTGAGATTGCAGCACTTGGGCACAGCGAAGTAATCGACGAGGCAGTTGCACCAACCTGCACTGAAAGCGGTCTGGCCGAGGGCAAGCACTGTGACGTCTGTGGCGAAGTCCTTGTGGCGCAGCAAGCCATTGCCGCCAACGGCCATAGCTACGATGAAGGCAAGATCACCGTTGAGCCGACCTGCGAGGCCGAAGGCACCAAGACCTTCACCTGCCACTGCGGTGATACACAGACCGAGACCATTGAAAAGCTCAACCATAAATCGACGTATGTTGCGCATGTCGCCCCGACTTGCACAGAAGACGGCCTCGAGGCACATTACAAGTGCATCCACTGCGAAAAAACCTTCATCGATGAAGCGTGCAGCTATGCCTTGCCCATCGAGTTCATGATCATCAGCGCAACGGGACACGATTACGATGTTGTTGTAACCGCTCCGACTTGTACCGAGGACGGATTCACGACCTATACCTGCTATCTCTGTAATGACACCCATATCGCCGACGAAACCGAGTCCCTCGGTCATGCAGAGAGATATGTCGCGGAAATTGCACCAACCTGCACGGAAGACGGCCTCGAGGCGCATTATAAGTGCAGCCGTTGCGAAATGACCTTCGTGGATGAGTTGTGCAGGTATCCCTTGCCGGTGGAATATATGGTCATTCCCGCAACCGGCCACAGTCATACCTACACGAACAACGGCGACGATCATACCGTCGGCTGCGAAAATTGCAACGACTCCGTCACCGAAGATCACACCTATATTGACGGCTCCTGTATCTGCGGCTCAGAAGAGGTCACCGAACCCACCAAGGAATTTGTCGAGACCCTAAAGCCCAGCATGAGCATTGTTGTCGGTGCGGAAATGAGCGTAGCCTTCACCGTTCCCAACGCACTCGTTGGCAAGTATGAGAGCTTCTACCTCGTTGTTGAGAAGGATATGGTTGGCGCAGAGTCCAAGACGGTTACCTTCGGCTACGGCGAAGGTCAGACGGCTTTGACTCCGATGCCCAATGCAGCAAATCCGTTCCTGCACAATGCAAGCTTCACCGGCCTGACCGCAAAGGAAATGGGCGACGAAATCAGAGCAACCCTGTACTGCGTGGACGCAGAAGGCAACATCTTCTACGGCCCGACGCAGGCTGACTCCGTCAAGGATTACCTGATGAGAGGCCTGGATCTGGCAACCAGCACCGATGCAAAGAAGACCATGTATGTCGATATGCTCCGCTATGGTGCAGTCGCACAGACCTACTTCGACTACGACACGGACAATCTGGTTACGGACGATCTGACGGAGGAACACCTGACCTACGCAACCACCGTGATCCCCGAGGCAGTCGATGCTTCCAAGGCAGAGGGCGGCCTCGGCACGCTGAACACCAGCGTCGTTCTGAAGGCAAGAGTCACCCTGACGCTGTCCCACCTGAAGCCCGGTGCAAACCTTGCAAACATGAAGTTCGTTGTCAAGGACGCACTCGATGGCACTGTTATCAAAGAACTGCCTGCCTACAACCTCAACCCCGTCATGGTTGCAGCTGACTTCGACGATGTCGGCGCAAAGCAGATGAGAAGACTCATCACCGTCACTCTGTACGACGGCAACACCGCTATCACGGATACCGTTACTTGGAGCGTTGAGAGCTATGTTGCAAAGATTCGTGCAACCAGCACCGACGCAGGCCAAATTGACCTCGTCAACGCAATGCTCACCTATGGTGATGCCGTTGCTGCCTACATGGCAACGCAATAGGAATAACGGACCCGGGATAGGCTAAAACCTGTCCCGGGCAGACTGTCGAAAAACGATAGTCTTGTCATTGCGAGACCGCCGAACAGGCGGTCGTGGCAATCTCGAAAGTTTGATTTTTATCTTTCTTTCGGTAGAATAGCAAACTTTCAGCACGAGATCGCCACGTCGCTGCGCTCCTCGCGATGACACGATAAGAACTTTTTTGGCACGCTCACCGGGACAGGCTAAAGCCTGTCCCGGGTTTTCGTATGTGTATTTACACGCACCGTTGTAGGGAACGGCTATGGCCGTCCGCCAGGAGACCGCTGCTTCCCCCTGTGGATAGCGGGTTTGCAAGGTCGCATGTCATTGTGTGCAAAGCGAAGAATCTGTGTTGTTATATGTATCCTGCAATTCGTTTTTCCCTAGTCAAGATTTCTCGGTCATGCTCTCTCCTCATAATGAGATGACATGTGGTATCCGCAAACGGGTACAGTACAACGTGACTCTATAAACACGCCACAATATTGTGCGTTACAGCAAAACCCGGGATAGGCCTTTGCCTATCCCGGGTCTTCAGTTTTTATTGGGTTGCCATGTAGGCGGCAACTGCGTCACCGTAGGTGAGCATTGCGTTGACGAGGTCAATTTGGACTGCATCGGTGCTCGTTGCACGAATCTTTGCAACATAGCTCTCAACGCTCCAGGTCACGGTATCGGTAATCGCCGTGTCGCCGTCGTACAGAGTGACGGTGATGAGTCTTCTCATCTGCTTTGCGCCGACATCGTCGAAGTCAGCAGCAACCATGACGGGATTGAGGTTGTAAGCCGGCAGTTCCTTGATGACAGTGCCGTCAAGTGCGTCCTTGACAATGAACTTCATATTTGCAAGGTTTGCACCGGGCTTCAGGTTGGACAGAGTCAGGGTGACTCTTGCCTTCAGAACGACGCTGGTGTTCAAGGTGCCACGGCCGCCCTCTGCCTTGGAACCATCGACTGCCTCGGGGATCACGGTGGTAGCATAGGCGAGATGTGCTTCCTTTAGATCATCGGAAACTAGGTTGTCGGTGTCGTAGTCGAAGTAGGTTTGCGCCACTGCGCCGTAGCGAAGCATATCGACATACATCGTCTTCTTCTCGGGAGTCGAGGTTGCAAGGTCAAGACCTCTGAGCAGATAATCCTTGACGGAGTCAGCCTGCGTCGGGCCGTAGAAGATGTTGCCCTCTGCGTCCACGCAGTACAGCGTTGCTCTGATTTCGTCGCCCATTTCCTTTGCGGTCAGACCCGTGAAGCTTGCATTGTGCAGGAACGGATTTGCTGCATTGGGCATCGGAGTCAGAGCCGTCTGGCCTTCGCCGTAGCCGAAGGTCACGGTCTTGGCCTCAGCGCCAAACATATCCTTCTCAACGACGAGGTAGAAGCTTTCGTACTTGGATACCATGGACTGATTGACGGTAAATGCAACGCTCATTTCCGCACCGACAACGATGCTCATGCTGGGCTTGAGTGTCTCGACAAACTGCTCCGTCGGCTCGTTTGCGCCGCAGATGCACTTGCCATCTACGTAGGTGTGATCTTCCGTTGCGGAGTCGTCGCAATTTACGCAGCCGACAGTGTGGTTTTTGCCATTGTTGGTGTAGGTGTAGCTGTGGCCGGTTGCAGGAATGACCATATATTCCACCGGCAAGGGATACCTGCACACCTCATCCACGAAGGTCATTTCGCAACGGCTGCACTTGTAATGTGCCTCGTGGCCGTCTTCCGTGCAGGTCGGGGCGACCTGCGCAACATACGTCGATTTATGGTTGAGCTTTTCAATGGTCTCGGTCTGTGTATCACCGCAGTGGCAGGTGAAGGTCTTGGCGCCTGCTACCGTGCAGGTCGGCTCTGCGGTGATCACACCGTTATCGTAGCTGTGGCCAAGTGCTGCAATCTCAGTCTGTGCAAGAAGTACCTCTTTGCAGACGGAGCAGTGCTTTCCCTCAGTCAGGCCGCTTTCTGTGCAGGTCGGGGCAACTGCACCGTCCTTCACCTCTATATGGCCATGCGGTGCAATCGTCTGATTTTTTGTCACGCCGCATATCAGGCAGGTGTAGGTCTTAATGCCTTCTTCCGTACAATTGGGCGGGGCTGTAATTCTACCGTTATCGTAGCTGTGTCCGGCGGCCTGTATTTCGTGATCCACATAGGAATCACGACATCTGGAGCAGGTATAGGTCGTATAACCAATCTCTGTACAGGTTGGATCTGTCACAACCGACTTGTAAGAATGTCCGAGCGCATCAATTGCTTTCTGCTCCACGAGAATCTCACCGCAGACCGAGCAGCTCTCGCCCTCGGTCTGTCCTCCATCCGTGCAGGTAGGAGCAACAGCCGCAAGCACCTTCCACACATGATCTGTTTTGGGCAGCACTTCTGATTTGCTGAGGTTACACTTTGGGCAAGCGATCGTCTTAATGCCCGTTGACGTACAGGTTGGTGTCTTCGAGATGCATTCGATTATGGTATGACTCTCGCTGATTGCATAGCCACAATTGCAGCTTGAATTGTGGGAATCGTCATCCACCGAGGTATAACTGAGGGTATGCGCCTGCGCATCGAACTGTGCAGCGAAAACTGTATCAGCCTGAATGTTTGTCAGATCCTTGTCCCAACCGCTGAAGGTGTAATGGTTGATTGCATCATATGCCTTCGCCGGAGTTGCGCCCGAGTAGATCACGCTGTTTCCCTTCAGGACGGTCTGCGTTTCGAATACCGTTCCGTCTGCATCAACAAAGGAAACTTCGTAGGTATCATTTGGCAGATCCTTCTGTGGCCCAATGTAGATATAATCGATCACGATCTGCCCTTCAGGATTGCCCATCACATGCTGGAAGCGCAGTCCGAGGCATTCGATCTCGTCAGCACTCTTGAACTGGGAGGACACGGGGAAGGTCAGGATCTGATAGGTGCCATTGTCCATTGTGTAGCTGCAGGTAATATTATTCGCCATGTTGTATATGCCATTTTCTGTATAATAGAACTCAAGCACGAGGTTTGGCTTCTTGCCGCTCGGTACCGCGCAGCCGGTATGCTTCAGACGAATCTGCACATATTCCGCATTTTCCGGATTGTAGTTTAGCGGATAATAGTCATAGGATGTTCTTGTGGTAAATTTCCCATGGTTGTTTGTTGTCTTCAGCCATGGGCCATAGATGACATCACTGCCATCTGCAGCGCTGCTGTAACCCTGCTGCACATTGACCTTCAGAACACCTTCGCTGTTGCTGATTGCGTAGTCCGTGCGGCTTACATTATATCCGGTTGTCCAGAAGCCGCTTGTGGCAAGGTCAAAGTTATAGAAGTTGTAGGCCGTATTCTGATAACGTTGCTTCGAGGCAAAATCGTTCTTGAAATCAAAGAACAATGTATCTGCAGATTCTTCGCCGATGTGGATAAAGTCCACAGTCAATTTGCCATTCGCCGCGCTCTTGATATGCTGGAATCGGAAGCCGAAGCCACAGATCGCATCCGCAGAGGTGAAGGTAGGGTTGACAGGCAGAGTAACGGTCTGATAAATACCATCTTCGAAGGAATACGTCTTGCTCAGGAGCGCAGATTTATACTCTCCGTTCTTCAAGTAGTAATATTCAAAGGCAACTGTCGGGGTCTTTCCCCCCACAGCTGTGCAATCAGACAGCTTGAATCGAATTTGAATCTCTTTTGCCTTTGTTGGGGTATAATTCAGAGAGTAGAGTGTCGGTGTGCTTTTGGAAGGAGCAGCGCCATGGCCGTTGGTTAGTTTCAACCATGGGCCATAGATTTCATTTTGACCTAAAGTACCGCTGTAATCCTCGGTAACATTCATTGTCAACTCACCCAATGAATTACTGATCGTATAATTCGTGCTGCCGCCATTATATCCTGTCGCCCAATAACCACGGGACCAAACGCCATTTGTGGTCAAATCGTAATTATGGTAGCCATAGGCAGGAGTGTTATAACGCTCTGTATCTGCCATGCGGTTACCAAAGCCAAAATACAGCCCCGACGACGTCTTTTCCCGCAATCCGCATTTACACAAACCGTCTGTATAGCTGTGGCTAATTGTGATCTTTTCACCGCAGGAGGTGCACGCTGTCGTATGCGTTCCGTCTTCATGAACCGCATAGGAATTGCTTGTAAATTTGTGCTTGCAAGTCGCCGGCACCAAGAGCAAAGCAGTAGATACCACACGTTCTCCCGTAGAATCACACGGCTTATTGCGGATCACCTGATTGGTCGTTCCACTGTAAGCCGAGACGAATGTCGAAGAACCACCACCATCAAGGTTTATCGCATCCACGCAGCCTGCAGCATACATGAGATTGGCAAGCTCCTGCAGAGTCATACCCATAGAGTAGCCCTCCTGTCTGCCGTCAGCGGTAAAGACAATGACGGTCTGGTCGGCCTTCAGACCAATAGCAGTTCTCGGATGTCGTTCTTCATCGTTATTTTTCACGACCGCACCGTCACGCACAAGCCACTGGTAACCCGATACCGCTTCCTTAACATCGCCCAAGGGAGAACCATAGGGTCGGATCGCATAGCTACCGTCCTTCAGCACCGCAAAATAGGGCGTTTGACGGGTGCCGTAGTTCTGGATCAGATTGCCTTCCATGACAAGGTATCCTCTCGGCTGGAAGGTGTCCATATTGAAGAAGTCCGCATTGGTTGCAAAGACAACCTCTTCACCGAAGACACTCTCATAGTTGGAAGCCTGTTTTGTGGTCGTTGCGCCGGTCAAAGGCAGGTTCGGAGCCAGAGCTGCGCGGCTTGCAACGGAACTGCCTGCAGTATAATACCCGGGGTACGAAGCCTTGAATGTGAACATTGCCGACGGTGAAACAGTTGCAAAATAGCCTGCGACCGGCTGGCTGTCTCGGTTCTTCAAAAGCACGGTGGTCTCGTTGACACCCGAGGCAATCGGCACATCCTTCTGCGAAAGGAAGGTCATATCATTGTGCGAGGTCACCTTATAGGAGGTGTCCTTGCCGATATAGATATAGTCGATATAGAGGGTGCCGCTTGTCGCCTTTACATTGCGCAGACGCAGACCAAATCCCTTGATTGCATCCGCGTTTCGGAATGTCGAATTGAGCGGGATCGTCAGAGTCTGGTAGACATTGTTCTGATAGCTGAAGTCAGAATAGATGTTGTTCTTGTAGCTGTAGGTCGAGCCGCTCGTGTAGTAATACTCAAAAACGAATCTCGGTGTTGTACCAGTGGGGATCGTACAGTTGTTCAGCTTGAATCGGATCTTGATGCACTGCGCAGCCGACGGATCGTAGTTAAGCGGATAATACTGGTACGTCGAGGAATTGCTCGATGGGAGCCTTCCGTAGGTATTAGTCGTCTTCAGCCACGGGCCATAGGTTCCGTTGGCATCGGAACCCTCCGTGATATTGACGCGGAGGGTTCCGTTTGCATTTGAAATGGAATAATTCGTATTCGTACCGTTATATCCGGTTGCCCAGTAGCCATTTGTCTCCTGGTCGAAATTATAACCGCCGTACGCGCTTGATTTATAACGAGTCTGAGCTGCAGCATTGTTCGAAAAATCAAACAACAGATCCTGCGAGGTAGACAGACTTCCGGAAAAGGCGGATGTCCCCTCATCTGTTTCCTTTGATGCTGCAAGGGTCATCGGCAGAAGCTGCACGAAAAGAAGAAGCGTCAGAAGTAAGGCAATCGTCTTTTTCATCGCATGTGTCATCCTTAAACCTCAATATGTATTTTTACTCATAAATTATAACAAATTTTAGGGCTCATTGCAACGATATTTCAAGAAAAACACAGTCGCATGAATTGATATTATGGATTGACTTTTATAGGGAGAATTGCTATAATGTATCTGTATAATTTTCGAAAGGAGCGATCATATGCCGGAGATTGCTGTCAGCGTAATCTGCACTGTTTTCAACCATGCTAAATATCTTCGTAACGCTCTGGATGGCTTCGTAATGCAAAAGACGAACTTCCCCTTTGAGGTCATCGTCCACGACGATGCGTCGTCGGATGACAGCGCAGCGATCATCCGTGAATATGAGGCCAAATATCCAAATATCATCAAAGCCATTTATCAGACAGAGAATCAGTACTCCAAGGACAAAAAAGCCTTTGACCGCTTCTTGTATTCACAGGTCAGAGGAAAATACTTCGCCTATTGCGAGGGGGATGATTATTGGTGTGATCCCACCAAACTTCAGCGTCAGCACGATGCCCTTGAGACTCATCCCGATTGCTATATGTCCGCACATATTGTCGGAAATATTGCCGAGGATGGTACGCTTTTGACCACCACCATTCCATCCGTTCTCACCTTCGAAGAAGGTGTGTTGGAGGCCGACCATCTCAGAAAGCAGATGTTAGACAAGGAGTTCTACCCCTTCCAGACGACCAGCTTCTTCTTCCGCAGCGGTCTTTTGGAATACATGGAAAACGGCGCTCGGGAATTTGTCTATCATTGCCCGGTGACCGACTACGCAATGGTGCTTTGTGCGCTGAACCGTGGCAACTGCTATTTCATCAATGAAATAATGTCCCGTTATCGCAGAAACAGCGCCGGTTCATGGTCAAGCCGTCAAAAGAGCGCAGCTATCCACAACACCTTCTCGCTGCGTGTGGCAGAATCACTATCCTATTACAATGAACTGTCAGGCAAGAAATTTGACAACCAAATTACAGAGCAAATAGCAGATTGCAAGTTCAATACACTTTCATTCCGTGAGCAATTCCGCGCCAGAAAGAATCCGGAATTTCTGCCTATCTATCACAAATTGTCCGGCAGACAGCGCTTTTTCCTGGGCTGCTGCTATTATTTTCCTCCCTTCACCCCGATTTATCGCAGGATGAAGAGCGCACGCGGGGCAAAGTTGCTCTATCGTTAAGTTTTCAAACTCTCAGGTGATGATTTATTATGAAAAAATTACTCTTGTTAGGCGGAAGCCGCTTTCTTATTCCCGTGATCGAGTCTGCGCACCGCCTTGGCTATGCCGCAGTCACCTGCGACAATCTGCCCGATAATATCGCACATCGTTACTCCGATGCTTACTACAATGTGAGTATCATCGACAAGGATGCGGTTTTAGCACTTGCTCAAGAACTCAAGATCGACGGCATCATGTCCTTTGCGTGTGATCCCGGAGTTGTCACAGCAGCCTATGTTGCTGAAATAATGGGCCTTCCGACCTGCGGCAGCTACGAATCTGTCACCATACTGCAAAACAAGGTGCTGTTTCGCACCTTCTTGGAGAAAAATGGCTTCCATGTTCCGAAAGCTCGCGGATATGGTTGCTTGAACGATGTGCTCGAGGATGTTGACTACTATCAATGGCCTGTTATCGTCAAACCGGTCGATTCCGCTGGAAGCAAGGGTGTCACAAAAGTCGACTCCCCTGCCGAGCTTGCCGATGCTGTTGCACTTGCCTTGAAATATTCCTTTACGAATCGTGTTATAGTCGAAGAATATATCGAAAAGGTCGGCTATACGACCGGCTCTGATTCTTTCTCTATTGACGGCAAGCTCGTTTACGCATCCTTTGACGACCAGCATTTCAACGAAGGTTCTTTTTCTCCCTTTGCACCGACTGCGCACACGTGGCCCTCCTCGATGCCGCAGTGGGCGCAGGACGAGCTGCGCAGCGAGCTGCAGCGTCTATTGACCCTTCTTGGTATGAAGACCTCTCTGTATAACATTGAAGCACGCCTGGCCCCAAACGGCAAAGTGTATATCATGGAGGTCTCCCCTCGAGCCGGCGGCAATCGTCTGTCTGAGGTTCTGACCATGGCTACAAATGTCGATCTGGTCACCAATGCTGTGCGTGCCGCTGTGGGAGAACCTGTAGTCGGCATTGATTCTGACCCTAAGTACAACGGTCACTGGGCAATCCTTGTCCTGCATTCAAAAAAGGATGGTGTCTTTGATTCCTTGTGGATAGACGAGGAATTCCGGAAGCGCTTTGTTGTTGAAACAAAACTCGATGTCTTCAGCGGCAACAAGGTTTTCTCCTTTCGAATGGCAAATCAGACCATCGGCTCTGCGATCCTGCGCTTTGAGACCGCCCAGCAGCTTAATCATTACATGGAAAATCTCGATCAATATATCAAGGTTTTGGTAAAATAACTTCGATCGGAGTAAATTATGTCAAAAATCAATGTAACCCGATCGTCCATGCCTCCTTTCGAGGAGTATTGTGACGAAATTCGTTCCCTGTGGGATACTCGCTGGCTGACGAATAATGGCCAAAAGCATCAAGAATTGACCGCCCGTTTGCAGGATTACTTGGATTCCAAAGCAGTTGTGCTTGCAACCAACGGGCATTTGGCGCTGGAACTTGCGATCAAGGCCTTGGTGCCCGAGGGTGAGGTCATCACAACACCCTTCACATTCGCATCCACAACACAAGCCATTGTACGCTGTGGTCTGAAGCCGGTATTTTGTGATATCGATCCGGTAACGTTTACGATAGATCCAACCAAGATCGAAGAACTGATCAATGAAAACACGCGCGCCATCGTGCCCGTTCATGTCTACGGAAGTATTTGTAATGTTGAGGCAATCGAGGCAATTGCAAAGAAACACGATCTCAAGGTCATCTACGATGCTGCGCACGCTTTCGGCATTACATATCGCGGAAAGAGCATTGCAAGCTATGGTGATGCATCTATGTTCAGCTTCCACGCCACTAAGGTCTTCCATACGATCGAAGGCGGCTGCGTTTCCTGCCAGGACGAAGCTTTGGCGCAGAAGATGAATGTAATGAAGAATTTCGGTCTTGCTGCAGAGGACGATGTCCCCTACGCAGGCGGCAATGCAAAAATGAGCGATTTCCAAGCTGCAATGGGCCTTTGCAATCTGCGCCATATCGATGAGGAAATCGGTAAACGCAAGAGGGCTACGGAGCATTATCTGAAGCGTCTTGGCCAATTGGATGGTCTGACCTTCAAGCCCGAACAAGCCGAGGTCGTTTCTAATTATGCATACTTCCCTATTTTCATTGACGCAGAGCGCTTCGGTATGGGGCGTGAGGGCTTATCGAAGGAACTACAGGAACACGAAATCTTTGCGCGTCGATATTTTTATCCTCTTACAAACACTTTTGCGTGCTATGATCAGCAGCCGCAGGAAACCCCGATTGCAAAAGCAGCCTCTGAATGCGTGCTGAGCCTGCCGCTCTATGCCGATATTTCCACAGAAGAAATCGACCGTATCTGCGATGTTATCATCACAGCACATAAATAAGAAGGGGGACAAACAAATGAAAGGTATTGTTCTTGCCGGCGGCTCCGGCACCCGTCTGTATCCGCTGACAAATGTGACCTCTAAGCAGCTTCTTCCCATCTATGACAAGCCGATGATCTTCTATCCCCTCTCGACCCTGATGCTTGCAGGTATTCGGGATATTCTGATCATCTCAACCCCGACAGATCTTCCCCGTTTCAAGGAGCTGCTCGGTGATGGCTCATCCTATGGCATCTCTCTAAGTTATGCCGAACAGCCGAGTCCCGACGGTCTGGCTCAGGCCTTCCTGATCGGCGAGGAATTCATCGGTGATGACACTTGCGCCATGATCCTCGGTGATAATATCTTCTACGGAAGCTACTTTAGAAAGAAGCTTGCTGAGGCTGTCGAAAATGCCAACGATGGAAAGGCTACGATCTTTACATACTATGTCAACGACCCGCAGCGCTTTGGCATTGCAGAGTTCGATAATAACAGAAAGGTTCTATCCGTGGAAGAAAAGCCGGAAAACCCGAAGTCGAATTACTGTATTACCGGCCTTTATTTCTATGACAATCGTGTTGTTGACTATGCAAAACAGGTAAAACCCTCCAAGAGAGGCGAACTAGAGATCACTGACTTAAACCGAATGTATCTAGAAGACGGTACTCTGTGTGCACAGATCCTTGGTCGTGGCTTTGCCTGGCTCGACACCGGCACTATGGACTCGCTGATTGAAGCGTCACAGTTTGTTCAAACGGTGCAGAATCGTCAGGGCGTGATGATCTCCGCTTTGGAGGAGATCGCTTACCTTGCAAAGTGGATCACAAAAGAAGAGCTGCTGGAAGCTGCGAAACGCTACGGCAAGTCCCCCTACGGACAGCACCTGAAGAAGGTCGCAGACGGCAGCTTAATGTATTGAGGTGAATGATATGACAATTTTAGTTACCGGTGGTGCCGGCTTTATCGGCAGTAATTTCTTGTTCTGGGAAGCAGAAAAGAATCCGCAGGATCGCTTGGTATGTCTCGATGCGTTGACCTATGCGGGCAATCTATCCACCCTTGCTCCTCTGATGGAAAAGGAGAATTTCCGTTTTGTCAAGGGTGATATTGCGGATTCCAAGTGTGTTGACCAGCTTTTTGCAGAAGAGAAGCCTGATATCGTTGTCAACTTCGCCGCTGAGAGCCATGTTGACCGCTCCATCGAAGATCCCGGTCTGTTCCTTAGAACCAACATTCTCGGTACCCAGACGCTGATGGACGCTTGCAGAAAATATGGCGTTGGCAGATATCATCAAGTTTCGACCGATGAAGTCTACGGAGATCTTCCTCTCGATCGTCCCGAGCTGATGTTCACTGAGGAGACTCCGATCCATACGAGCAGCCCCTACTCTGCCTCGAAGGCAAGTGCGGACCTTTTGGTACTCGCCTATCACCGTACATTCGGACTTCCTGTTTCGATTTCCCGTTGCAGCAACAACTATGGCCCGTATCACTTCCCTGAGAAGCTGATCCCGCTCATGATCTCCCGTGCATTGGCCGACGAATCTCTGCCCGTTTACGGTGACGGAGCAAATATCCGTGACTGGCTGTATGTTGCAGACCATTGTGCTGCCATTGATGCAGTTATGCGCAGAGGTCGCGTTGGTGAGGTGTACAATATCGGTGGTCACAACGAGCGCAGCAATCTCGAGGTCGTAAAGACCATTCTACGCGCATTGGGTAAGCCTGAGACCCTCATTCGTTTTGTCAAAGATCGTCCTGGCCACGATATGCGCTATGCGATCGACCCGACAAAGATCCACGATGAACTTGGTTGGCTGCCGGAAACCGATTTCGACAGCGGTATTGCAAAGACGATTCAGTGGTATTTGGACAACCGCGCATGGTGGGAAGAGATCCTCAGCGGAGACTACCAGAACTACTACAAAAAAATGTACGAAAACAGATAAAATAAGAGCTCGGACATTTGTCCGGACTCTCAGAGTGTCAAAAAAGTCGCCAATCGTCAAAATGCTAATTTTTTGACGGTTGGCGATCTGTGTTCAAATAGCCTGTTGTGAATATAACTCTGATATAAGCCAAAAACGCTTTCAATGCTTGCTACGCAAGACATTTTGACTTACATCGCAAACCGAGCTCTACCGTACCATCGTACGCCGACGAACTCGGTTTGCTCGTCTTGCCGCCTTTTTGAACTCTGACAGTCTGTCGAAAAACGAGTTTTTCGACAGACTGAGAGCTCGGACATTTGTCCGGGCTCTTATTTTTTTAATTCATTTGGCGCTGCAGCTGCGCAATTCGAGTAAATGCCGATGGATTATCAAAATCAAGCACTGCCTTTCGCACCTTCGCAATCAGCTTCTGTGTTTCAGCTGCTGTGCAAGTACTCCTTGCCATACAGGAATCACAGCTTTGGAAATCGCAACGGACGACACAGTTCTTAAACGGGTTTTCACCATGATCCAATGCATACTTGACAGCGTCGACGGTTTCTTTCGCATACAATACACACAAGCCTGCGTAAATCATATCCTCGTCGTGCTTTGCTTTTCTGTAGTCATAATATGTGCACAGACAAGATAAGTAGGAAGAGGCATCGCCGTCAATCTCAGTGGCTGCAACCTTTGCGAAACGAATCGCATTGTCCTGGTTGAAATTCCATTCGATATAGGTATACAAAATACGCGCATAGTAAGTGGAGGTGCGAACCAGATCGCCGCCAATTCTCATTCCGGTCAAGGAATGAATGCGAAGGGCAGCAAGTCCGTGGTTAGAAAGCAGATAATTCAGATACAAACGATAATCCATCAGCTGCTGACCGTTGAGCTTATCAATATCAAACGCGGCATCCTTATAGCGCTGATAATACAACGATTCCGGAAATTGCTCCAACAAATTGTGCGGGAAAGCCTCGCTAATTCCAGGAACAATAATGCTGACAGACTGAAAACCGAGATGGGAAATATCCCTTACATAAACATCATGACCTTTTTGCGCATAATAATCGATAAATTCCTTAAGCATCTCACGATTATTCATATGTGAGCGGTCAGCGAAAGGCTTAAACTCATAGGTGGGCTTCCCTGCAAAGAAGGACATTGAATACTTACCGCAGCCCTTCGTCAAGAGTTCAACCAGCTCTCCATGAGAGCGACCCTTTGCGCCGGATACGGAAAATTCCTTCATAGAGGCAACACTCGTGAGATTTCTGCCCTGGAACATTTCCGTTAAGCTTCGCTCCAGCGCGATCTCAAAAACAGGATGTGAGCCCATATGAACATGGTAGCCATGGCTCTTCTTATCAATGGCAACCGCTGCAACAAGCGGGTATGGCTCACCCATAGAGCAATCTTTGATAATTACTTCAAAACCATGCTCACGCAGGTTTTGAATGATCTCATACGGCTTTTCAAATTGACGTAAATACTCGTCAGGAACTGAGGGTGGTGTAAAGCCACCGAAGAAGTAACGAATGACATTGTGACGCTCAAAAATCTCACTCAGGCTCTGTACGCAGGCTTCCTCCAAAGTATTTCCGGCCGCCAGTCCATTGGTAGTATAGAAGAACGGCAATGCCTTCTTAGGCAAGTACGTAATTTTGTCCTTCGTAAAATTATAATACGGTACTGCGATTGCAACCGTCTCATCGGTTTCAGGCTCCAAGCATTTGCTGCGGATATGATCCGCAGGAATCTGCGTGGAAAACAAATCACTCAGACCCTTAGAAATTGAATTCACAAAGTCAGCACATTGCTCCATCAATTCATTCTTTTCCATTTGCAGTTCATCGGCGTAATTAATCAAATGCTCACGGATCGTTCGTTTTGCGAGGAACCCGCTCTGCATTCTCTCCATGAATTCAGCATAACCACTGGCACGGGCAAACTCCTTATTGATGCCTTTTCCGTTTGCACCAAAGCTGGTACCCTTTACCGTGACACGACAAGAAAAGCAATTCCTGACACCGGACTCAGACCATTCCTCTACTGTTTCGATTCCGTAAGACAACAGAAGCGCTTGGATCTTCTCAACGGTCTTGGTCGGGGATTCATCCTTAAATCGAGACTGAATCGACATAAAAGTTCCTCCAACATGAAATATTTGAGTATATTTTATCATAATAAACATCCATTTGCAATAGAAAATATTTGAACCCCCCGATGCTGAAGCATCGGGGGGCGTAATATATTGGATGCGATCGAAAATCTTAGTCGGTGACCAGCTTATAGAAGTGCAGGTAGGTGGTTCCGGAACTGGTGGAGCTGACAGTGCAGAACAAAGGCAGACCGTTTGCGCCGGTAGTGCTGATGTCGTCACGCAGGGAGATGTAACGGCTGTTGCCCTTTACACGGAAGCCCTGGTAGCTGGAGGAGTAGGTTGCGGACCAAGAGGTAGAGCTGGTGCTCAGGGACAGCTTGGTGGAACCGGAAGCGCTGATCAGGTACTTGCCGTTAGCAGAGAGCTTGAAGCTCGTTCTGGAGCCACTCAAGGTCCACTCGAAAGTAGAGACGGAAGAAGCGTCGCAAGTCAAAGCGGAGGGCAGACCATTGAGATTGATGCCGGAAGCGCTCATTGCAGCATAGTTGGTATCACCATTGGTGGTCAGAGCGTAGTAGCTGTAATTTCCTGCATAGCTGCCATCAGCCTCAGCGATGATGATGTAGGAGCCTGCAGTCAGATCAGAAGAGCTGGTAACCAGTTCGTAGGTATAGGTGCCGGAAGAAGTGGAACCGGAGTTAGAACCACTGTCAGAGCCAGAGGAAGAACCGGTAACAGGGATCAGCTCAACATCATAGTAGGTGCTAGAAGTAGCAGTTGCATTGCTGATGGCATATGCACCGAACTTAGCAGTGCTCTTATAGAAGATGATGCCACGGCTGGTGCTACCAGAAGCAGTGATGCGATAAGTGCCGTTCACGCCAGCGCCGATCTTCCAGTTGTATGCAGTAGTGCTGGTGGTGAAGTTGGTGCTGGAGGAGTACTTCAGGTACTTAGATCCATTGTCGATGGTGTAATTGCTGCCGTTGGCAGTGATGTTGACAACATAGCCGGTCGCTGCGTCAGCAGAGATAGTACCGTTGTTGACGGTAATAGCCTTAGAAGCGATCTTGCTTGCAAAGCTGTTGGACATTGCATAGTAGGTGTTGCCAACCTTAGCTGCGATAACATACTGGCCACTCGGGATAGCAGTAGTGGTGGTGCTACCGGAGCTGCTGGACGGCTTGTTGTAGCCGCAGTAGGAGCACTTGTTGCTGGAGTAGGTGCAGTTTGCGCTGGAAGAATAGGTGCAACGAGCACAGGTGATCTTATGAGTGCCGTTGTTGTTGCTGGTGTACTTGTAGCTATGGCCCAGAGCGGGAATGCTCGTGGTCTTCACGACAGCACCGCAAGCCTTACAGGTGTAAGTGGTCTTGCCAGCTGTAGTACAAGTAGCTGCAGTGGTAGAAGTAGTGGTGCTGGTGTGCGGGCAAGCAGTCGTTCCGGTCGGAGTCGGGGTAGAGCTGGAGCTACCGGAGGTCTGCTTGTAGAAGTTCAGGTAGGTAGTACCGGAGCTGGTGGAGCTGACAGTACAGAACAAGGGGTTGCCGTTTGCACCGGTAGTGCTGATGTCGTCACGCAGGGAGATGTAACGGCTGTTGCCCTTAACACGGAAGCCCTGTGCGCTGGAGCCATAAGTGCCGGCCCAAGAAGTGGAGCTGGTGCTCAGGGACAACTTGGTGGAGTTAGAAGCGCTGATCAGATAGTTGCTGCCGCTCGAAAGAGTGAAGCTGGTACGGGAGCCGCTCAGCTTCCAAACATAGTCAGAAGCGATGGATGCATCACAAGTCAGGCTGGTAGGCAGGGAGTCGAAGCTCAAGCCCTCAGCGCTCATTGCAGCATAGGAGCTGTCACCGCTGGTGGTCAGTGCGTAGTAGCCATAGTTGCCTGCATAGTTGCCGTCAGCAGCTGCAAGGATGATGTAGTTGCCTGCGGTCAGTGCAGAAGAGCTGGTAACAAGCTCATAGGTATCGCCGGAAGTGGTGGTAGAACCGGAGTTGCTGCCGGAGTTAGAACCGGAGTTGTTGCCGCTGTCAGAACCGCTGTCCTTCTGGAACAGAGTCCAGGTGGAGTAAACATTCTGAACTGCGTCGACCTTACCCTGGCCGGGATATGCGTCCTCGTCAGAAACAACAATCGGGAATGCAACGTAGTTATTTCTCGCACTGCTCTCGGAGTAGGAGCTGTAAGCCGGATCCCACTTGCCGTAGGAGGACTTCATGGAGGAGCAAGCCTGTGCAACAGTCTTGCCAGCCTTCATGTTGTTCCAGAAGGCTGCTTCGTACTTATAGTCGCCGGTGAAGGAAACGGACTGGGAGTAGCCGTAAACAACCTCAACACCGCGAGAACGCATCGGAGCATTCAGACCCTTGGTAGCCATGCCGAGGCAGATGGCCATCCAGAGAATGCTGCTCGGAGCGTTTGCAGTCATATGGTTGGAGATTGCGGTTCCGTCGACGCAGTAGGTGGAGCTGCCGCCGTTGAAAGCATGGTAATAGGTGCCATAGGTGCCGGAAACAGCAGCCATATCGGAGCTGGTGATGCCGGTGCCGGTGTTCAGGCAAAGATAAGAGGTATTTGCACGGGAGACATAGTCTTCGCCATTGGAGTAGTCGGTAATGCCGTGGGAGTCAAACAGAACGACCGCGCCGGACTGCATAGCCTTAGCAATGTTGGTAACGGTAGCTGCGGTATAGCCGTACTGAGTGAAGGTTCCGCCAGTAGCGGAAGCAATGCTCTTACCTTCGTTCTTGTACTGGTTGGTGAAGCTGCTGTCAGCGGAGTAAGAATCGTTGTAGTACGGGGAGATGAGGTAAACAGCCTTGCTGGTGGGGGTGGAACCCTTGGTTGCAAAAGAGGTGGTGGAGATGTTTTCACCTCTCATAACACTTCTGTCGACCTTGCTCTCACGGTAACGGAGCAGCGGAGAATAGCCGCAAACGATGCCTTCTGTGGTTTCCCAGGTGAAGAAATCGCCGTTACGATTGATGGAGCCTTCGACGAAAGTATCAGTACCCTTAACAAGGTCCTCGATCTCGAAGGTGATCTTTGCAAAATCGTTTGCAGAGACCTTCTTGCCACGCTTGGCCATAACATGTTCTGCCTCATAGGCATCGATGAGATCCCAAACGTCTTCATTGATGGTAGCCATTGCCTTAGCAGAGATCTCGATGGCCTGCTCGCTCTTTGCTGCAGTAGCAGAGATCGGAAGCATGGTCAGGATCATTGCAACCAGCAACAATGCCGCGATCATTTTTTTCATGATTAACTCTCCTTCCAAATTTTCATGGTGTCCCATGAATGAGTTCGAAAACATTGTATCACTTTAATGTAAAAAAGTCCACACTTTTTTGGTAAAAAATTCAATTTTGTGCATTCCTACAAAGGCGGAGCCTATAAAGCGACTTGTTTCGTGATTTTAACAAACAAAATGCGGTATATTTATGTAACCACGCATTCATTTTACAAAATATAGCGTTTTCCGAATTCGGAAAACGCTATATTTGGTTCGATATTACCAACGAACACGAACGATGCACTCGAATTCTTCGTTGTTATATTTGACAGTAATGACTACATAATCGCCGCCGGTCACACCGGTGACTTTTCCATCTTCAATGGAAACAACACCATCGTCAGACACTTCATATACGACATCTGTGATGCGGTAGCCCTCGCTATCATACAGATACAGATAGTAGCTCTCCCCTACGCGGATCGTCACGTCAGTATATTCCAGATGTGCGCCAATGTTGCCGCTTTGGTCAAACGGGCAACGAACCATAATTTCGGTAGATTTACCAAATACCTCAGCGGTAATTGTGGTCGTGCCGCCACCGACTGCGGTCAGAATGCCGTTTTCATCGACCTTAGCGACGGTTTCATCTGCGCTCTTCCAGGTTACAGTCGCGCCAGCAGGCAGATTCATCACACGCAGCGGGACGCTCTCGCCCTTTTGGTACAGCGAAATGTCCTCCGTAAAGTTCAGCACAGGCTCGAAGTCCTCATCAGGTACGATCGGTTCGGTCGGATCCTCTGTGACATCAGGCTGTGTCGGCTGAGCCTGCTTACCAACATAAATATCGCAAACTTCATGGAACTCGCCACAGGCAAAGACCATCTGTGCCTTTCCTTCAGAGACAGCTGTCAGAAGCCAAATATCGCTCTTGGTATCATCTTCAACCTGAGAGGGCTGATCGCTGACTGCAGTCACGATCGCCGCATCCGGGAAAGTGATTCTAATTTCCTCTCTGCACTCTACATTGACGCTGATCTTGAGTTCTGCGCTCTGGCCGATATTCTCAAGCTGAATCGTTTTCTCAGAGAGACTCAGGTACTGACATTTCTCATTGGAGAAGTCAATCTCAACGCTTTCATTGGGGCGTTCCACCGCATCCTCGAAGCCGCCCCACCAGCCGATCATATCCCCGATAAACCATGTCACCGAGATCACAGCCAAAGACAGCATCACAAGTGCTGCAATGAGCATACTCTTTGTGGTTTTCTTTTCCTTATCTTCAGTTGTTTCCGTTCTCTTCTTGTTACCGGAGGCAAACTTCCCCCCCTGAGAAGAGCTTCGGCGGCGTTCTCTTCGCTCCTGATCCGTGATTCTACGGCGCTGTATCGGCTGAAGCGATTCTTCCTCCTTTGCCCTGACGGTTCCTCCGCAGAGCGGACATTTTTCCGCATCGGCATCGTAGATCGTGCCGCAATAGTAACATACGACCTTATTTTCCATCCGTGGATCTCCTTTCAATCGTATCCGATTTTCTATATAATAACATTTTATTTCTCATATGACAAGAATCTTATTGATTTTTTTCAAAAAATATTATACTATATATATGTGAGAATTTGAGTATTAACAAAAGGAGGCGTAATGATGTCCGATTTGAAGATGATCTCACCCTTGCTCGACGGCCTTAATCTGGAGAAAGAGCACATTGGACAGAATGGACGCTCAAGTTACATCCTACGAAAGGATGACAAAGACGAGCATTATATCTTAAAGATTATTTCCCTGCCCGAAAACGACAGCCGCATTCGCGCTTTGATCCTATCCGGAGCGTATCCCGACGAAGCTGCTGTCCATGCATATTACGGCAACCTGGCCGAGGATATCGCAAAGGAGCTCTCTATCGGTCAGCGCTTGAGCAAAAATGGCGGTTTTGTCGGCGCGATCTCACACCAGATCGAAGCCAAGGAGAGCGGCGTTGGCTATGACGTGTATGTATTGTATCCTCTGAACATCTCACTCGGTGAGTTTGTGAATATGAATGCAATGACACATCTGCGAGCTGTCAATCTTGCCATTGATCTGTGCGACTCGGTCATTGCATGCCGTCAAGGCGGATATATGCATATGAACATCACCCCCGAAAATGTTTACCTTCTTCCAAACGGAAAATTCCTGCTTGGTGGCCTTGGTCTGACGGAAATAGAATTTTTGAAGTACGCAACCGTTCCGGAAGAATATATTGGAGCGTACTCTGCGCCGGAATTGTCTGACATTATGATGACTGCAAATCATACGGTCGACATTTATTCGTTGGGCATGCTGCTCTACCGCATATACAACGGCAATCACTCTCCGTTCGAGGACGAGAGCACCAACGGTGCAATGGCAGACAAGCTGCGTCTGACCGGCAAGCCCTTGCCTACCCCGATCTATGCCGATTATGAACTGGCTGCGATTGTCCTGAAGGCTTGTGCGTTCAAAAAGGAAGATCGTTACCAGACTCCTGAGGAAATGAAGCAGGATATTGTAAATTATCTCCAGCGAAACAACATTTCCGACAGTCTGATCGCACCTCCGATCGTGGCCGAGCTGGATCCTCTGCCTCTGATTGATGAGCCGACCGAAGAAGGACCCATCCGCATGACAGATGCCGATGCACTCGATGAAAACTTCCGTGAAAGCTTTGCTCCTGACCGTAGTACCGTCGGTAATGATGTAGTAACCGAAGAGGCTGAGCAGCCCGAGACCCCTGTTGAGGAAGCCGATGCTGTTGCGGAGGAAGCTCCTGCCGATCTGCCGGAGCAGATGGATTTTGATGCACTTATGGCCTCCGTCAATGAATACATCGATGCACCGGGCCCAAATGTCGAGTTTACCGTTGGTGTTTCGAAGGATGATCAAATTACCCCGTCTGAGGAGCCTGAGCTCTCCAAAGAAGCCGAACAAGTGCAAGAGACTTCTGTCCCAATGCACGAGTATGCCGACAAGATCTCTGCCGATACCCTTAGTGATGAAGACGAGCCTTCCGAGAAAAAGAAGACCTCACGGCTTCGCTGGATCGTCATTGCAGCGATCTTCCTAGCATTGGCCGTCGGAGGCTACTTCCTGATCAACTGGTACTTTATCGATGTGACGGAAATCAAGAGCGTTTCAACAACTCCCTCGCAGATCATTGTTGAGATCATTTCCGATGACAATCCCGAGCATTTTAATGTGCTGTGTACCGATTCCTTCGGCAATGTCCACACAGCACTGCGCTCCGATCATCAGTACTGTTTTGCAGACCTCAAGGAAAAAACCTCCTACACCATCAGCGTCGAGGCTGCAAAATATCACGATTTTTCCACGGCTGTTCCGTCCATGGTCGAAACAACGAATGAATATACGACCATTTCGGATATCAAACTTGAACGATTGAATAATGATGGCGATGTGATGTTGTCTTTTGATCACAAGGGACCTGTACCGTCTCAGTGGAAGCTTAGCTACGCGCAATCGGACGGCAGCGATGCACACACCTACCGTTTCGATGGCGAAAGCTATCAGATCAACGGTCTTGAGCTGTACAAAACCTATGTATTCACAATTGAAAACGTTGACAGTATTTTCATTGTAGGTGAAAACAGCACAGAATACGATGTTTATCCCCGTGTCGTTGTCAGTAATTTCGAGATCAAGAATATCGTGGACAACACCATTACCCTCGGTTGGGACAGCACAGCAAGCACGCCGGATAAGTGGACAATCTCTTATCAGGAACCCAGCGGAAACTATAAGCGAGTCGAAACAACGGAAACGACCATTGATATCACCGTCCCCGACTTCAAGACGGCCTATATTTTCTCATTGTTCACACACGGAATGGCTGATCCTGAGCATCTGGAATTGGTCGAAAACCCGATTATCGTCAACAACCTGAATGCCTCTGCCGACGAAAACGGCAATCTCATCGTTACCTG
Organism: Oscillospiraceae bacterium; assembly: GCA_015067565.1. Lineage (GTDB taxonomy): Bacteria > Bacillota > Clostridia > Oscillospirales > Oscillospiraceae > JAZOXB01. The sequence continues at coordinate 69,698 of SVMF01000009.1, read as the reverse complement.
GGACACACCGGCCGGAGAACCGGACGGTCAGTGGCGAATCAGCTACAAGCTGAAGGACGGCTATTATAACGAAGAAGAAGGATATGCAGTCCCCAGTGTTTCCTGCTCTTCTGCTGTTGAAAATTCCGTAACGTTACAGTATCTGCCGTCCAATGCATATTATGAGATCACCCTGATGGCATTGGATACCGACAGCAATACATATCCCCGCATTTTCGGAACAACCACGATCGAAGCATCAACTGCTGATGCGATTCCTTTTAACGGCTACCAGATTCTCCCTGCCACCCCCTACGGCGACGGATACGAGTCCGACAGCCTAATCGCACTGTGGAAAAAGCCTGATAAGGATACGTGGGACTTCCGTGACCTTCTGAGCGAACGTCGCACGAGCTTCAAGTCAGATGAAGATATCGCCATGTGCATCCAGATTGACAGCTGCGATCTTTCTACTGCAGTCATCAATGACAAGGTTCATGTGACCTATGTTGTCAGACGAGCATCTCAAGGCGGTGTCATCCTGGTAGATGACCGTGAAATGACATGGGCTTCTGTCTGGTTCGAGCGCCGTCACACCGGCATCGTTCCTAAGCCGTTGCAGCTTGATGCAGACGGCAAAACAACTGTCCAGACCGGCCGTTTCCTCGTAGAGGTCTACATCAACGGCAAGCTCCTGGCACAAAAGGGCTTCACCATCGAGGCCTAATGAACATCTCGTACGGCGCACGCGCCTGATGATAGAAAAACATAAGGAGGAACCATATGGAAAACTGGTTTGTTGTTGTCATTGGATTTGCAACGGTCTTTATCGTGCTATCCCTGATCATCGGCTTATGCTACCTGCTAGGTATGCTCTGCCGTGATCGCAAAGAAACACCCAAAGAAACTGTCCCCACCGCCCAAATAACCGACGAGATCCCCAACCGCGCTGAGCTCGTCGCTGCTCTGTCTGCCGCTGTCGCTGAATATTCCGGCACCAACGCAGCCGCACTTCGCATCGTGTCCATCAAGAAAATTTAATGAAGAAAGGAAATATAAAAATGAAAAAGTATCGTGTTAATGTCAATGGTTCTCTGTATGAGATCGAGATCGAGGAAATGAACGCTCCCTCCACCATGAATGCTCCCGCGGCAAAGCCCGCACCAGCTGCAACTCCCGCAGGTGGGATGCAAGTCAAAGCACCGATGCCTGGTACAATTCTGGATGTTCGTGTTCAGAACGGTCAGAAGGTTACCAAGGGCACAGTTCTTGTCATCCTCGAGGCTATGAAGATGGAAAATGAGATCCTTGCTCCGTGTGATGGCACGGTTTCCGGTGTCAATGTTCGCAAGGGCGACAGCGTTGAAACTCAGGCTCTGATCTGCTCCATTACCTGATCGCAACTAAGGAGAGAAACAGATATGTTTAAGAACAGCAAAAAGGCGCATCGGCTTTCCATCGCGCTTTTGGTGTTGGCCTTCCTTGTATGTTTGTGCTTCACTCTGGCAGCTTCCGCTTCTGAAGAGCCCCAAGTCCTGACTACCGGCACCCAAAATACTTCCCTGCAGGAAGAATCTTCCAATCAGCAGAAAGCCACTTCCGATGATAAGACCAACAGCGAAGCGCTGGCAGACTTCCTTGAGCAAACCGGTGTGAAGAAACTCGTCAATTCTGCTGACTGGAAGCCCATTGTGATGATCCTCATTTCCTTCGTCCTGATGTATCTTGCCATCGGCAAGGGGTTTGAACCGCTGCTCCTTTTGCCCATCGCATTTGGTATGCTTTTGACCAACCTGCCCGGTGCAGGAATGTTCCACAGCGAGATTTTTGAAGGTGGACACATCAATTGGTCCCTGATCAAAGACGGTATTACCCTTCCCGACGGCTCGACTGAGACCGCAGGTTTGATCGATATCCTCTACCTGGGGGTCAAACTCGGTATTTATCCGTGCTTGATCTTCATCGGCGTTGGCGCAATGACCGATTTCGCTCCGCTGATTGCAAATCCGAAGAGCCTGTTCCTCGGTGCTGCTGCGCAGCTTGGCATTTTCGTTGCATTCATCCTCGCAAACAGCGTTCTGGGCTTCAATCAGCAAGAGGCCGGTTCCATCGGTATCATCGGTGGTGCAGACGGCCCCACTGCAATCTACACTACCTCCCTGCTCTCACCGGAGCTGCTTGGCCCCATCGCAATCGCAGCATATTCCTATATGGCTCTCGTTCCTGTTATTCAGCCTCCCATTATGAGGGGCCTGACAACCAAGAAGGAACGACTCATCCGTATGGACAATCTGCGAACTGTCAGCAAGAAGGAAAAGATCATTTTCCCGATCGCTGTTACCGCTTTTGTAGCATTGATCCTGCCGAGCGCAGTGCCCCTGATTGGCTGCTTAATGCTCGGTAACCTGTTCCGTGAATGCGGCGTTACAGAACGCTTGGCAAAGACCGCTCAGAACGAGCTGATGAACATCGTTGTCATCTTCCTCGGCGTCTCGGTCGGCGCTACCGCAAAAGCAGAAAGCTTCCTCGATCCGAAGACTCTCGGTATCCTCGCACTTGGTATCTTCGCCTTTGCAGGCGGTAGCGCAGGCGGCGTTCTGCTCGCAAAGTTCATGAATCTCTTCCTGCCGGAAGGCAAGAAGATCAATCCGCTTATTGGCTCTGCCGGTGTTTCCGCCGTTCCGATGGCAGCTCGTGTTTCGCAGAAAGTAGGACAGAAGGATGATCCTTCCAACTTCTTACTCATGCACGCGATGGGCCCGAACGTTGCCGGTGTTATCGGCTCTGCTGTTGCCGCAGGCGTATTTATTGCTCTGCTCGGCGGTTAAGGAGGTTAACTTATGAAAAAGAATCCCTTAAAAATTACTGAAACCATTCTCCGTGACGCACACCAGTCGCAGGCTGCAACCCGTATGCGTTTAGAGGATATGCTCCCCGCGCTTGAAATGCTCGACAATATGGGCTACTGGTCCTGCGAGTGTTGGGGCGGTGCAACCTTCGACGTTTGTATGCGTTTTTTGAATGAAGATCCGTGGGAAAGACTGCGTACCATTAAAAAGCACATGCCCAAAACCAAGCTGCAAATGCTCTTCCGTGGCCAGAACATCCTTGGCTACAAGCACTATGCCGACGATGTCGTCGAAGAGTTCTGCAAGAAGTCTATCGAAAACGGCATTGATGTTGTTCGAGTTTTTGATGCCCTGAACGACATTCGTAATCTGCGCAAGGCCGTTGAGTCCGTGAAGAAGTATGGAGCATGGGCCGAGGTCGCTCTGAGCTACACCGTCAGTCCCGTCCATAATGACGAGTATTTTGTCAATGTTGCCAAGGAGCTTGAGAAGATGGGTGCTGATTCCATCTGCATCAAAGACATGGCAAACCTCCTGCTTCCCTACCACGCATTTGAGCTGGTCAAGAAGCTCAAGGACAATGTCTCCGTCCCCATCCATATGCACACGCATAACACCGCCGGCACGGGCGACATGGTCAACCTGATGGCCGCTCAGGCAGGCGTGGATATCGTTGACTGTGCGCTCTCACCCCTTGCAAATGGCACCTCTCAGCCGGCAACCGAGTCCTTGGTTGCAACGCTCGAGGGCACTGAACGTGATACCGGTATGGATCTGGTCAAGCTAAATGAAGCTGCCGTTCACTTCCGCAAGGTCGCTGAAAAACTCAAGAAGGACGGCACATTGGATCCCAAGGTGCTCAATGTGGATACCAAGGCCCTGATGTATCAGGTTCCTGGCGGCATGTTATCGAATATGCTCGGTCAGCTCAAACAAGCTGGACAGGAAGATCGTTACTACGATGTTCTTGCTGAGGTTCCCCGTGTTCGTAAGGACTTCGGTTATCCTCCCCTTGTCACTCCGACCAGCCAGATCGTTGGCACGCAGGCCGTTATGAACATCATCGGCGGCGAGCGCTACAAGATGGTTCCGAAGGAATCCAAGGGTCTGCTCCGCGGTGAATATGGCAAGCTGCCCGGTGAAGTTAATGAGGAAGTCCGCAGAAAGTGCATCGGCGATGACAAGGTTATCACCTGCCGCCCTGCAGATCTTCTTGAACCGGAACTGGAAAAGTACCGCAAGGAAGCCGGCGATCTTGCCAAGTGCGAAGAGGACGTTCTTTCCTACGCCCTGTTCCCTCAGGTTGCTCCGAAGTTCCTCGCCTACCGCAACAATCCGCAGAAAGAAGCTCCCGCAGCTCCTGCCAAAGAGACCGCCCCCAAGGCTGATCCCAACGCAGTGCGCGAGCTCTATGTCGAAGATTGCGGCGGATAAAAAGAATTAAGGGACTGCTAATAAATCTCATTTCATTAAAACACTTCCAACAAAAAGTTGAAAATTCCCTGCAAAATACAGGAAAGAACTCCTGATTTTGCAGGGAATTGTTTTATCAAATTTTCAATTTCGGACTTTTTACACTTATGTCTCCACAAGATCAAAGCGAAGCGTAATACGGCTACGACCACCGTAGGTACAGGTGAAAAGCGTCAGCGCGTATTCTGCATTTGTAAGAATATCGACATCATTGGGTCCTAAAATCTCTTGTGTCACATAGGTATATTTCCATATTCTTCCGTCCATATCGGTTAGATAAATGATATCTCCACTCTTGAGTTCCGTGATCCTGCCAAAATGACGACTATAATTATGTGCACCAATCACAAGATCGTTGGTTTTCGTCGCGCCTGAAAAACGGCACGGCGATTTTTTCAGCTTCGCATCATCTGACTGCGCAAGGATCGGCAGCTGCAGATCCAGTTTATCAATTGTTAAATAGCCAATAAAATCATAACCGTCAATTGTTTCGACCGTCATTTCTGTGCTGTAATAGTCCGGTTCATACGGCATCTGCGACTCACTCTCAACAGATTCAGATGGACTTTCCTGCATGTCAACCTGTTGTTTGAGTGCCTGCACATTAAGCTCGATGCGTTCAACCACTTGCGGCATGAATTCCTGCACCGAAAGCTCAGCCTGTTCCTCTTCCTTATGGTTGCTCAGATACAGAAGCAACGCACCCGTCAAAAGCGCAAGCCCAAGAACCATAAAGATCGCACCAAAACTACGCTTCATCGCCACGGCTCTTTCTTCTGAAGAAGAGTAACCAACCAGTCATGAAAAGCGCAATGCCGGAAATCGCCATCACAGGAATCGGCCACTGCAGCATACCCGTCTGGGGGATATCGGGAGGTGTAACAGGAGGAGGCGGAACAGGCTCACGCTCGAGATCCACCTTTGGTGTAGCATCGATATCATAAACCCAATCATCCTCGACATACATCGGAACGCTGATCATGAAAGGTGTTGCGCAAAAATAGCCTTCTGCAGCCTCCTGCTGAACGAGCAAATACAGTCCTTGCTCCAGGCGATCGAACATAACCACGCCATGATCGCTGATCGTCTCTTCTATACCCAAAATATCGTGATCGATCACATACTCGACAAACCCATTGGCCGAGTCGGGTGTGCTGAAATCATCGAGAGGTAACAGACAATCATCAAAAGGCTGCGTATAGACAAATTCATAATGATCCTCCTGCCAAACGGGAACAGCGACCTGATAGATCGTCAGCGTTCCACCGGGGACCGGCTTGTCCTCAAAGGACATTTTCACCGTGATCGATCCGGTTCTCCCCTCATCCAGAGGTCCGGCAGCAGCAATATTAAGTGTCAGGCAGAAGCAGATGATGATCGACACAAGGATTCTTCTGATCTGCACAATATCACCTCATTTCTTCTTTTTCGGCTGAGCGATCAGCACAATAAACAATACCATCAGCATCGGTATGGCAAGCATCGGCGCAACAACGATCGGTTCGATCTGCATGGCATCCGCCGTCACGCGGATGGCCTTTTCCTGCTCTATATTCTCAATACGATGCGCCTTAAGTAGCAAACGGTGCGTATTTACACCGTACGGAGTACAGGTAACCAGGGTACACAGGTCTTCCCCCGGCTCAATACGCAGATTATTGACCTCATGCGGCAAGACTGTCAGAATCTCGTAAATTTCGTAGGTCAATGTTCGATCAAGTACATTGAGCGTAAAAATATCGCCGGGTATAAGCTTGTCAAGATCGGTAAACAGTGTCGCAGACGGCAGCCCGCGGTGCCCCGAAAGGATGCAGTGAGAGCTGCTACCACCTGACGGAAGGGACGTGCCCTCAAGGTGTCCAATGGCGATCTGGAGAACTGAGTCCTCCGTGCCATGGTAGACCGGGAGGGAAACTCCGATATCCTGAATCTCAATATATCCCATGATACCGTTGCCCGAAACATCAAGCTGCTTGTAGTATTCCTCGCGCTCATCTGCGCTGATCTGCCAACGGTTCCCGAGAATGCTGACCTTTCTGTTATACTCTTCGGCCTGCACCCAGAGTCTATCACATTTTTCCTTTGTCAAGTTTCGCACCTCGTCGACATAGCCGGCGATGGCGCGAGATTGATGCAAGGAATTCCAGTAATTACTGATCGTCGGATATAAGAGCAAGGACAACCCAACAAGAAACACCAATATTAAAAGAATGGTAGAAAAACGTTTTTTCATCCTGGGCTCTCCTAACGCTTATCTCGTGGGGAGGGATTACCCTCCCCACGTTACAACAGGCATCAATTACTCAGCAGAGTTCATGCGCTTCTTAGCAACCAGAAGCACGATTGCGCCAACGAGCAGAACAGCGCCGGCAATATAGATCATGGTAGTGCCCATGCCACCGGTCTCGGGCAACTCAGCACCAGTGTGGTTAACGATGTTGGTTGTAACGGTGCCCATCTCAAGATTTGCAATGAAGAGAGTATTCTCCTCAGTGGAGATATCCTCGCCGTCCTCATTGACAACATAAAGCCTGGTCAGCTCAACGGGATCCTTCGTGGTGTCGTAGTCGCCGACGACCTCAAAGATCAGGTCTTCGCATCTGTTGTAGCCTTCAGGAACCTTGGTCTCAACCAGCTTATACTTGCCGTTGTCGATGCTCTCATAGTAGAATGTGGTAACGCCGGTGATCTCCTCGCCGACTCTCTCCCAGTACTCCTGACCGTCGTTGTTGATCCACTTAAAGAGTGTGAAACCTGCGCCTTCCAGTGCATTGCCATCCTTGTCAACCTTGTTCAGAACCAGGTCATAAGTGAAAACAATGTTGGTGTCGCCTTCGGTCTGGCCGGGCTTATCGTCATCGTCATCGTCTTCGCCCTCACCGGGTTTATCGGGAGTGTTAATGTCGCCGTCACCTTCGTTGTACGGATCGTTTTCGTACTCGAGGTATACAGTGTTCTTATTGCCCTCAGGTCCTGCAATGGCGTGTTCATTCAGGGTGACAGAATACTCAACAAGAATCAGGCTATCGGAAGTGATAACGAACTCGTCGCACTCTTCGTCCAGTTCCTTCAGGTTGCACTCAGCAGTGAAGCCGTTTGCGTAGCCGGTGTTTTCGCTGGTGGTAACGGTGAGCTTGAAATACTCGGTTACCTCGTACATTTCGTCGCCATTAGCAACATAAATCTTAGCATCCCGGTTGAAGGTCAGGCCGTCTTCCATAGAGTCATTGATGCTATAGTAGTAGCTTCTATAGTTGTCATACTTATTAGAGATTCTGCCGGTGATGGTGTAAGGAATGGTATCGTTGAAGTCGTAGTCGGCACTGTCGCCCCAAACCTCAAAGTCGGTGGAGTCATTCTTCTCCATAACCTGCTTCTGAACGGTAGGCTTGTCTTCCTTAGACTTGATCGTAACATTTTCCTTGCCTGCAGTGGTAAGCATAACCAGAGAGAAGGTATCAGTCATGTCGCCAACCTTGCTCTCAGCGATCAGGTAGTAGCCCTGCTCGACATTAGCAAATGTACCATCGACTGAGGTGTAGTCTGCATCAAGAGCGGGATCAGCCTCGATGATAGCCTTGTAGGTTGCATCAGAGAATGCGCGAACGCCATCGGAATCAAGTGCGGAAATGTATTCAATGATGTCCGCCAGGTCGCTCTTGCCGGTGACAGCGTAGAGGATGTCAGCATACTTGTCGTTGAGGGTATATGCAAATTTGCCTTCGCCACCGTCGGTTGCGTTCAAAATACGGTATGCTGCATACTCAGAGCCTGCTGCTCCGTCTTTAATCGTAATGTTTGCAGCCATTACGAAGCTGGACAGGCTCAAAATGAGAGCCAGTGCCAAGAGAATGCTAAATGCTTTTTTCATGACAATTTTTCCTTTCATGTTTTATCAGATTGAATTTTTGAGCGAATTTGTACGCATTAGGAAGATATATAATCCTCCTTTCTGCATTTTTGACGTTTATACATCAGGAGCAAACTTGCAACGATCAACACAAGTCCTCCTATTGTATACCATTGGGTACCGACCCCACCTGTGGCGGGCATGACCAGAAGGAAGCTGTTGGTAATATCAACCTGTACCGCTTTCCCTTCATCGTCAAGAACAACCTTGGAAGCCTCTCTCAGTTTTCCGTCGATGATGATCTTAACGAGGTTATCGCCATATCGCACATCAAATTCCGTCGTATTTTCTATGACACAGTAGAATGCGCCCTCCTCAGGAACGGGCATATTCACAAATTCGTTAAACCAAACATTCTGTTCATTCAACGCAATCGTGCCCTTAAGTTCAGGATTCTTACCCTCTGCCACATAGTAAAGGCTGAAGGTAACCTCCTTCTTGCTTGAGCCCGGAAGCGTACGGTCCCAATTCTTTTGTATCGGTATGTTTATGTGCGTCGGTCGCGGTGTGTTCGTAACCTTCCAGTACGGAGGATTGTCAACTTCTTCCACAATTGCCTCGTTGTAAACGTAGGTTGTAAACGAGGTTGAACTCCACGCACTACCTCTATAGCTGCCATTGCTGTAATACAGAGAAGCATTGCGGCCAACGCTGGTAGCCCTTGATTTCAGTGATCCATTGGTAAGATTGATCGTGACATTGTTTCCGCTTGGTTCATTACCGTTAGATCCCACAACCGCTGTAGCACTTGATGTGCTGATAGACATATAGCGCGTCGGGTGCGCAACATTTTGCAGCAGGAATCCATTCGTCACATAATGCGCAATCCACTGTTGCTCGGTATCTGTTTCCGAAGGCGTATGTGCCACGAGTGAACTTCCACCTTCGTTCGAAACCGCTCTGCTGCTGGCAACGAAACGATATGTCTTACCGTCTTCAAGTGTTGTAACCGTTCCCCAGTTAGCCTCTTGAACAACAACGGTGTACTTCTCTCCCTCCACATACTCATAGCTCGGTACAAAGCCGATCACAGAAGTTTCGACAACCGAATACTCGATTTCCTTACCATCAGCATCTCTGACCGGCAGGTAATAGAAGGTCGCTTTCCAGTCATCTTCCTTGCCAATGGTGAGCTTTCGGTTCGTAGGTTCCCCGTTTGCAAGAAGTGTGACCTCGATCTCATCCGGAATGTTTTCACTGCCCTCCGCCCATTCCTTCATTACAGACAAGGAACGGTGGGCATCTTCCTGAGAAGTTATAAATTTCTCATTATAAACATCAATATGGATCAGATGCTCGTTTTCGCTTGAACGGTAATATGCATCGGCAAATTTCCACTCGCTACCGTTGCTGTCAAGCGTGACAATAACAGCCTCACCAACAGCATTCAGGTCAATCTTAATAAGATATTCCGACATACCGGGATATCCACTCGGTGGTTTGATCTCTTTTATGTAGTATGTTTTATTCGGGAACAGTCCCCAGCATCTCACGATACCGTCAGCACCTGTGGTAAATATGGAGTCGACGCTTTCCACTCTGCTGCCGTCCTCGCCAATGATGTACAGTGTAGAGGGAGTTGTGCATGCCGCATCATCAAAGACTTGGAATTGAGCTCCAGCGAGTGGTTTCCCCGGAAGGTTGTCATGTGCTCCCTCCTCATTCAAGCTCGGATCTGTCTTCGTAATCTGAAGCTCGTAGGCAGGAGAAAGATTAAAGTAGACTGCACAGTTCGAGAGCGAGGATCCACGCTCCAAGTAATAGATCGTGATTTTGTGCTCCTTACCTCCCTCAATCACATCAGGAAGATCCATCGTGGTAACTCCGGCTGCGCCATAGGTAACACCGGGCATATCCGCATAAGAAGGTGCTGTGTCTTGCGCAATAGCACTTGAAGAAAGAGCTTGTCCTGTCGTAACCTTACCGGTCGAGAAATTAACCTCGCCATAAACGACATCATGCACGCCGCCCAGGTCAAGAACGAGATTGTCATCAATGAAAATCCAAATATCATCGTCACCCGAGAAGCGAAGCTGCATATCCGTTCCGTTCGTAGACTTATTCTTTCCGCTACCACTGTCATCCGGCAGATAGAATGTAATCTCGCTCTTCATACCAAACCAGTAATTCGCCTCATTATCCTTCTCGGCATACTGATGCTGGCCGTAATTAAGCGGCAAGAAGTCATTCAAGCTGTTCTGGCTGTCAATATTGACAACATAGTCATAAACATAGAAGCGTTGCTCGCTTTGATTGTAGGAAGCGGCATTTTTCGCACTATTATAGTAGTAAAAACCGGTATCCGGATCAAAACTGTACAGCCAGTCCGCCTCACCGACATTGTGTCTGCCGGCCAGAGGCTTTGTGCCGAAAAGCGCTTCAAGTCGCTGATCATTTGCGATGCCCGTGGTTATCGTGCCGGGGAAGCTCGTAGATGACCCACGTCTACCGTTCGTTTTTTCGGCATTTACCGTAACACCATCAACCGCCTGGTTTTTGTTGCTGATGTTACCTATATTGCCTGTGGTAAGATAATCGAAGAAGATAAATCCAAGCTCGCTGTTCGGATCAAATTCCCAAGCTTTCGTAGACTCATTATAATTTGCGCTATGCGTATTAAAAAGCTCGGTGTAATCGTAAACATGTGTCTGGATAAAATCGCTTGTATCGGGCTGACCCTTGATGACATTCACATCACGTCCAATATCGTACGAAGCTGGGATCCATTCCGGATAGAAAATCGTATTATTTGTAACACGAATCTGCTGTCCAAGCATAGAGCTGTCGTAAAAGACCTTGTTGATAATGTCATACCAACCATTCAGCTTCAACGGATAATTGCCCGGAGTCTGTGTCTCCTCTGCGGTGGGCAACGTCACATAACCGTTGTTGGTAGTTTTGACATCCCACTTCTTCGAATCATCAAACTTATAAGTTTGGCTCTGTCCGCTGTTCATAAAATAAGCAGCTTTACCAATCTGACCATCGAAAGTGACTGTAAACTCTCCCGAAGGGATCGTGTAGAGGCTCAGATTAGAAGAAGTTCCGGCGCTCACACCGACATCCGAAAGGTTTAGATACAAGCTACCGTTTGCAATTGTAAGGTTTGTACCGCTGCGTGTAGCTGTGAAAACGGTAGCATCACCCTTTTCCGTCACTACCTCGAATGCGGTATCTGCGATACTTAGGTAATAATTTGTATCGTTTCGAACTGTCTTGATATAATACCTTGTACCAGAGCTCTGTTCAAATTCCCAACACACAAGCTCCTCAGAAGCCGTTCTGCGATCATCTGTCTGAGCAACAGTAAGCTCAGTAGCAAGCATTTGGTCGTCGCTCAGAGCCAACGCATAATCGCCGGCAGTGATCATATATCGTCTACCCGCCAAGGACTGAATATTGGTGCTTGTGATGCTGAATTTGTTCAGGCAGATAATGGGTACGACCTGTTCTTGTGTTGTAACAACAGCAAACAGAGAGAAGCTATCTGTCTCAAAGCTGGTTGTAAGGCCGCTGTCATAGGTCGTGAACGCAACATCATCCGGAATCTCAACACCATCATCACGATAATGGATCACAGTAACCGATTCATTTGCACTCAATTGTGCATCGTGGAGTTGAATTTCAACATCTACCCAAGACGATGGCTCTATCTCCTGTCCATCGAGCGTGAAGCAGATGTCATATAGCTTAAAATCGGTAATTTTACAGCTTACCACGTCTGCACAATCAGCTCCCAAAAATGCTTCTGCATCCGCATGGCAGCTTCCATAAATTGCGGTATCCGGCATGATGCTGCGAACCATCAGCTCCGCTTCCTCAGGAATCCCAGCCGCAGCTACATAGCTCGCACTCACGCGGAACAACTCAGTCTCGTAGGTTTTGGTATGTACGCATTTTTCGATATAATTGCGCTGAGCCTTGTCCACGTCGCAGTAGCCCATCAGTTTGCGGTCAGCTACCGAATATTCCTTATACTCAACGCAGTTGCTGGAGTTGCCCTCAATCGTTTTGATGACAGGAAGCTTGTCTTTTTCCTTCTCATCCGGTTCAATAATTTCAACAACAATGCCTACATGATCAGCGCTCTCATCCCCCTCATAATCAAAGAAGATAATATCGCCGGGTCCGGCAGGATATTCATTCGCCTTATGATAAAGTTCAAGCTCCTCGAGCTTTTCCACCCAAGTCTGGCAGTTGGCCTCAAAGGGCAGGAACTCGGAATCGACCTCTGCGTAGTTCAGACAGAAGCTGACAAACATTGCGCACCAGTCGCCGTAATGGTCGCCGTACCATGCGCCATAGCGACTGTAGCCCTTCTTGACACCGGACGGCAGTATCTCGTAGTTCTCTTTGCTCTCTTGATAGCCAAGCTGGCTCTCTGCAATGCTCAGCGTATCGAGCGCCCAGTTTTCACTCAGTTCCTCTTTCGGGAGGGTCTCAAGCCAATCCTCTTCCCTTTCGACATCTGCCGTTCGATCAACCAAGCAGTTCTCATCATGAACATGCTCCGTCTTTTCGCAAAGCAGCGTCGCATCAACCCTTGTGAAGCAGGCATCGTTATGTACGTGCTCCAAAATTTCGGGATAAGGACAGATCAGCTTGCCTTCTGCATAGCAGGTGTCTGTATGGCTGTGTGCCATTGGAAGATTGCACAAGCTGCGAGCTGCATAGCATCCATCCGTATGCGTATGCGCTTCGTCGTCGCTGACACAGACCAGATCCAGCTCGAAGCATTGCATCCCATGCGTATGACCTGTAAGTTCCTCAAGCATGCAGATCAGGTTCCCCTGGGCATCGTAGCACAACTCATTGTGCGAATGCAGAAGCATCTGCCCCTCGACAACAGGATCACAGGTCAGCAGACGCTGACCCTCCTCATAGCACGAGGCACTGTGCGTATGCTCCTGCATACCACAATATTTTGGCCGTTCCTTTGTGATTGCCGGAAGGATCAGCGCATATGCTGTGCAGAACACCACAACCGCAGCAAGACAAGTAACCAGCTTTTGCCAACGCTTTTTGCGTTTTCGGGCTTTGCTGTACTTCGCCACTCTCTGCAGCGTATCAAATTTCATTCAGGACTCACCAACTTTCGTTTATCCTATCGATCCAAATTCAGATAATGGCCAAACTCGAAACACAATCTTGCCGACAATCTGTTCTTCAGAAACACAACCGACAGCTGTATTTCTCGAGTCTGCCGAAACACTTCTGTGATCACCCATAACAAAGATCTTTGCCGCGGGAACCTGGTATGGAAGCTCAATGTTGCATTCTCCCAAGGCCTTTTCCTGCAGGTAAGGCTCGTCGAGCTCGACGCCGTTGACAAACACCGTGCCGTCGGCGTCAATATCGACCCAATCACCGGGTTGTGCGATTACTCGCTTCACAAGGATTTTGTTATTGTAATAAAATGCGATAACCTCGCCGGTTTCAAACGTACTGTCCTTGACGGAAACCACAATATTTCCATCATAAAGCGTCGGTGTCATGGAACTGCCCTGAATTTGCAAAACAGGCAGCCAGAGCGTTGCGACCAGAACCGCAACCGCAGCAACCGTGACGAGCGTATAAATCGTGCTGCGGATGACCTTGCGATAACGCTTTTGATATTTGACTCGCTTGAGCTCAGCCTCCATAGCCTCGATGGATGGAAGCTCAATCTTTTTCTTTTCCATTCAAACTCCGCCTAAACTCGTCTCATTTCTTCGGCAAGTGTTGCCCTTGCATCGTCACGCAGTTTGACAAAGTCACCAAACCTTTTCGAAACCTGTTTCCAGTAAGCATCCGAATCTCGCTCCGCCTTTGCGAGCATCTCATCACACCTGCTCTTGGTTTCGCTTTCCAGTCGTTCGCTGCGTTCCTGCGCCTCAAGAATGATCACATCAGCCTTCTGTTTTGCCTCGGTCTCGATCAGATCGGCCTGCGCCAAAAGCGCATCCACCCTTGCTTGCGCTTCCGCTTCGTCAGCTTGTGCCTGTTGCATCATGGCATCGATCTTTGCCTGCATCTTAGCTTCAGCTTCTTGTGCAAAGGAGTTCAACGCCTCATTGCGAAGGCGAATGTTTTCAAGATATTCCTGCGCAGCTTTCTCAGCCGTATCAAACACACCATTCAGGCGAAGACTGGCCTCCGCGATGGAACCCGCCTCTTGCATCACAATCTGCCGATCGGCGAGCTGTGCGCTCAACTGGTCATTTTCCTGCTGCATCTGCGCAAGCTTCTCTTCCAAAGCCGAAACTTCCTTTGTCTGTCCGATCAGAAGCTCAAGAAGCTCTGCCCTGCTGAGTTTTCGCAAATCTTTTTTGGTCATGATTTCTATCGTCTCCAAGCAATCGTGGTCAGAAACGCAATAAAAACGGCGTTTTAAGCAAAATAATAGAAAGTTCCCGGCAAATCCACAAATAAGTAAATCGCTGAAACTCTCCTTCCTGTACCATTTTAACACACTTGCACAAAAAGTCAATCAACAATTCCCAAAATCAATTTTTTCGGATTAATAAACAGTTTTCCATTCAATTTCGCAAAGCAAACCTTAATTCTTTGTGCAAAATAACGGAGCCCCTGAATCGGAGTGCAGGGGCTCCTTTCACATTAAAGTTAAATTAATAAATCCCATCCTTCCAGCTGCTCAAGAAAGGCCGAAACGTCCTGATTGGCGGTTGCCTGATCGACGTCAAACTCGCCTCTGAGTGCTGAAATAAGTTCGTCTTTCGTCATTTCTACCTGCAACATTTCACACAAGAATGCACCGACCTCATTGGTGATCATCATGCCGCCCATAGCAATTGCACTGTCCCCCACCGGAATCAGGGCATACTCCCCCATAATCTCACGGCTCATAAGCTCATATTTTAGCTTCATCGTCTATCCCTCAATGCATCAAAACCTTGATGGCCGTAAGCTCAGGCAAAAGGCTTGCAAAGTCCTCTTCTCTCATTCGCTTGAGGCCCTCAGGCATGGTATCGGCAAGATCAAAGCTTGCATAACCGACCTGATCGGCAAAAATATCGCGTGTCATAGGCTCGGTACGTTCGTTTTCCATCGGAAGCACACGAATGATCAAGCTCTCACCGCCGCTTTTAAAACAAATGTAAAGGCCCTTGCTTTCAAACTTTTCAGACACATCTACAATGGTCTCAAAATAAATACCGTCAAGCTCAAAGCCCGGATATTCCAGCGAAAGCGACATCAATGACAGCGCAGCAAGGTACGGCTCGTAATGGATGTTTGTTGCTCCGGAGTCAGTATTTTCACTTTGTGGTTCACTGGATTGATTATCCGGCTCGGAGGGTTGTGCTCCCCCACTTGTCTGCAGCTCTTCTTCACCGTTGGTTCCACTCTCGGCGGGCACGGACTGCTCAGCAATATTCTCAGAATCATCACCAGTCTTTACATCCTCAGTGTCCTGTTCTCCACCCGCCATAGCGGATTCCTTAATAAGTTCGGTTTCCTCCACCTTTTTCTCGCTCGCAGTGCAAGCTGTCAAAAGCAAAATCGCCATCACAATCGCAATCAATCGAGTCATTTTATTCATGATTTGCCTCCTTAAGGTATGCAAAAATATCATCTCTGGTGCATTCGGCCATACGGCACAAATACTCCGCCTTTCCATTGACATCACCGCATTCTGCGTGCACAGTCGCCGCACACGGATTGCAGATATCTCGCAAAGAACATTCATAGCAGCTTTCAAGCACAGGTGTGGTTCTGACCAGATGCGTCAGTTCCTTCCAGCAGCATGCAAACGGTTCGCGGAACGGCTCCTTTACGATCGGAAAATCGAACAATCCACATGCTGTCATCTTGCCCGTCCAAGAAATCCAGAAGCTGCTTCGTCCCGCTCTGCAGCACATATAATCGCCATAGCTTCCCCAAGTGTCCTCCGGTTTCTTCTCCGTCTGCTTTTGCAGCATATTGTGCAAATACTCGGGTTCGTACATACACTTGATCCTACGCATGTACATCTGCGCTGCCACTTCGGGGGCAAAGCGCGAATCCGTTTTCTCCCTTTCCCTTCGTACCGGTGGGAACATATAATGGCTAATGCGGGTATTAAGGGCCAGCTCGCGCCCAAAATGAACGATCGCCTCAAGATCCTCCGAATTCTCAGGGATCATACTGGCATTGATGACGACCGGGATGCCGAGCTCTACCAGTTTTCTGATCGCCCAGACCGCTTTATCATAGCCATCTGGATTTCCGCAAATTCGGCCATAGGTCTGTCTCGATGCACCGTAAAGTGTGGCATTGATACGCACGGGAGCCCTGGCCTTGAGCCACTCAATCACCTCTTCATCGATCAAAGACGCGTTGGTGTTGATTGACAAGAGGAGTCCCATTTCATGCAATGATTCATACAGCTTTCTGAAATTCGGATACAAGAACGGCTCTCCACCGGTCAGCAGCAAGTACAGCATACCTGCCTCCCGGCAATCCTTCGCAAGAGCAAGCCAGTCTTTCCAGTCGATCAGACTTCCGCCCTCTTTTGTGATCTGCTGCGGTGTTTTGCGGATATAGCACATTTTGCAGCTGAAATTACACACGGGCGAAAGCTCAAACGAGCCGCTTAACGGTACGGCATTGGCCGAAGCCTTCCTATGCAAGTAGTCGGTAATCGTGTTCATAGTACATTCTCCAGATAATCTTTTAACGCCATGACCGCCCGTTCATCCGGGGTGCAACGAAGCGTCAAGATCGGTATATTGGCGGTGATTTTTTGTGCCAGATCAAAGGCCTTCGAAACCTCCGCGTCCGCAAAAGGATATATCTCCGTTGCAGAGGTCAACGCGCATATGTTTTTTGCTACACTCGACACCTCGACACGGTTTTCTGCCGCCTGCTGCAGTAAGACGATCGCTTTGATCGGAGCGCTTTGATTGATGCAGATATACGACGAGCCGCAGCAAGGGTAACCGTGTGCCGTCCATTTGCCGCCAATGCATTCCAGAAGCACTCTGTCGCCATTGATGATCTGCGCACCAAGAACATCCTGCCACAGCTGTGCCTGCGTGGATTTCCCCGTACCCGATGCGCCCAAAAACAAGATTGCCTCTGAGTCGTGTACAACATACGATGCGTGCAGAATCGGACAATTTCGATTCAAAAGCTTTCTGTGCACTCCGATGGTGCTTAAGAAATGGCTCGCGATCATCGTCTGCTGGTTCAGGATCTCGGGATTGACATAGATCGGTGTGTCGCCGTCCAGGTCATCGATGTAAAAGCCGAAGGCGTAGCGGCACATCGCCCAATGGTTCATATGAAAGATACCGCACTCCGTTTGAAAAAGCTCATAACCACCGGCATATTTGATCTGTCTGGCATTTTTTATGATGTCAGAGGGCATCGCCGTTTCATAGTAGAAAAAATCAGGATCAGTATTTCGAACTGAAGTAAACAAAACCGAAAAATTGTCCTCCGTCAGCAGAAGTGTCTTCGCCTGCCATAACAGTTCTGAATTTGCAAATCTATATCGCATGGCACTCTCCAAAACAAGCAAGGAGCCGAAGATTCTCCGGCTCCCTGAAGATAATTAAGAATAAGTGAAGCTGATGCCGCCCGATGCGAGAGGTCCATGATAGCAAATAGTATCATTGCCGTCATTCGCGGGTCCGGTCAGGTCAATCTGGCAATTGAATAGGTTAAAGAACTGGCCACCACCGCCACCGGGGCCACCGAAGGAACAGTCATCCTCGCCATGGTTGATCGGTATCTTGTTCTGCGCAGAACAAGATACCGCCAGCGAAGCATTCAGTTGGAAGGACTCCAGTCCAAGATAGGGCTTTTGATATTTTCTCTTCATTCTCATCTACTCCAAAACTTTGCGCCAATTTCAGCGCAAAACCATGCAACCATATTTCTATGAGTTATTATACAATACCTTTTCATATTTTGCAATACCTTTTTTGATTAATTTCAAAGGTTGGCGCTAAGGCGTGCCGCTTTTTTCGTTGACAAAAACCGCACTTGGCATTATAATAATTTCGGTGTTTCATAAGTATTTACAAAGGCGATCCGACAAAGGGTCGAATGGTGCACTTTATGGCAGAAAAAAAGATCGTCGTTTTTATGCAAGAGGATCTGGGTATCGGTGGGATTGAGAATTACATCTATCGTCAAGCGATTCTTTTGTCCAAGCGCGATATCACAACCATCTGGATTTCGGGAAACTACAGCTATATCGCCCCCTCCTACGAGGAGGGTCTGAAGAATTGCGGCCTGATCATATGGAAAAACAAGATCAACCGTGATGAACTGTATCGCCTGACCAAAGGTTCCCGAGATGCGCACATTGTGTTTGTCACCTCCTATATCAATTGGTTTGTGATGGCCGAAGAATTCCGCACAAAGAACACCTGGTGCCGCATGGATAACTTTTTCTTTGTCAATCATTTCACTGGTTGGATGAATTATCTTGAGACCGTTTATCCAAAATTCCGTCGGAATTCGATCCGCAAACGACTTTCCACGGTCTTCTCAAAGATGAATAACGGCGGCAATATCCGTTACTTTTCCTCCCGACATATCAAAGTCATGGAGGAGAATTACTCCTACAATGCAAAGGGGCAAACCGCCGTTCCTTCCGCCTTCGAAATATCAAAATTCGACGAAGAAAATGCCAGAAGCTTGTACCGCAACAAAGATTTCCGTCTCCTCAGCGTTTCCAGATTTGACTTCCCGCACAAGGGCTATCTGCTAGGGTTGATTTCCGTTTACGGTAAATTAAAAGAACGATATGATCGGCTGAAGTTCACGATCGTCGGCTATGGCTCCGACGAGGCGCAGGTGCATGAAGCGATCGCAAAGCTAAGCGAAAAAGCGCAGACCGATATTCACCTGTATGGCCCGGCCTCCCCTGAGGGGCTTGTTGGCATTTACAGATCTGCCAACCTCAATATCAGTGCCGCCGGCTGCTGTACAACGGGCGCTCGAAACGGCACGCTGTCACTTCCTGTTCGAAATTATTGCTGCGATTGTGAGGTCTACGGCTATCTGCCCGAGTCAAAGGCTATGACTGTTTCGACGGTCCCCGGTATGCCTGCAGAAGGGTTTATTGAAGAGATCCTGAATATCTCCGAAGACGAGTATGTGCGTAAATGTAAAGACTCCTACGACACTTTCAATGACACTTCCGCTGCGCAGCTTCTAATCGAAGACCTCGAAAACTCTGTCGAAGGCGCTGTCCTGAGTGAAAGCGACATCCGCTTTGTCAACAAAGCTTTCCGGAAGGTCATGCGCAAAACCAAAATGCTCGGCTACAAAAATGCTATTAAGGAAAAAGGCTTGGGCCGAATTGTAAAAAAACGAATCAAAAGACTTTTCAGGAGGAACTCATGAGTAACACTTCTCCCGGCGGCGGCAAGGTCATATCCGGATTTCTCTGGAGCTTTGCAGAACGCTGCGGTGCGCAGGCTGTAACGTTCATAGTCGGCCTCATCCTGGCACGTCTGCTCACACCCGACGACTATGGAACCGTTGCGATCATGACGGTTTTTACCGGCCTGCTGACCGTCTTTGTTGACAGTGGCCTCGCCGCTTCCTTGATACAAAAGAAAGACGCAGATGATGCAGATTTTTCTACCGTTTTCTACTTTAATGTCGGCTTCTGTCTGTTCCTGTATATGGTGCTGTTTTTCTGCGCACCTTTGATCTCCTCGTCCTATGGCGATGCATCGTTGACCGCTCCCCTGCGAGTTCTCGGTATCACGATCATCGTCTCCGGTCTTAAGAATGTCCAGCACGCATATGTTTCCAAAACGCTGCAGTTCCGGCTTTTCTTCTTCTCGACATTGGGAGGAACCATCGTCGCCGCCGTCGTCGGCATCGTCATGGCCTACCTCGGCTTTGGAGTCTGGGCCATCGTCACACAGCATCTGACAAACCTCGTGATCGACACCTGTGTTCTTTGGGTCACGACCGGTTGGCGGCCGAAGAAACTGTTTTCCTTTACGCGTTTGAAGTCATCCTTTTCTTACGGTTGGAAGATCCTCGCTTCGGCACTTCTGAGCACATTGATCACGGATATTCGTCAGATTATCATTGGCTATCGCTATTCCGCCTCGGATCTGTCGTACTACAACAAGGGTTCGCAGCTGCCGTCCATGATCACCAACAATATCAACACCGCAATCGACAGCGTGCTCTTCCCTGCGCTCTCCTCTGTGCAAAGCGAGCAAGAAAGGATCCGCGAAATGACGAGAAAGTCCATACGCGTGAGTACTTACCTGATCCTGCCGCTTGTGACTGGCCTGGCCGTCTGTGCCGAGCCGTTTATTCGGATCCTGCTGACCGAGAAATGGATCTCCTGCGCTCCGTATCTGCAGCTGTTCTGCATCACTTCCGCACTGCACCCGATTCATACATCAAACCTCAACGCAATCAAGGCCCTGGGACGCAGCGATATTTTCCTGAAGTTAGATATCGTTAAAAAGGCCGTGGGCATCATAATTCTGATCATAACAATCCCCTTCGGCCCGCTTGCCATCGCCGTCGGTCTTGTGTTTGGCAGCTTGATCTCACAGTTCATCAATTCCTTCCCCAACAAAAAGCTGCTGAATTATACCTACCTGCAGCAGGTATACGACATGCTCCCCTATATCGCCCTGTCCGCTGTGATGGGCGGATGCGTGTACCTGATCAATTTCCTGCACCTATCCGATTGGGCCTCGCTTGCAATTCAGATTCCTCTCGGCGCAATCATTTACATCGGCGGTTCCATTTTATTCAAGATGGAAACCTACCACTATCTGCTCGATATTCTGAAAGCGTCTTTCAAAAAAATGAAAAGAAAGTAAAAGTACGCAGCTAAATGACATGCGGCCTGTTTTTTTGAGCAAATATTGACATTGATATTTTTCGTTCGATAGGCAAAACTATCGCTGAGGCAATCAAAAGTTGACTCAAAACGACAAAAGGAGATGGAATATATGAAGAGCAACAACCAGATCAACATTCCCGAGGCAAGAGCAGCAATGGACAAGTTCAAGATGGAAGCTGCAAACGAAGTCGGCGTCAACCTGACCAACGGCTACAACGGTCACCTGACCTCCCGTGAGGCCGGTTCCGTCGGCGGCCAGATGGTCAAGAAGATGATCGAGGCTTACGAGAGCAATCTGAAGTAATTCAAAGCATGAAATGTGCGGGTTCGCCAAACGGCGAACCCGCATTTTATCATGTCATTTAGCGGTTAATTTACAAAATTTTAATTAACATATTACGTGTCCATATTTAAACTTGATTTTCAAAGCACTCTCTCCTCCCGCATTTCTTTTATCGCAAAATTTTTTGTAATTATTCACTAAAATATATTGATTTTTTCATTAAGATATGATATAGTGAATAAAACATCATATTTAAAAGGAGCGGTATCGTTATGAAAGAAATTTTAAGTCGCTTTCTTCACAAAAATCATGTTGATGCCCAAAATATTAAATACATCATTCGAGAAGAAGGGCTGACCAAGATTTATTTGGCCGACAATCGCATCATCGAGACCTATCACACTATCAAGTCCCTGCGGGAGCTTCTTTCTGAGGACGAATTTTTGAACGTTGGCAAAGGACTTCTTTTATCCGCATCTTATATCGCCGATATTGACCACGGCATTTATACCATGACAGACGGCCGTAGTTTCCACGGCAGAAAACGCAACTTTTCCGAGCACGCGCACAACAAAGCCATGCTTGTATCGAAGCGGGAAACGCAAGCTGTTTCCGATTTCCCCACGGAATATGCGATCCTTGACAAAATGCCTATTCCCTTTGCGATTCTGGAGGTCACGGAATTATCCGACCGTAATTTTCCGGAATTCTACTTCCGCTATTGCAATAATGAATTCCTGAATTACCACAATTGCTCTATGGAGGATATTCTAAACAAGTCACATCTGGAATTTTTCGGCTTTGCCATGACGCATCTTCTTGCCGCTTTTGCCGACATCGCCTTCAACGGCGGCAGTCGCATCATACATAATTATCGCGAGGACAATCACAGAGATTGTACCATGCACTGTTTCCAATTGAGGGAAAATTACTGTGCAGTAGCTGTCGTCTCCTGGGAATATAAATGATCTAAGTCGGAGAGTGAGAAACTCTCCGACTCAGAGTGTCAAAAAAGTCGCCAATCGTCAAAATGCAAATTTTTTGACGGTTGGCGATCTGTGTTCCAATAGACTGTTGCGAGCAGAACCCTAATATAAGCCAAAACACTTCCAATGCTTGCTTCGCAAGGCATTTTGACTTACATCGCAAACCGAGCTCTACCGTACCATCGTACGCCGACGAACTCGGTTTGCTCGTCTTGCCGCCTTTTTGAACTCTGACAGTCTGTCGAAAAACGAGTTTTTCGACAGACTGAGTCGGAGAGTGAGAAACTCTCCGACTTCCCTTTATTTCTGATTTGTGGCCTTTTCTACACCTCTTGGGATTTACTTGCTGCAATACACCGCAATTGCTTCACAGATAAACGTAGCAGTACCGTCAGCATGCTTATCAATGTTGTTCTTAAAGCGCTCGTCCGCTACATACATCAGACCGAGACTTGCCAATATTTCGTTTGTACAAAGATAGTAATTCTCAGTAATATAGTTCTGCAGCATTTTTACAAGGCTTTGTGCTTTAGCGGAATTAGGACTTTCGTCTTTTCTCATGCAGAGTGCAAACTCTGCCATAATATGGTCCATTCCCTCGGCAATTTCATTCCACTTCTGTTTGGAGTAATCCTTAGTCCGTTCTGCGTATTCCTTGTACGCATCCGTTTTACCCCATTTTTCTTTGGCTTCAGCCTTGTGCTTTTCAAATTCGCTGTTGTCAAATGCTTTCATAACATTTTCTCCTTTCACAGCACCGTCAATAGCAGAAATTAACCGCTCTAACCGCTCTTTTTTGAGTGTGAGAAGGTGTTTTTGCTCTTTCAGCGCCTTGTTTTTGTCATAATTCGGGGATGACAAAATCTCTTCAATGCGCTTTAAGGAAAAGTCAAGTTCACGGTAAAAGAGAATCTCTTGCATACGAAGAAAAGATTTTTCGTCATAAAAGCGATAGCCTGTAGTTTTGTCAACAAAGGCTGGCATCAACAATCCTATTTCATCGTAATAATGCAGTGTGCGCACACTTACACCCGTAAAATCGGCAAATTCTTTAATCTGCATTTTCAATTTTATCACCTCACAACAAGAGCATACACTATGACGGAGCGTGAGAGTCAATACCCTTCTGAAAAAATATGGATTGATGTTCGAAAAATTCTTATTTTTCGAACAGGTTATATCACAAAACTATGAATTTTTCAATGATGCATCACCTTCGGTGATATGATGTTATCCTTCGCATAATGATGTTGCTCCCCTTGGTCGCAATGATGCGATGTTTGCCAATACATTAGCGAAGCGACATCATTAGGAGCAGCCGTCATCATTGGCAAAGCCAACATCATTTGCCGAAGGCAAACATCATTGAAAAAAGTCACCTTTGTCAGTAGACAAAGGTGACTTTTTTCATGGTGGAGACTGCTGGACTCGAACCAGTGACCTCCTGCGTGTGAAGCAGGCGCTCTAACCAGCTGAGCTAAGCCTCCGTTGCCATGCTATTATAGCACAGATTTCAGAAAAATCAAGCAATTTTTTTCGACAAATAAATTTATCTTAAAATAGAGACCAAATCCTGACAGCAAAAACTCTCAGGCGTCAGGCAAACACTCTTGTGATGAGTGCGAACCGCGTCCAAAAGCGGTGTGCTCTTGTCCCGAACTGCAGCAATCACCCTGTAATCGCCGTCGAGAATACGAAAGATCGCGTTAATAAATTCTTTCGCCTCACTTTCCATGCAACCGATCTCATCCATGACAACAAGGCTTCCCTTTGGAATATCCGTCAGATAGGTCGTGCCGACCGAGTCAAAAACTTCAGGGAATTTCTCAGCCTGTCGATTTTTGCAGGTGCCGATCAAATGATCAAAGCACAGCGGTTCTCTGTAGCCATGTATGTAAACCGGAGAACAGCCATCGAGATCCGGTGCAAGCTTCTCGGTCCAAAAACCATAGATTGGCTCATGAAGCTCTTGCAAAATACGACGGATCGCCGTGGTTTTTCCACTACCGCTGCAGCCACAGAATATCAGATTCATCCACTCACCCTCTTAATGTATTCGCATCGAAAACGATCAGCTCCATATGCCGAACGCTTGGCAGATAGAACGGGAACATCGGATCATTCGTTTTCATGAGTCTGCTCCTGACGTCCGATTCCTCAACGGGTTTGTCGCTCTTATTGTAAAGGCGATAAAAAACCATTGCATCGTTCAGGGAACGGAACGGCTGCCCAAGCTCAATAGAAAGAGGTTTCGTCTCATACGGAATCCGTCTCGTATGAAGCTCGCTTACGAGCGAATCCACGCTGTGTCGCTTGCGATCAATCTTCCCGAGGGAAAATGTATGGGCAGAGCAATCTCGCTTCACGACCAAAACATTGCCCTTACAGAGGCGCTCAGACAAGGCAAGGATCTCCTCGGTTTTTCCGAAATAGCAAAAGACCATTGCATCAAACTGTGTCTGAATCGTAATAATGTCGCCACAAAATACGAACAGATTTTCCTTTGCAAAACGCTTTTGAAACGCTTCGATCGGGGCTGCAGCGCGGTCAATGGCAGTCACAGTCTTACAATAATTCGAAAGCTCCTGCGCCAAATAACCCAATCCACAACCTGCATCGCAGATATGACCGTCACGCGGCAAATACGGCAGAAGCTCGTTTGCCAGATCCCGTGGATAGCTGCCATATTCCGATGCATCGCTCATAAAGCGCAGTGCATCGGGATTCCATCGCTGCATCATAGACTTTCCGCTCTGCATTGTATCATCTCCGCTGCGATGCTGATGGCGATCTCGTCGGGCGTTTCCGCCAGGATCTGCAAGCCAATGGGAGAATGCACCGAAGCGATGCGCTCCTCACTGATCCCCGCTTCGCGCAGCATCGCCTGCGTTTTGGCGATCTTATGCCGGGATCCGATGCAGCCAACGTAGCGAGTTTTGTTTCGCAAGACCTGCTCCAAAAGCGCAAAGTCCGACTGATGTCCCGGGGTCATGATGACGACAAAATCGTTTTCCGTGAGCTTTACCTTGGCATAAATATCGTTATAGTCTCCGAGGATGACCTCCTCAGCCATTGGAAAATGCTCTTTGGTCGCAATCTGCTCTCGGGTATCGAAAACAGTGACACGGAAGCCGATCTTTGCCAGAACAGGCACCAGCGCCTGTCCGACATGTCCACCACCAAATATGTAAGTGCGGCCGGCCCTCTGCAGAGGTTCTGCATAGCGCAGAGGCTCTTCTTTTTTCAGCACGGCACGAGACGTATACAAGCTCGGATCGTCAGCCTCCTGTTGCGTTACCACACGAAAATCCTCTACGACGCCGTCGCGGATCTGAAGATTGAGCCAGCTGTTCTCGTCCTTCTGCAAAGCCGAGCGCATCTGTTCCAGCACGGACAGATCTTTCTCAGAGATGATCTGATAATGGATCGTCACCTTGCCGCCGCAGATCATACCAATGGAGGCAACCTGCTGCGGTGCAAGGTCGAACGCGCGCAGATAGGTCTTGCCGCTGTCCAGGACGGAAAGTGCTTCCTTCAAAGCTAAGTACTCGACCTCTCCCCCGCCGACGGTTCCCATGGTCGAGCCGTCGGCAAAAACGGCCATCCTTGCGCCCGCACCGCGAGGCGAAGATCCGGAGCTTGCCAGAATGGTGCACAAAACGACACGCTCTCCACGCTCTACCGCTTGTATCAAGTGTTCCGTTAAATTCTTCATATGCTCACCTATTAACACGCATTCATTATGGCACTGACCAGATCCCCTCTGCCCGTTCCCTTTTCTGCAGAGAAAGGGATCAGCAAGGTATCCTCAGACAGCTGCAGAGTCTGCCGGATGCGTGCCATATTCGGCTCGATCTCGCTCTTTTTCAGCTTATCAAGCTTATTGGCGACAACAACGAACTCGCAGCCGCACGACTGGAACAGCTGTGCCATCACGCAGTCGAGCTTTGTAGGCTCGTGTCGGGCATCGACGATCATAACCCCAAGGGTAATGCGCTCGGGGTAGCCGAAATAGCTCTCCATCAGGCGGCCCCAGCGATCCTTCTCAGCCTGCGCAACCTGTGCGTAGCCGTAACCGGGAAGATCCACGAAATAGGCCTTGTTATCAATTC
Source organism: Oscillospiraceae bacterium (assembly GCA_015067565.1). Classification (GTDB taxonomy): domain Bacteria; phylum Bacillota; class Clostridia; order Oscillospirales; family Oscillospiraceae; genus JAZOXB01. The sequence continues at coordinate 43,286 of SVMF01000009.1, read as the reverse complement.
TGAAATAGTTGATATGGATGGTTTTGCCCGGTTTTTGACCAACGCGGGCAAAATTTTTTCGCTGCAGGACACAATTCAGAACAGAAGACTTGCCGACGTTCGATTTGCCGACAAATGCCACCTGCGGCAAGCCGTCGGCGATAAAGGCCTTCGGCTGTGCAGCAGATGTGATAAATTCTACTTTCTGTAAATTCATTGTCGAATCTCCGTTTTCGTTTTCGGTGCTTCATGCAAAATGGCGACCGCTGTTTTGGTCGGCTGCTTCGGCTCATTAATGGGCAAACAAAGTGCTGCCTCAATCACAGCGTCGATATGCTCCACCGTGATGAAATTCAATGCCTTGCGCACAGTCTGATCGATCAATCGCAGATCCTTTTCATTGTCCTGCGGTATGATGACCGTCTTGATGCCGTGACGAAGCGCCGCCATCGTCTTTTCCTTCAGTCCACCGATCGGCAGGACTCTGCCACGGATGGATATTTCTCCGGTCATGGCAATGTCACGGCGCACGGGCGCACCTGTCAGTGCCGAAACCATCGCCGTACAAACGGTAATGCCTGCCGAAGGGCCATCCTTAGGCACAGCGCCCTCGGGAAAATGCACGTGAATGTCCTTGGATTTATAGAAATCAGGCGCAATGTGCAGTACGTCGACTCTCGAGCGGATATAGCTCATAGCCGCCTGCACCGATTCCTTCATCACATCGCCCAGATTTCCAGTCAGGTTCAGCTTTCCCGTGCCGTCAACGACATTGCATTCGACCTCCAAGGTCTCGCCGCCGACGCTCGTCCATGCCAGGCCCGTGACCAAACCGACTGTGTCGGCATTGGGCAGTTGATCTGGCAAAACCTTCTTCGGCCCCAAGAATTCATCCAGATTCGAAGCCCTGACGCTGATCTTTGTCAAGGTCGGGTCGCTGACAAAGCGCATGGCGCACTTACGGGCCAGATTTGCGATCTCACGCTCCAGATTTCGGACCCCCGACTCACGGGTATAGCAGCAGATGATCTCACGGATCGCATCGTCCGACACGCGCACCAGACTCTTCTTCAGGCCGTGCTTCATCAGCTGCTTTGCAAGCAGATGCTGTTTGACGATCATCAGCTTTTCCTCGTCGGTATAGGAGTTCAGCTCGATGACCTCCATACGGTCAAGAAGCGGACGAGGGATTGTGTCGGTCGTATTGGCCGTGGTGATGAACATACATTCCCGAAGATCAAACGGGATCTCCAGATAGTTGTCACGGAAGGAATGATTCTGCTCTGCATCCAGAACCTCAAGCAGCGCCGCAGACGGATCGCCCTTATAATCACTGCCGAGCTTGTCGATCTCATCGAGGAGCAGCAAGGGGTTTGAGGAACCGGACTGCGAAATGGCACTCATAATACGCCCCGGCATTGCGCCGATATAGGTCTTTCTATGGCCGCGGATCTCCGCCTCGTCATGAATGCCACCGAGAGAAATACGTGCAAGCTTACGATTCAGCGCACGAGCAACGCTCATGGCGATCGAGGTCTTGCCCACACCGGGAGGTCCGACCAGACACAGGATCTGTCCGGACATATCGGGCGCAAGCTGTTTGACCGCAATGGACTCCAGGATGCGTTCCTTGACCTTCTCAAGTCCAAAATGATCTGCGTCGAGAATCTTTCGTGCGTGATCGACACTCAGGCGTTCCTTCGTACGGGTATTCCAAGGAAGCGCCAGGACGGTATCGAGATAATTGCGGATAACAGAGGATTCAGAAGAGCCGTAGCCCTGCTTGGATAGGCGTGTCAGCTCCTTATGAAGCTTCTGCACAACCTCCTCGGAAAGCTGTAGCCGTGAGATCTTTTCACGGTATTCCTCGATCTCTGCCTCGTCATCCGTCTCACCAAGTTCGCCTCGGATGACCTTCATTTGCTCGCGCAAAAAATATTCACGCTGTCCCTTATCGATGTTCTGCTGGGTCTGATCCTGGATCTGGTTTTCGAGTCTAAGAACCTCCAGCTCGTGCGCCATGAGCTGATTGGCACGCTCCAAACGGCGCACAGGATGCAGAATCGACAGCACGCGCATCTTATCGGAATAGTCAAAGCTTGCCGCCTGCGCCATAATATCGGCAACAAAACCGGGATCCTTCGAGGCAAGAATCTTGAGCATCACCTCATGAACCGGTCTTTGCGACAGCTCGACAAACTCATCAAACATCTGTGCTGCCTGGCGGATGAGCGCATCGACACGGGGTGAACGCTCGACATAGTCCAGATCCGGCAGCGACTCCACTCTTGCGCATAGATAGGGCGCAGTCTGATGAGCTTCCACGATCCTGCCTCGGCACTCACCATAGACCAAAATGCGCACAGAATCACCGGGCATTTTGAGCACCTGACGCACCTGCGCAAAGGTTCCTACGGGATAAAGATCCTTAAAATCGGGATCATCCTGCAGAAGATCCTTCTGCGTGACCAAAAAGATGCGCTGATCCTTGGCCATTGCCTGGTCCAGGGCTTTGACAGACTTGTCCCGACCGACATCGAAATGCATCGTTGTCTTCGGGAACACCGTCAGACCGCGCAGGGCCAGGACGGGAATGCGTTCAGAAATGATAATTTCCTGCATAATATTCTCCTTTCGTAAGGAATTGAAAAACGCAAAGAAAGGGGAAGTCACCTTCCCCCTTCATTATTCAGGTTTGCTCTCCCGCTTACGCTTGATGGTCGGCTGTTTACCGTCCAAGACGCTTTCACGGGTGATCATAACTTCTGTGATCGACGGATCGGAAGGGATCTCATACATGATCTTCGTCATGACAGACTCCAAAATCGCACGAAGTCCTCGTGCGCCGATCTTCCTCTCGATCGCTCTTTGTGCAATTGCCTCCAACGCTTCCGGCTCAAAGTCCAGCTTGACATGATCCAGTTCGAAAAGCTTGCGATACTGACGGCACAGTGCGTTCTTCGGTTCCGTCAGAATTCGCACAAGCTCTTCCTCGGAAAGATTTGTCAGGCCGGTAATGACCGGAAGTCTGCCGACCAATTCGGGAATAATGCCGAATTTCAGCAGATCCTGCGGCTGAACCTGTGCAAACAGGGCACCGATATCCTTCTCCTTGCTACTCTTCAGCTCAGAGCCGAAACCGAGACTGCTGCGCTCGGTGCGTCGCTCGATGATCTGATCCAGGCCATCGAATGCGCCGCCGCAAATGAATAGGATATTCGTCGTATCCATCTGGATGTATTCCTGCTGTGGGTGCTTTCTGCCGCCCTGCGGAGGAATGTTCGCCATAGTACCCTCGACAATCTTAAGCAGTGCCTGCTGCACGCCCTCGCCCGAAACATCGCGGGTGATGGAAGTATTCTCGCTCTTGCGAGCAATCTTATCCATCTCATCGATGTAGATAATACCGCGCTCGGCAAGCTCCACATCATAGTCAGCCGCCTGCAAAAGGCGCAGGAGAATGTTCTCAACATCCTCGCCGACATAGCCTGCCTCGGTCAAAGTCGTTGCATCAGCAATGGCAAAGGGTACGTTCAAAATCTTGGCCAGGGTCTGGGCAAAGAGGGTCTTGCCACAGCCCGTGGGGCCAATGAGCAAAATATTGCTCTTTTGCAGCTCCACATCGGAGATGCCGCCATAGTAAATTCGCTTATAGTGGTTATAAACCGACACAGCCAAAGCGATCTTCGCCTCGTCCTGGCCGACGATATAGCCATCCATATACTCCTTGATCTCTTTCGGAGTCGGAAGCTTCTCGGGCGTTTCAAAACCGCTCGATGCAGCTTCGTACATATCCTCGTCAAGCAGCTCATTGCATAGATTAACACATTCATTGCAGATGTAGACACCCGGCCCGGATATAATTCTTACCACCTGCCCCTGCGATTTTCCGCAGAACGAGCAGTGGATCATTTTTTCAGCCAATTTGATCTCTCCTCTAATTATCTCTGATAGATAACCTTATCGATGATGCCGTATTCCTTCGCCTCCTCGGCAGTCAGGAAATGGTCACGCTCGGTGTCCTGCGACACGACCTCAACACTCTTTCCGGTGTTTGCGGCCAAGATCTCATTGAGCTTACGCTTGATGGCAATGATGCGCTCTGCGTGGATCTGGATATCTGTTACCTGACCCTTCGCACCGCCGGAGGGCTGATGGATCATGATCTCAGCATTCGGCAGCGCAATACGCTTGCCCTTCGTACCTGCCGACAGCAGGAATGCGCCCATAGAAGCAGCCATGCCGATACAAATGGTGGAAACATCGCACTTGATGTACTGCATCGTATCGTAAATTGCCATGCCGGCTGTAACGCTGCCGCCGGGGCTGTTGATGTAAAACTGAATATCCTTATCGGGGTCCTGTGCCTCAAGATAAAGCATCTGTGCAACGATCAAACTGGCCGTTGTATCATTGACCTCCTCAGACAGGAAGATGATGCGGTCGTTCAGCAGACGGGAAAAAATGTCATAGGAACGTTCGCCACGGCTTGTTTGTTCAACAACATAGGGTACCAAACTCATATCCATGCTCCTTTCTCGAAACATTCTAACCGATTTGATCGGTAATTATTCCTCTTCCTTCTTAACAGGAACAGCAACCGCCTCGTCAGCAATCAGCTTTGCAGCCTTGCGAACCTGCAAGTCGCCGCGCAGCTCGTCGATGCCCATAAGCTGCTTGACGCGCTCGACATCGAGCTTGTAGCTCTCAGCGATCTTTGCATACTCTTCCTCGCACTCCTCGTCGGAGACCTCAATGCCCTCAGCGGTCACAACAGCGTCGAGCATGACATTGGTCTTGACAGCAGCCAGTGCACCGGGGCGCAGACTGTTCTTGATGCCGTCCATATCACCACCGAGCATCTGTGCATAAGCCTCGAGGGAAGCACCCTGGCTGCGCAGCTCATAATCCATGCGCTCCATCTGGCGCTCGAGCTCTTCGTCGATCATGCTGTCAGGAATCTCAACGGTCATGTTGGCAACTGCCTTGTCGATCGCAGCATTCTGGAATGCACGGTCAACACCGGCCTGACGGCTCTCAACAAGCTTCTTCTCCAGATCGGCACGCAGCTCATCGATGGTATCAAACTCAGAAACGTCTTTTGCCAGCTCGTCGTCCTTGGCAGGAACGATGGTCTCCTTGACCTCATGGAGCTTGACCTTGAACACAACGGGAGCGCCTGCAAGCTCAGCTGCTTGGTAATTCTCGGGGAAGCTGACATTGATGTCCTTCTCCTCACCGGCAACCATACCGACAACCTGCTCTTCAAAGCCGGGAATGAAGCTGCCACTGCCGAGCTTGAGGTCATACTTTTCGCCCTTGCCACCATCGAATGCGACACCGTCCTTGAAGCCTTCAAAGTCGATCACTGCAGTGTCGCCTTCCTGAGCTGCACGCTCAACGCTGCTAATGCGGGCAACATTGTTTGCCATGCGGTCGAGCTCAGCCTCAACCTCTTCTGCGCTGACGGTAACCTCAGCCTTCTCAACCTCGAGGCCCTTATAATCGCCGAGAGTAACCTCGGGATACAGATCGGTCACGATCACGAGTTCAACGCCGTCGCCATCGATAATTTCCATCTTGGTGACCATCGGGCGGCCAACGGGCTTAAGGTCCTTCTGCGACAAAACAGCCTCGGTATAGATCTGTGCATACATCTCTTCGATGGCATCTTCATAGAAAACGTGCTTGCCGTAAGCAGCCTCGATCACTGCACGGGGAGCCTTGCCCTTGCGGAAGCCGGGCAGAGTAATGTCCTTGCGGACCTTGTTGTACACCTTGGCAATTGCGGGCTCGAGCTCAGACTTGGTGATGTCAACTGTAATGGAAGCACGCGTTGCTTCTTTCTCAACATTCTTAACGTTCATTGTAAATCCTCCTATGGTTTACTTTTATAATAGCCGATATATTTTATCAGATTTTTATTGAAATTACAAGCTTTATTTCGTTATCTCAAACGAATTGGCGAAAATTTTACAAAATCCGCCGCACAAAGTCGAAAATCGACACCATCATGCAGGCCTTCAATTGCAAGTTTATGGCTATCACCGTGCAAATGCCCGTAGCAGCACTGTCGCACACCGTAATCCTTCAGAAGTCGCAGGATCTCCGGACATTCATAACCGCGATAGCGGGGCGGGTAATGCAAAAAGCACAGTTTCACACGGTCTCCCGCCGCCTTCAGCGAGGTTTCCAGGCGGATCAACTCGCGCTTGAAGATCTTGTCATTGTGGCTGCCCAGCGCAGCATCCTCCTCAAAAAACCATCCTCTGGTTCCGCACAAGGCCAGTTCCTCGTACTCATAGAAGTTGTTGTTGAGGATGTACATATTTGTAAAGCCGTTTTCCTCACAAAATTTGTAGAATTTTGCTGCGGTCGTCCACCAATAGTCGTGGTTTCCCTTAAGAATCAGCTTTCTGCCCGGGATGGAATTGATGAAGGCAAAATCCTCTCTGGCCTGCTGCAGGTCGATCCCCCAGGTCAGATCGCCAAGGAGAACTGTCGTATCCTCAGGGCCGATCACTTTCAAGCCCTCTCTGAGTTTATCCACATAGCCATCCCATGCACCGCCAAAAACATCCATCGGCTTATTCACACCGAATGACAGGTGCAAATCACCGATTGCATATAATGCCATAGACGTCCTCCTTCAAAAAAGCTGTAAAAGATTTCGGTAGAAAATGTGATCCAGCAATGCCTCGTCGTATCCGCAGCCACGCAAATACGAATAAAGCGACAAATAGCTGCTCACATTCGCAAACCCCTGTGGCAGCTGATCGCAGCCGTCAAGGTCTCCGCCGAGCGCCACATGATCCTCACCGCAGAGTCTCAGCATATGCTCCAGGTGTCTGCGAATTGTCTCAAAATTCGCATTTTCTCCCAAGAACGGAACATATAAATTCAAGCCGACCGTTCCGCCCGTTTGCGCGATCTGCCGCAGCTGGTCGTCCGTCAGGTTGCGGCTGTGAGGGCACAGGCTTCTGCAATTGCTGTGGCTTGCAAGAATCGGCGCATCGGTGAGCTCCAAAAGATCCCAAAAGGCTCGGTCTCCCAAGTGGCTGACATCGATCAGCATCCGTCCCTTTGCGCGGTGCACAAAGGCTCTGCCGAGATCCGTCAGCCCCCGATCGGACAAATGACAACCAGCCAAGGCATTATCTTCATTCCAAGTCAGCGTGCACATCGAAAAGTGCTCCAGCTCAGAGATCTGCTCAGGATCGCAATCAATCAGCTCCGCACCCTCGAGCGACAACAAGGCTGCTGCCTTTCCTTGGGCATGGAGCTGTCTGATCTGTTCTGCCGTATCAGCCAATCCCATGCGGTCAGAATGCTTTAAGATATGATCCTTTAAAAGTTTCAGCGGCTCAGTCAGCAAGCGCTTGTGCGCCATCGGCGTCCCTGCATAGGAGCAGAACGCAAATATCTGCGCAAAGGCGCCAAACTCGGAAGTTTTTTGCAGATCGATATGGCAGGAATTTTGTTCAAGGGTTTCCCCTCTCATCCAAAGCTCATAGGGCGTATCGCAATGTCCGTCAAAAAGTCTCATTGGAACGCATCCTCCAAGTGTCGAATCCGGGGTTTTTTCTCATCGTCAGGCGCGTAGATCTCGATAACATCAAATCGGCATTGCTTTTCCGTCTCATGCTGTGACAGATACAGCATGGCTGTCTTGCGCAGACGGTTCTGCTTATGTACATCAACAAATTCCATCGCTTCGGCAAAATTTGCATTTTTTCGCAGTTTGACCTCAACGAATACCAAAAACCTTCGATTCTCGGCGATCAGGTCGATCTCCCCCATGCGGCAGCGATAATTCGTCTCGACGATGCGATAAAATCTTCGGCGCAGGTATCTGGCCGCAAGCTCCTCTCCCCAGCGTCCGCGCTCAGCCGTTGCCATAGAATTTCTTCAGGAAGCTCATTCTGTGGATGGGGCACGGGCCATGCTCACGCAACGCCTCATAGTGTACCTTGGTGCCGTAGCCCTTGTGCAGCGCAAAAGCGTACTGCGGATAGGTCTTATCGTGCTCGAGCATCAGTCGGTCACGTGTCACCTTGGCCAGAATTGAGGCCGCAGCAATATTTGCGCTCAGGCTGTCACCCTTGATAATCGTCTTGATCGGTAGCGAAAGCTGCGGCTCACGATTACCGTCGACAAGCACCATGTCAGGTGTGATTTCAAGTCCTTCCACAGCTCGTTTCATCGCCAGGAATGTCGCCTGCAGAATATTGATCTCGTCGATCTCCTGCTCACTTGCAAAGGCAATGCTGTATGCCAGAGCCTCCTGCGTAATGACCTCGTAAAGAGCCTCTCTGCGTTTCTCTGTCAGCTTCTTTGAATCATTGAGGCCTTCGATCTCCAAATCCCTGGGCAAAATCACAGCCGCGGCACACACAGGACCTGCCAACGGCCCTCTGCCCGCCTCGTCGACACCACAGATGGTCTGAAAACCTTCATCATAACAAATATGCTCATATTTCCACAATTCACTCATGAGTAATCCTCCGGTGTTTCGAGCGTAAAACGGCCGATCTTGCAATTTCGGTACTCTTCCAGCAAAATACGAGCCATACGCTCCGTATCAAGCTCACCACGGGCAAGTAGGAAGCCACGCTTTCTTGCCCCCTCCTGCAGGAGGTCGTAGCCAGTCGTTCCCTCTGGCATTTCGATCTTGTAGCGCTCCTTCAGTGCCTGCGGATAGCGCTTATGCAGCATCTGCATCAGGTGGCAGGCCAGTGTTTCAATATCGATCACATCGTCCTTGACTGCGCCCGTGTAGGCCAATCTCCTGCCGACCTCTTCATCATCGAACTTCGGCCACAAAATGCCCGGGGTGTCCAACAACAGCAAGCCTCGATCGACCGTGACCCACTGCTTTCCACGGGTGACGCCCGGCCGGTTTTCCGCCTTTGCTCCCTTTCTGCCGGCAATCTGGTTGATAAAAGTCGACTTTCCGACATTGGGAATGCCGACAACCATCAGTTTCAGCGGCTTGTTCACAAAACCGCGCTCAGCATAGCGCTGCAGCTTCTCAGCCAGCAGCTCTTTGACTGCCGGAATGAAGCGGTCGATTCCCTTGCGGCTCTTGCAATCCGTACGCACAACAGCAAACCCCTGCGATTTCAGATAATCGCTCCACGCCAAAGTTTCCTCGGGATCCGCAAGATCTACGCGGTTTAAAACTACCAACCTCGGCTTATTGCCGCAAATGGAGGAAATATCGGGATTTCTGCTCGACATCGGAATGCGCGCATCCACGATCTCGCAAACGGCATCAACGAGCTTCAGATCCTCCTCCATCTTGCGACGGGTCTTGGTCATATGCCCGGGATACCACTGAATATTCATCTTATCATCCATTACGAAACCGCTCCAAATCTGGAAAAATCACGCTTGCCATTGGAATCTGCGCCCGGCAGAACCACAAAGAGTACCTTCCCCATCACCTGATCTATGTGGATCTCACCAATCGACGGATCACGGCTGTCTGCGCTGTTATCGCGGTTGTCACCCATCACAAAAATGCAGTCCTTACTGACCGTCATAGAAAACTGATTGGGGTTTCCGTCGTTGTCATTGAAAAAATACTCGGTAAGCATTCTTCCGTTATTGATATAGTCCTCTTCCAGCCGTATGCCGTCCACAAAGACCCGCAGCACGCCGTCATCATATTTGATCTGTACCAGCTGCCCCTCCGTTGCAATCACTCGCTTGACGATCGGCTCGCCATCGCGGAAGGTCAGCTCGCGGGCAACGATAATATCGCCCCGCTCAAGGTCACCCATGATCACATTAGATTGCAGCGCAAGGTAATCGCCGTCGTGCAGTGTGGGGTTCATCGATGCACCGCTGACGCCGACCAGACGCACGCAGAACACGAAAATTAAAGTGATCGCTGCAAGAATATAAACCAAATCATGCAAAAGCGAGTAAATGTCATATAAAAAAGAGTGCTTTTCCTTCTGCATCTCAATCGGCTCTTCTATCTGCTCCAAGATTTCTTCTCTGTCGTCCATAACAAACATCCTTTCAGAACATATTCTTACCCAACTATTGATTATACACCAAGATACACAGGAAATAAAGTCTAAAATATAAAAATAATTTTCTACTCAAAAATTTTGCCGCCGGGTATGAATTTCTTGCATCCCTTGACTTTTTCATTTTTTGTGTTATAATGACTAACAGATTTTGAAAGGAGGCAACCCATGAAGCGTGATGAAGAGCGAAAGCAAAATCGCACATTGATACTGCAAGCCGCGATAGATTGCTTTCTGAATGAAGGGATCGACAAGACCTCAATCAATGATATCGCGCTGCGCAGCGGTCTGACACAGATGTCCGTCTACCGATATTTCGGCAGCAAACAAAGCATCGCCGTTGAAACCGCAAACGAGCTCCTGAAGCAATATTTAGCGGAGCATGCCCAACGGTGTGAGGCAACAAGACGAGATGGCGAAAACGGCTTTGAGGAGTTTGTCCGCATCGTTCACGCCTATATTGACACCTACGAGGCACATCCGGAATATATCCGTTTCTTGCAGGAGATGACCGCCTACTCTCTGCGTGAGAGCTTGTCCGATCAGCTGAAATATATGCAATTTGCATTTTTGGAGTCTCCGCTCAACAAACCTGCCCATGCCGCGCTTTCACGAGGTATCGACGATGGCTCTGTTCGCAATGACATTGATCTTGCACGTGTCAGTCAGACCTTGACGAATCTGCTCACCGGCGGTGTGAACTACCGCATCTTAATTGACGAGCGTACACAAATGGACATTTTGCGCCATACTGCCGAAATGATCATTTACTATATTAAAAAATGAAGGAGATTATTATGAGTAAGTATGTTCTTCTGACCGACTCCTCCGCCGATCTTCCTGAAAAAATATATAAGGAACTTGACATCAAGGTCATTCCCCTGAGCTTTTTACTTGACGGAGTTGTGTATCAGAATCTGCCTGACGAGAGCAGCATCGCTTTTTCCGAGGTCTATGCCCAGCTTCGCAACGGCAAGAATGTAACCACCTCCGCAATCAATGTTGAAGAATTCCGTCAGGCCTTCCTTCCCCATGTAGAGGCTGGAAATGATGTTCTGTATCTCGGCTTTTCCTCGGGTCTGAGTGGTACCTTCAACGCAAGTTGCATCGCTGCTCAGGAACTGATGGAGGAATTCCCCGACCGAAATATCGTATGCATCGACTCCCTTTGCGCCTCTGCCGGGCAGGGTCTGCTTGTCTACCTCGCAGCAAAAAAGCGTTTGCAAGGAGCTTCACTGAACGAAGTTGCGCGTTATGCAGAAGACACAAAGCCTCATCTTTGCCATTGGTTCACGGTCGATGACCTCTTCTTTCTCAAGCGTGGTGGCAGAATCAGTGCCGCTACCGCCCTCGTCGGAAGTGCATTGGGAATCAAGCCGGTCCTTCATGTAGACAACGAAGGCCACCTGATCAGTGTATCAAAGGCACGAGGCCGCAAGAAGGCCATTTCCGCCCTCTTTGAGCAGATGAAGCTCACCGCAATCGAGCCCGAAAAGCAGACTCCAATGATCTCCCATGGCGATTGCATCGAGGATGCACAGGAACTGGCGCGCATGATCAAGGCCGAGTTCGGTGTGGACTCCACGATCATCAGCTATGTCGGCCCCGTCATTGGTGCGCACTCCGGCCCCGGTACGCTGGCGCTGTTCTTCCTCGGCACACAACGCTAAACAAAAAAACGCCCTTTCGGGCGTTTCAGTCTGTCGAAAAACTCGTTTTTCGACAGACTGTCAGAGTTCAAAAACGCGGCAAGACGAGCAAACCGAGCTCGTCGGCGTACGATGGTACGGTAGAGCTCGGTTTGCGATGTAAGTCAAAATGCCTTGCGAAGCAAGCATTGGAAGTGTTTTGGCTTATATTATGGTTCTGCTCGCAACAGTCTATTGCAGCACAGATCGCCAACCGTCAAAAAATAGCATTTTGACGATTGGCGACTTTTTGACACTCTGAAACGCCCTTTCGGGCGTTTTTTTATTTGATAAATCGCATCAGGATGACAGCCACCTGGGCACGGGTGGCATTTCCGGAAGGATCAAGATAGGTTTTTCCGTTGATCTGCGTGCCACCGATGATGCCCTCGGCAACTGCCCAGGAGATTGCATCCCTTGCATAGTCAGCAACTCTGCCAGCATCAGGGAAAGCTCCCAGATCCGTCTGCATGGAGACATCCTCTCCGATCGACTGTGCATAACGATAGAGGATCGTTGCCATTTGTTCTCGGGTGATCTTTCCGTCGGGATCAAATCGGCCGTTTCCGACACCGTTAACGACTCCGTTGTGCGATGCCCAAGTCACCGCCTCGGTGTACCATTTGTCGTCATCAACATCCACAAACTGATTTTCGCCCTCGATTGGCTCCCCTGCATAACGCCAGAGCACCGTAACAAGCATGGCCCTGGTCATCGAGGTTCCGGGTTCGAAGGTGGTATTGCTCATGCCGTTAAACAGACCATTTGTCAGAGCAAAGTCGATGCCATCGTGATACCACTGCGTGGGGTCGACATCCACAAACACATTGCTCGGGCAGTTCATGCCGCCGTCGCACCCCTCTCCTGGCAGCGGAGGGGAAGGAGGATCCGGCGGAACATCATTGCTCGGCCTGTGCAGAACGGTAACGCCATGCTTGCTGTACAATGCCACATATGCATCCTCAACATACGGGATATCCGCCTCGACCATACCTTCGTAGTTGGACAAATACTGATCCAAAAAGATCAGATTTTCTCTTGCAAGCAGCGGTTCTTGATCACTGTAGGCAACAACCAAGAGGTATCTTGTGCTGTTGGCAAGATCAGTGATCTGGCCAGAGTGTACCGTCGTTACGTTGCGCATCGCAGGTCTTGTTGAGGCTGCTCTGCTCGGAAGATAGGATACCCATGCCACCTCCCCGCCGTAATTTTGAAGGACATCCGCGGTCCAACCGCTGCGATCACTCGGGTAGTAAGCAAATGTCGTCGTATTTTCAAATGCATTACGTTGGAATTCAGGCGCATCGCCCTTAAAGTAAACACTCGCAAGGGCTTCATTCTTACCGAGTGCCGCATTGCCGACATAAACAAGAGACTCCGGAAGCGTCACTTCCGTCAAGGCGGTATTTTTCAGCGCAGAACCCTCGAGCCTCTGCAGGCTGTTTCCAAGCTCAATGCTCTGAAGTGACGTACAGCTGACAAATGCATATCCCTCGATTTCCTCGATCGTATCAGGAAGTGTGACAGAGGTCAGTGCTTCACAGCCCAAGAAAGCAAGGCTGCCGACGACGCGAGTACCGTTTCGGATGGTGACAGAAGACAGTGCCGTGCAGTCAGCAAATGCCGACGTGCCAATTCTCTCCAGTTCGCCGCCGATCGTTGCTTCCGTCAGGCCGACACAGTCGCAGAATACCTCGTCATCCATTTCCACAAAGCCCTCAGGAAGTACAACCGAGCTCAGAAGCGGACAATTCTGGAACGCGCCGACACGCATTTTCTTAAGGCCTTCGCCAAAATAGACCTTCTGCAGGTTATCACAATTGGAAAATGCGTATTTCCTTCGATCGCAAACTGGTTTTGCTGGTCATAGAAGACCTCAAAACGGACGAAGGAATCCTCGCCAAGCGCCAGATAGTACTCCATCTCAACACCCAAAATAAAGCCGACCATCGCTGTAATTGTGATGTTTTCGCCAAGCTTATAATCCTTCAAGCCAAAGTTGAACTGTTTGCTGGCTTCCCACTTCCCATTCTCTGCACGGAGTGCACAATGAGGTTCCACATTCGATGTGCCGAGGAATTCCACACCCTCTTCTACATTTTCAACCTCAGCATCGTCCAATGTCATGGACGATGCAAGCTTGACATAGTCAAAGACTTCCTTGACATCCGGTGTTTCTCCCGTAATTATAAATGAGCCAAAGCTATTGGCAACCGTTTTCAGCTTAAGCATCAGCACATCGCCATCTATAGGTATGTAAGCAATGATGTCACCTGTCTTTAAATCATAAAGATAATCTTCCGCATCCATAACCAAATACAACATGCCCATTGGCCTTATGTGATTTTTCGATGGTTCTTCCTTTATAATGATGACACCTTCGGAAAAGACGGCAAAATTCGTCGTCGGATCCTCTGCGAGCTGCATCACGCGGTCAGCCGGAAAATCCTCTGCCGTCATGAGCTTGAGCTGCTGCATGGCTGAAGTGTAATAGTTGGAGCTGTAGACACCACAAAGAGGTGCTCTCGTCACGGGATCAAGCACAAAGCCGTGGATCAAAAAGCTCTCAGGCAGATTGGGAACCTGAACAGTGACGATCCTGTCCTCAGCCGTGCAGTCGATCGTGGCCGATGTAACAAGTTCCTCCGTCTTCTCGTCGAAAATGCCGATCAGGACCGTAACATCCCGATCTGTCAGGATGTTCACCTCGGCCATATCGCCGTCGAAGGTGACGCTGCTGATCCACGATGGATCTTCATCATCGGTTTCGGACATGAGCTCGTTGGAGAGCATCGTTCCGAAAGAATTCGTACCCTCAAAGCGGACATCTGTTTGCGTTTGGGCGTTTCTTCGTTCCGAAGCCGCAACCGTCGGCACAAGAGAAAGCATTGTCGCGATCACAAGAAGCACTGCCAGAAATTGTTTTGCACTCTTCATGGTATTCCCCCTTTATATTCTTTTCGCGTGAAACAGTGCGCACACTATTTCACGCGAAATATATTACGGCCGAGATGGATCGAGAACAGCCGTTGCAGTAAACAGATCACTAAACACACCCGGCTCGTTGGCCAAAGCGGCACCATCGACAATGCGTCGTGCCTGACGCAAGTAGTTGCTTCTGAGCTGTACCCAGTGGCTTGCCGTGTCAGTATTGCAGAAATAACGATAGCCCAAATCATAGAGCATCGAGAATTTCGCACCGGAATAGTAATCCACACCGCCAATATCGCTACTAAGTGGGAAGATCAGAATATCCGTATTTCCGACGATAGAGGCAACCTGCTCATCCCACTTAAGCATATTGCTCTGCAGGGTATCGGTGTCGCTGTCTGCAAAGCTGAGCTTGGAATAACCCTGTGCGGCAAAACTCCAGCCATTGGCCTTCAGCGTTGCTGCAACCTGCTGTGCCTGACGAACCTGTTCCATATAGGCCTCCACGCCAAGCTCCGTCTGCCAAGCAGGATGCGTCTGGAAACCAAAAACACCCTCATTGCCCGTCAACGCAAGTGTTGCTTTGGCACCATGGTAGGAAAAGTCGGGATGCGCGCGCACAAACTCTTCCAAAATCGTTACAAAATCATACGCACCGTATTTCACTGTACCGTCGGCTTCAATGTACTTACTGGTCAGTTCACCGTTTTCATTGACCAGAAGCTGGCAAGCAAAGCCATCGCCCTCCGCATCGGCCAGCAGATCATCATCCGGGCCATCAATGCGATAGGTGTCAAAGTTTGCATCCTCCTGAGAAAGGACGAGCGGCTTTTTTCCGTCGGGCAGATAAATGTCTCCTTGTTCAAACATCGGCTGGTCGTCGGTCGCCGTATTCTTGGTCAGATCACGGAGGCTGACAAGCACATAGCCGTTATCATACAGCTGCTGCAGGATACCACGGAATTCATTGACCGTCGTCATCGTCTTGTTGTAGTGCGTTGCGTTCTCATCGCCGTCAAAGGCTCTGTTCGGATCCACAACGAGCGCACGGAAAGCCAGATGTGGGATCGTGGTCGTATCCTCCCATCGCACAAGTCCGGTCTTGAGCTCAAGATAGCGTTCCTGTGCCTGCACAATGTCCGCATTTTGGGCATAGTTCGGGCCATAGTCACGCAGGAGCGCAAGGGCACCGTCGTAATCGTAGCTTGCGGCAAGAGCATCTGCACGGGCAATCAGCTCTTGTACCGAATCGGTCATCGGCTGAGTGTCAAACACCAGCTGTTCCGTCGTCGTGATGATCTCGGTCTCGGGCAAAGATACTTCCTCGTCCTCCTTGATGATGCCGACAATGATCAGAATAATGCCGACAATGATCGCAACAGCGGTCAAAATCAACGCGCCCAGGATCATCAGGCCCTTGATATTCGACTGTTTTTTCCGCGGTTTGGAAGGTCTGCGAGCCGTTTCCTTCCCCATGGACTTCTTCGGTTCATATATGGGTGGTTTATGGGAGGGAATCGGATTGCGTCTTTGGCGAGGTGCATTCTCTCTCTCTTCATCGCGCTTGCGAAGCATCGCCTCCGTCTCGGCAAAGCGATTGAGCCGTTCGTCAACACTTTTCGCTGCATCCCATTTCTCATCAAACAGGTCGTCAAATCTCTTCTTGTCTGACATGAAATCACCTTCTTATCTTATTCTTTGAGCAATCTCCGTCTCGCGATATTCATCGTGCCCTCTTGCATATGGTTCATCCAGGACAGGCTCTTGCCGCAGCCGTAGGCCACGCAGGAATCAGAATCATCGGCAACCATGCAACGGATCTCCGTGCGCTCCTGCAACAATCTGTCGATGCCGTAGAGCTGGCTCCCGCCACCGGTGAGAACGATGCCGTTCTTGGCAATATCTGCCACAAGCTCCGGCGAGGTCTGTTCAAGCACGAGCAGGACCTCATCAATGATCTCACGGGCCGGGCGCTTCATGGCTTCCATGGTATCCTCCGCACTCAGCACGATCTGTCTTGCAAGACCGGTCTTGAGATCACGGCCCGTAACCTCCATGGTAGGATTATCAGGTCTCGGCCAAAGGCTGCCGATGTTGATCTTGATATCCTCCGCGGTGCTCAGACCGATGACAAGGCCATAGCATCTGCGCACATAGCGAACAATCGCCTCGTCAAATTCCACACCTGCTGTTTTAATCGACGAGGTCTGCGCCAGACCGTTCATGGACAGAACACCGATGTCGGTCGTTCCGCCGCCGATGTCCACGACCATTTTCCCCTCGGGTGCAGTGATATTCATCTGCGCACCCAAGGCAGCCGCCAGGGGTTCTTCGATCAGGTACACACGTCTTGCGCCGGCCTCCATTGCTGCCTGAATGACCGCACGCTCCTCAACCTCGGTAATACCGCTTGGCACACTGATGATCATACGAGGCTTGACAATGGCATGCTTCGTCACACGCTTGACAAATTCCGTCAGCATTTTCGCCGTCATTTCGTAGTCGGAAATAACGCCATCCTTCATCGGGTGGATGGCAACAACATTCCCCGGTGTTCTTCCAAGCATATTTCTTGCAGCAGCGCCGACTTGAAGCACCTTGCCGGTGTTCTTATCCATAGCGATGACCGCCGGCTCACGCAGGACAATACCCTTACCCGCTGCGTAAAACAAAATATTGGATGTTCCTAAATCAATGCCGAGATCTCTTGAAAAAAATGACATATCCTCACCTACTGTTTCCTTAGTTTAATATCGGGTGGCGGCGATCGTGAGACAAACTACACTTTTCGCTCCCGCCGCTTTCAGAACGCGGCCACATTCACTCAAGGTTGCGCCGCTGGTTATCACATCATCAATCAGCAGGACACGCTTGCCTGCAAATTGCTCGGTCCTTACGGGCCGATATGCATTTTTGACATTTTCTTTTCGGGCAGCAGCCGATTTCATCTTCGTCTGCGCCG
Source organism: Oscillospiraceae bacterium (assembly GCA_015067565.1). Lineage (GTDB taxonomy): Bacteria > Bacillota > Clostridia > Oscillospirales > Oscillospiraceae > JAZOXB01. Next base: position 25,686 of record SVMF01000009.1, on the reverse strand, counting down.
CATTGTCCCTTACCTTGTCAAGTGTTTTGACTACCGGCTGTCGCAGTTCTTCGCCGACCGCCTCAGCTAGAAGCTTCGTTTGGCTGTAGCCTCGTTGGGCTTGACGCTGCTTGCTGATCGGGACATAGGACAAAACATCGTATTCGATCCGTTCCCTGCAGATCAGCATCGCAAGGATCCGTCCATAGGGTGCGGCATAGCGGCTACGCTGCATAAATTTATAACGCAGGATGGATTCCTGTACTCGTCCCTCATAATAATAGGCACTGTAGCAGATCTCGTAGCACTCGCCGCGCTTCACGCTTTGCTTGCACAAAGGCAGATCGCCAACGCAAGCACTGCAAACATCCGTCTGCTCTTCCTTCAAAAGCTTTTGGCAGAAGATGCATTTGGGCGGATATAGCAAGTCCAAAAACCAGGCGGTCAAGCGCATGGGATCTCTCCGATCAGGCGGAACCTAAGGCCGCTGTAGCGTTTGTTCTTCTTATTGTTGGCTGTCATCTGTGCAACGATCTCCTCGTTTCCGACCATGATCAAAAGATCCTTTGCCCTTGTAATGGCTGTATACAGAACGCCACGGGTCAGAAGCATCGGTGAGCCGGCGTACGGCACAAAGATCACAGCATTGTATTCGCTGCCCTGGCTCTTGTGCGCAGTGATGGCATAAGCCAGTTCCAGTTCCGTCAGAAGGTCGCTGTCATAAACCGCAACTTTGTCATCAAAGCGAATATATATTGCATCCTGCGCCATATCGATCTTCAGGATGGTTCCGACATCTCCGTTGAAAATACCCGTTCCAACGATGCCGTCGTCCTTCGTCCAGGCCATATCATAGTTGTTGCGGATCTGCATGACCCGATCTCCCTCGCGGAAGATGAGCTCTCCGAACAGTTTTTCTTTTTTATTCGGACTTTTCGGGTTCAAGGCCGCCTGCAAGGCCATATTCAACGAAAAGGTTCCTGTCTCGCCCTTTCGTGTCGGGGAGATAACCTGAATATCCGCAGGCGCAATTCCCATATTCTTTGGCAAGCGCTGTGCGCACAGCTCGGCAATGGTCTGCACGACCTCTTGCGGCGAACGGCGCTTCATGAAGAAGAAATCCCGATCCTTAACCGTCATATTCGGAAGCTCACCGTGGTTGACCGCATGGGCATTCATGACGATCAAACTCTGCCGTGCTTGGCGGAAAATCTCCGTCAGCGCAATGGTATAGACCATACCACTGCGGATCAGGTCGGAAAACAGATTTCCTGCGCCCACGCTTGGCAGCTGATCAGGGTCTCCAACTAAAATCACCGTTGCATTCTCAGGCACTGCCCTTAACAGACTGTGCATCAAAAGCACATCCACCATAGACATCTCATCGATGATTACCGCATCGCATTTGAGCGGATCATCCTCATTTTTGACAAAGAACAGCTCTCCGTTTTGAGGAGAGATCTGCGCTTCCAGGAGACGATGGATCGTGGAAGCCTCCTGCCCTGTCAGCTCAGAAAGGCGCTTTGCCGCACGTCCTGTAGGGGCCGCAAGCAACGTCTTTCGACCAAGCCTTCTGTAAAGAGATAAGATACCCGCCAGGGTCGTTGTCTTGCCCGTGCCGGGCCCGCCCGTCAGAATGAATATTTTTCGTTCCGCCGACGCACAGATTGCGTCCTTCTGGCGCTCGGCATATTCCACACCCATTTCTTGTTCGATCGAGCGCAAAAAACGCTCAGCGCCGGGCAGATCGTCCACACTCTGCTGCGCCATGTGCAACACGCGCGCAGAAATATAGCTCTCAGCCTCATGGTATTCCGGTAGGTACACCGCCGTCAGGCCACGTACCCCGTCGCAAACCAGATCGCCATACTCGCACAGGCGATCAAGTGCCTCACAGATTGATCGCTCCGGCAACTGCAGAAGCTGCGCCGTTGCCGCAATCAGCTTGTCCTGCGGCAAGAAGGTATGTCCATTATTCAAATTATAGCGTAATTCAAAAATCACTGCCGCCTCAATGCGTCTGTGATCCTCACCGTCGATGCCCAACTCAAGCGCCATCGCATCGACCATATGGAAGGACGCCGCAAACTGCGGCCGTGTCAAAAGGTACGGGTTATCGTGGATCAGCTCCATAGAACGCTCTGCATAGACGCGGTAAAAACGAACCGCGATCTCGGGCGGAATGTGATACGATGCGACAAACTCGATCAGGCGACGTACACCGACCTGCATTCGGAAGGATTCGCCCATTTGAAGCGCCTTCTTCATTGAAATGCCTTCAATTTCTGTCAGGCGCTGCGGCTCCTGCTCCAAGATACGCAGCGACGCCTCCTTGAAGCGTTCAACGATCTTCTGCGCCGTTTTCTCCCCAATACCACGCACGGCCCTTGACGATAAATAGGCCAAAATTTCAGTTGTTGTATCGGGAAGCAAACGCTCTAAGAATTCGGCTTCGAATTGCTTCCCGTAGGAAGTATGTGTCGTCCAGTGTCCCGTAACGATCATCCGTTCCCCTGCCACGGCAGCAGGAATGATGCCGACCACGGTGATCAAGCCATCCTCATCGCTGTCAAGCTTGATCACCGCATAGCCGTTAGATTGATTTTGATATACCACAGCGGCGATCGTTCCGCTAATGAGTTCCTGCTCCAAGACAACCGTTCTCCCATCTTATGTAATCATAGATCTGCAGTGGAGAGCACAAATGCATCGACTCATCTCTGCCAATCATAAGCTGCGCCGTGACCTGTGCCTCAGCCGACAGTCCACAGTCGACAAACAACAGTCGCACGCCTTGCCGTCTCAGGCAAAGGCAAGCTCGCATCTTCTGTTCGACCTCGGCATCCGTTCCGTGAAGATAGCAAATGCACACCGTTTCATTCGGTAAGCGCAGCAAAACAGCCTCCACAATGGCCCATAGAATCATAAACAAGCCGCAGGCACAAAGTGACGCAATCAGAATCGTTAAGATCATAACACCACCTCATGCCATTGTATGTAATGGCATGATATAAAGTGCCATAAATATCATACTACAAAATTTCATAATTCGCAAGTATTTTATAAATTTATAAATAAAGTGCGACGGCAAATACTTGCCGTCGCAAAAATTATATTTCTCGGATGATAGCCTCGGCGCAAAGCATTCCATCTACAGCTGCGGACATGATGCCGCCTGCGTAGCCTGCGCCCTCCCCGCAAGGATACAAACCTTTAAGCTCCGACTGATAATCTTCACCACGTACGATACGCACAGGACTCGAGCTGCGTGTCTCGGGCGCAGTCAGAATCGCTGACGGATCAGCAAATCCTTCGAGCTTTTCATTCAGTGCAACAATTGCCTGCTCGAGTGTTTTTGTGATCTTCTCTGGATACAACTTATGCAGATCACACGGCATTAAGCCAGGTCTGTAGGTTCCGCTCACCTTTTCACTCGGTCTGTGTGCCAGGAAATCGCCAACCGTCTGAGATGGTGCAAAATAATTTCCTCCGCCCAGAACAAAAGCCCGATGTTCGATCTCCTCCTGCCAGTACATTCCACCCAAAGTGTCCTTTGACGGAAAATCCTCCGGTTTGAGCGTAACCAGAAGCGCAGAATTGGCAGTTTCACCGTCGCGCGCGGCGTAGCTCATCCCGTTGGTCACGACGCCTTCTGTCTGTGAGGCCGCCGCGACCACATATCCACCCGGGCACATACAGAAGGTATAGGCTGAATTTCCGTCAGGTAAATGCACCGACAACTTGTAATCCGCGGGTGGGATCCCCTTCGGTCGCTCAGTACCGTACTGCGACAAATCAATCAAGCTCTGCTTATGCTCAATACGCACGCCCATGGAAAAGGGTTTTGGCTCCATCGCAATTCCCGACGCATGCAGCATTCGGAAGGTGTCCCTTGCGCTGTGGCCAATGGCAAGGATTACGTGTTTGCAGGAGAGTCGGTGTTCCTCTCCGTTGTGTTCATATTTGACACCGCAAATTCGGTCGTTTTCCGTTTCCAATGCGGTCATCTTGGCACCGAAGCGAACTTCGCCGCCGAGGGATATGACTCGCTCGCGCAAACGCTGCACAAGGTAGAACAGTACATCTGTCCCGACATGAGGCTTCGCATCATAGAGAATTTCCTCTAATGCGCCAAAGTGCACCATCTGTTCCAAAACCCAACGGCTTCGCACATTTTTTGTTCCGGTATTCAGCTTGCCGTCAGAAAAGGTGCCTGCGCCGCCCTCACCGAATTGCACATTGCTCTGCTCGTCGAGCTGACCGTCACTCCAAAAAGCATCCACCTTTTCCTTGCGTTCGGGCGCAGCCGCGCCACGCTCCAGCACGATGGGCCGCAAGCCGGAGCGTGCCAGCACCAGTGCCGCAAACATCCCCGCAGGGCCAAAGCCGACGATCACGGGGCGGTCCTCTGAAGCCTTTTTGTCTATGTGATAAAAGTACGGTTCTTCTATCGTGATCTTGCGGTTGCGGATCCCCTTCATGATGCGTTTTTCGCTCATGCGCAAGTTCACATCAACCGTGTAGACCCATTTAAGATCCGGCTTTTTCCGCGCGTCAACCGAACGCTTGAATATCTGAAGCGAGGTGATATCGGAGGGTTTCACACGCAGCTCCTGCGCTGCGCAATACAAAAGTGCCGTTTGATCGTGCTCTGCGGGCAAAATAATATCTCGTATTCTGATCATTGCGCACCTCTCAGTTCTCCCGCAAGGCGACCGGAAGACCAGGCCCATTGCAGGTTATATCCACCGCAATCGCCGTCGATATCCAGAACCTCGCCGGCAGCATAGAGGCCCTTGCACAGTTTGCTCTCCAAGGTATCCTGCCGAAATTCCGATGTCTTGATGCCACCTGCTGTCACCTGTGCCTGCTCCATTCCCATGGTGCCGATCGCACGGAGCGCAAAGTTCTTGATGCATTGCACCATGTCCGAAAGCAGATCCGCCAAATCCTTACAAGGCGTCTCCAGCGACCCGCCGCAGGCACGGACGACCGTTCTGCCCAGGCGGTTATGCAGCATCCCCGTAAAGAGGTCTTCAGCCTTGAGCATCGGCAACGATTCGACCCTGTGCTGAAGAAGTTTCTGCAGCTCCTGAGCGGTGATATCGGGAAGCAAATCCAAGGTGACCGTCTGCCCCTCATGGATGAAGCGCGAGATCTCGAAAATTGCCGGTCCACTGATGCCGAAGTCGGTAAATTGCACCTCTCCCCGATTTTGTGCATTTGAGGTATACACCTTCGCCTCGCAGCGAATTCCCTTCAAGGAACGAACCAGCGTTGTGTCTGTACGAACCTGAACAAGCGAGGGATAGAGCTTCGTTCTGCTGTGTCCAAAGGAGGACAAGAGTCGGTATCCGAGATCTGTTCCGCCAAGTTTGCCACCTGCTGCACCGCCACAGCATATAATGGTGCAGTCGCCCTCAAAACGTTCTGTGTCCGCTTCAGCAATGAATTTGCCCTTTTTGCGATGTAACGATTGAATCTCACAGCCTGTCACAATTGTAACATTACTTCGTTCCTGCAAATGAAGGCGCAAAACATCGGCAACCGAGTTGGCGCTGTCGCTGAGCGGATAGACGCGTCCCGAGTCCTCAGTCACCGTCAAAAGGCCGAGTCTTCTGAAAAAATCGAGTGTCTGCTCCACATCAAAGTATTTTAAAGCATACTGGCAAAATTCAGGTTCCTGCCCGTGATAATTCTCCAACGAGAGCTTGCGGTTGGAAAGATTGCATCTTCCGTTGCCGGTTGCAAGGAGCTTTCTTGCCATTCTGCTCTGTCGTTCAATCAGAATGACCTCGTGATTCTGCGATGCTGTGAGTGCAGCCATCATACCCGAGGCCCCACCGCCGATGATTAATACCTTCATATTTTCGCCTCCATAACCTCAGTATTATAACCGATAATTCCCTTAGTGGCAAGCAGATTCTTGACAAAAGTCGCAATTTGAGGTAATATATTGCAAAATTCAATTCGGAGATGATCGTATGAAAATGGAAGAAGTGATCAAGAGGATTAACGAACTTGCAAAGAAGGCAAAAGTTGAAGCGCTGACTCCCGAAGAGCTCCAGGAGCGAGATGAACTGCGCCGGATCTACATTGCCTCTGTGCGTGAGAATCTGCGTGCGCAGTTGGACAACACCTACATCGTTACACCTGACGGAACAAAGCGAAAGCTAAAAAGTTAAGAAGCTGAAAAATGCCAATCATCAAAATGAAAAAACCGAGCAAGAGCTCGGTTTTTTCAATATATGATCCGGTTTGAGATCAAATAATATGTTATAGCAATATGTAGTAACGTAAACAGCGGCATACAGATCACAAATGACAGATGCTTCGTCTTATGACGCACGATGTACATTGTCAAAAATCCACCGATCGCACCGCCCAAAAAGGCCATGAGCAAGAGATCGCGTTCGGCAATGCGCCAGCTGCGCTGCATCGCCTTGCGCTTGTCGACTACCATCAAAAATGCCTCCAAGGCATTCATAATCAGGAAAAAGATCGTATATAATTCTAACATATCATCACTCCATGGAGGTTAGCAAATGAAACGCATGATCCCCCTTTTTCTGATTATTATATGCTTGAGCGGCTGTTATGTCAAGAAGGATTCTGCAAAAGAATGCATCAGCGACGAGATTTATCCCTCAGCAGTTCCCTGCTTTATGATCGAGGCAGACATTCCCTCTCAGGCCGTGTTGACCGCGAGCTGTCATGATGGCTGCTGCGCCATGTTCACGCATCCCGATTTTGAGATTTTCCAGGAGGTATTTCGTGCGGAAAGCCTCGAAGATGCCTTTGTCCATCTGACGGGCAAAAAGCAAGACGAGCTGTCCGTCGTGCAAATCCGGAGATCACCTCATAATGAGTACCGCTTCAGCTTCACAGCAGCATCGGAAGGCGGCAGTGTGGGTGGCATCGGAACGCTGATCTACGACGGCACACACGGCTACAGCATGACGATTCTATGCCCGTTAGAAAAGCAAAGTCAATACGAAGATACCTTTTCGGGGATGCTGTCTTCCATTGTGCTCAATCCCGTTTGACTTTTTCCGCTTTTTCGGCTATAATAGCCGTGAGGTGGATTACCAATGAAAAAATTTCTGATCTTTGCGGCGGTTTTCGTATCTGTTACGATCCTTGCCGTTACGGTTTACTTATGCATCACCTTTTTGGGCATTGACCAGACTAAACCAGCGGCAACCGTGACACAAGCCGAACCGGGTTCTCCAATCGACGCTTATGTGAGAGAAATGTATCCCGAATTTGCCGTAAGCTATGATGCGCAAAATAAGCACCTGACCCTCAGCAAGTTGACCGATTTCTCACTCGCCTCAGCAGAAAGCATCTATGACGATCCTTCCACTTATCTAACGCAGGTGCAGGTGATCACGCTCGACATTTCCATTGCGTGCAAGGAGCCCGAGCTGCTTTTGACTCTCACCTATCTTTCCAAGAATGCCGAGCCGATGCTCAGCATCGTCAGCGACGGCAGCATCGTAAAGCATTGGGAGGCAAAGTAACCTGTCGATTTTTCTTGCATTTTGTCTAAAAATCGGTTATGATATGGGCAAAGGAGATTGCCATGAAAAAGAAAATCTTATCGTTATTTGATGCTAAAATGTGGAAATTTTTGCTTGTAGGCATTCTTAATACCATCGTAGGAAACGGGCTGATGTTTTTACTCTACAACGGCTTTGGCATTCCCTACTGGCCTGCAACCGCCATCAGCTATGCCCTGGCGAGTGTCATGAGCTATTTCCTCAACCGCTATTTCACCTTCAAGTATCAGGGCGGCGGTTACGGTGTCATCATCCGTTTTGCGCTTAATATTCTCGTGTGCTACGGTCTGGCCTATGGCCTTGCACAACCTGCCGCAAAATGGCTTCTGTCTGGCGCTTCCGCAACCGTGCGCGACAATGTCGCCATGCTGGTCGGTATGTGCCTGTTTGTCGGCTTCAACTACCTTGGCCAGCGCTTCTTTGCCTTCCGCGAGACAAATGAGACATAAAAAGATGGAGAAATATTATGTTTAGAAAAACGCTCCGCAGAATTATCCCAAGCTATGCAATCTTGCCTTTGTGTTCGACAGGCATCATGATGCTGATGTCCTATCAGCTGGCGAAGCTGATCCAGCTCATCTTCCCATTCAACAGCATCGATATGACCATTGCCATGGATTCGTGGTTTAGCTTCGAGCCCATCTGGGTGCTGATGTATTTCGGCTCTTACTTCTTCTGGGCATATCAGTACATCACTGTAGCGCGCGAAAATGAGGAGTTGGCCTGCAAAATGGCCGTGGCCGATGCCGTTGCAAAGGTCATCTGCTTCATTTTCTTCATTGCACTTCCAACGACCAACACACGTCCTGAGGTGGACGGCAGTGGCGCATCGGACTTTTTGATGCGTGTGCTGTATTGGATCGATACACCGACGAATCTCTTCCCCTCGATCCATTGTTTCGTAGCTTGGCTCGGAACACACTACATTTTCCAGTGCAAAAAGCTGCGTTTCCCCTGGCTCACTCGTATTTTGTGCCTGATCGGTTCGATCATGGTTTTCTTGTCCACACTTTATACCAAGCAGCATGTGATTTGGGACGTCTTTGCCGGCATCGCCGTGGCAGAGATCGGCTGTTTGGTTGCTCATTTTACCAAGCTTCCCCAAATGTTCCAAAAGCTCAACACATGGTTCCAGACAACAAAGCTCAGCCGCCTTTTGTAAAGCCGTTACTGATATCATGTTCAGGTAAGCACGAAATATTGTACAGGCAATTTTTCATAAGAATATGAAGCCTCCCTACGACTTTTTACGGTCATAGGGGGCTTCATTTCTTCATTTGTCATAAAATCTGTCGTAAAAATACACAGGTATTTGCATTGGTGAGCAATGAAATACGTATCCCCTAAACTATATAATTACTGTTTCTTCATTTGTCGCAAGAACAGCAGCACCGCCAACATGAGCAGAACCGCGGCATATCCAAGTACCCACCAAAGATGAGGGAAAATCCCTGCAAAATCTCCTACAAGCACAGCCCGTTCCATCTCTACTGCGTGAACAAACGGAAGTACATATGCAATTTTCTTAAAAGCACCTCCTACAAGGTCAAGATCAAACCAAACACCTGACATCCACGCTGAAAGGTTGGTTAGTAGCGCGCCACAGATACCGCCTACCTGCTTATCGTTCAATACGCTTCCGCAAAGGAGACCTAAAGCAATGTAGAGAATGGATACGGGAATAATAAATGCAACAGCATATAAAATACCAACTATAATATCAAGCCCAAGAACAATTGCGGCGATATAGCAGATAGCGCATTGAGCGACAGAAATCGGAATAATCGGCAAAGTGTACCCAAGAATAAAGTCTATTGGAGTTAGCGGTGTTGTATACAAACGCTGCAAAAGCGAACTGCCTCTGTCTTTTGCAATAATAGTTGCCGAAAATAAAGTCATAAATGCCAAACCGAAAACGGTGATGCCCGGAGTTAGGTGTTGCAATTCAAACAGCTCTACGGGGATATTTGCTTGTATCGCACTTAACAACAAAATTAAGACGATGGGAAAGCCGAGTCCAAAGAAAAGAGTCAGCGGTTCTCGTAATATTTCTTTCGTATTTCTGTTTGCAAAAGCGAGCATTCTCATTTTGCCACCCCCTTAACAATGCGAATAAACGCTTGCTCGAAATTATCCGCGCCCGCTGTTTCCTTAATCTTGTCAGCGGGATCGCATTCAAGGAGCTTGCCGTCTTTCATAATAGCGATACGGTCAGACAAAGCTTCTGCCTCTTCCATATAGTGCGTTGTCAGAATAATGGTAACCTTCCCTTTTAGAGAACGTATCAACTCCCACAAATCGCTTCTGGCAAGCACATCAAGGCCAAGCGTCGGTTCGTCAAGGAACAATATCTCCGGTTCGCTGATCAGTGCCATAGCAATGCTCAGTCTACGTTGCCAGCCTCCGGACAGTTTGCCTGCCTTTTTCTTGATAACAGATTCCAATCCGAGCAGCTCTGTCAGCTCTGAAATTTTCGCTTTTTGCTTGTCCTTTGTAAAGCTGTGAACACCGCACATCAGTTCAAGATTCTCCCGAACCGAAAGTCCGGGTGCAACCGCAGTTTCCTGCGGAGAAACAGCTATAAGTGATTTCACGGCGGCAGCATCTTTGCAAATGCTTTTTCCGTTAAGAAAGGCGTCTCCGCTGGTTGGTTGTGTAAGGCACGAGAGCATTTTAATGGTGGTAGTCTTACCCGCACCGTTTACCCCAAGCAGAGAAAACAGTTCTCCTTTGCGAACAGTAAGGCTAAGGTTGTCAACCGCAATCAAATCTTTATATTTTTTGGTTAAACCTTCCATTCGGATAGCATCCATTATTTATCACTCCATTCCATATTGTTTCCTAAGTCCCTGATAGGAATCCGTGAGCATACGGCTCACAAGTTCCCAATCGAGATCAAAAAAGCCGGTTGCAAACATGGTGGCAATCCCGTGAACATACGCCCACATCTCAAGATGGAACAGCTTTGCATCTGTCCCGCTAAGTCCCGTATTATCATGGACAATCGACTCTATTTTGTCAGTTTGCTCCGTAGTTTCGGGAATTGATTCGCTCGAACGGTCACGCATGTAAAGAAGCTTGAACAGTTCTTTATCTTCTTTGGCAAATCGTATGTAAGCCATACCGTTTGCCTTATAAGGAGGAAACTCTCCACCTTCGACTTCTCGCTGCATGTATTCCTGACACAATAAGTCCGCTTTTTCTACAACGGCAATACGTAGTTCATCCATCGTGTCAAAGTTGGAGAACACCGGCTGCGTTGGGAGTAGGTGCAATTACTTTATTCAGCAATTCTACAAGTGCATTGGGCGGAGAAGTTGGATTATCGTTAAAATATTTCAAATCACAGTCATTGACTTTATTCCAAGTTACTTTCCGGATTGCATCTAATGTAACAGACGATAGCTTTACACTGTCAATGGCTCCCTCTAATCCGAGAGAATCAATAGCAGAACATAAATCATCATATTTCGCATCGGAGATAACTGTGGGATCTTCTTTTATTTTATCTGCCAAGGCTCCCATAGAGGGAAGGCCATATGGCATAGAAGCACCTGAGCCAAGAATGATTAGTGGGCTATTCTCCAAATATCCCTGCATCATTTTAATGCAGCCACTCCACTCCATACACTACACCTCCAATTTGATTTAATTTGATCCTCTACTTAGTCTTCTGTTTTGCATTTTTTTCCATATAGTACGACACTGGACACACCACTGCGGATCAATTCCCAAAATATTGATTAATAATTCTCTATCCACAATATCCAGTGCTGCTTCGATATCTTCGTCATTCCTAATGATATTATCTATTCTTTCGAGCATATGAGCACGAACATTAGGGTCAATCGTCTCAATTTTGGGCAAAACAATATTGCCCATTTCCCCAGGAAGTATTTCAAGAACACCGCCGCCGTAACTTCTTCCGCAAATTTCTGTGAAAGCAAATGAAATGCTATTATAGTACGCAAGAAGTACGTTTTCGGGATCCACACCCTCGTTGAACTTCATTCTGTGCATAGTATCTGTAGTTACAGCATTGCATTTATTTAACACAAATTTAGGGTATAGGTTATTTCTTCGTAGGAAAAATGCGTCTGGAATCCATACCGAGGGGACTATGTACCATCTGTCCCTAATAGAACACTTATATCCTTTGTGTTCTCCTGTGGATTCTCCAAAAGCAATATAATCTCTCCACCCGATAGGATATCTGTCATATGAATAGTCTGGGAAATTAACAAGCATAGCTCTTTTCCCGCTATTCTTATTTTTTATCCAATCATCTTGTGTAAAATAAATTCCGTGTGCGTGCGAGCTACGTCCAATTAAAGGTAGTGTTGCTTTTTCAAGATTATAGGCCTTCACAACATCATTAGTGACCGAGAAATAGTTGTTATTGCCGGTTGTTATTCCGATGTTAATTAATCCATAATTTGAGAACTTATCAAACCTTTCATCAGAACGAATTGTTTGAATAAGCTCCATCTCATCAGAAGATACAAAGTATTTCGTCCATTTTTCTTTTACATGCTGCATCCTCTGAAAACCATTTTGACTCAGATCAATTCGAGACAGCTCATCAAGATCATTAACTTCAATAATGCGGATTCCTTTTTCTGTTTGACCTTTTTCTCCCACAAAAATGACAACCTCTTGTTCTATGTCAGGAAAAACCAATTGTTTAAAGGTTATTAATGTAATTTTTGCGAGAGCGTTGGAAAGGAACAATCTCAAATCTTCGGCATAGGCAACTTGAAGAATTTCTGCTGGAACAACAAACGCAATTTTCCCATTATTAGATAGTAATTGTACACACGCAACCAAGAAAGCAACCCATGCATTAATGAGTTTGTTGGATCGCATACCATTAGAGGTCAGTATGTTTGCTTGAATCTTTCGCTGAGTTTCGGTTAGATACTGGTATCTGATATATGGGGGATTCCCTAAAATTAAGTCATATTGATTCATTCCAACTACACGTTTATAGAATTCAAAAAAATCCTCATTATAAACATTAACATTGTTATAATTCTGATAACTTTGCCTAACTTTTTGGGCTTCATCTGATTCAATCTCAACCGCAGAGATTTCATTAACCTGATTAATAAAATTCAATCGGCAAAGACTGTCCAGAAACACACCATCCCCACAACTCGGTTCAAGAACAGTAGCAATGTTATTGGACGCAAAAAGGTTCACCATAGCATCTGCAAGTTGCAATGGCGTATAATATGCTCCTCTTAATTTTTGTTCTGAACTATCCTCTTTGAGTCTCATTACTTTTACCTCGCTTAAAATTCAAGTCGATATACTTTTTCAATCAATTCTTGAATTTCTTGAATTAGAATTTCTTTCTGCTTTTGCAATAATGTCGCTACACGTTTTGCTGGACGATTAGAAAGCCCATCGTTAATTTCATAAATTTCTCTGCTTGCAGCAACTACTCTATCGTAAATCTTCTTTTGTTCAGGAACATTAAAGTCTAATTCTACAAAAGGTAATGTTGACAAAACAAAAGTACCACGTGCAATAAAGCCCCCTTCAAAATCACTTCCAACAATTTCAAGAATTCTTTCGGTAATTGAATTTGAAAGCCATGCTTGGATATATTCAAGAGCATACGGACTGGCATCTTTTTTGCTTACCGCACAATAACCAGCCGTACCGCCTGATGCAATTAAAATGTCATTAGTATCCATTGCATACATAGGTTCTTTGCTGAGCACACCTACAATAAGCTTATCTATGCAGTGCGATAAGTCTTTATCATCTTGCAGAAATTGGTAATCAGTCATTAATATGTCCGGATAATTCTCTTCAACTCTTTCTATTACTTCTTTTCGGTTGCCATCAATATGATAATAGTAAAGTTTAGCTAATTCTTCGGACAAAGTGTATGCGGAATTATAAAAACAACTTAATTTTTCTTTTTTCTGAGAAAAGTATTCTAAAAAAGCAATAATAAACGCCAACAATGAACTCCCAAACAGTGCCAGCGAAATATCATACATAAACAAATTAGAATCTCTAAAAAACACTATTCCCAAAAAACTTAATACTGTAAAAAACAGAGTAACATAGGAACTTCGTTTTGCCAAACGCACACAATCACATCCTTCATGCTTTATAACACATATTTTTTATTGCATTAAATAGAAAACTGCTGCAAATTTGTAAGTCCAAACTCGCAGCAGTTTAAATCGGGGTTCTTTTCTACAAATGTTGTAAAAATTGGCGTAGTAGTTGGCGTAGTGGCGTGGCTTTTCGAAGATATAAACCACCACAAACCCTCAAAACTACTGGGTTTATTTGAACTTTATTAGTCCAAAGGTTTCATTGTGGGGAACAGAATGACCTCGCGGATGGTAGAGTTGTTGGTCAGCAGCATGACACATCGGTCGATGCCGATACCCAGACCACCTGTCGGAGGCATACCGTACTCAAGAGCGTTGATGAAGTCGTCGTCCATCATACCGGCCTCCTGGTCGCCCTTCTCGCGCATCTCTACCTGCTTTTTAAAGCGCTCCTTCTGATCGATCGGATCGTTGAGCTCAGAGAAGGCATTGCCCATCTCGCTGTGACAGATGAACAGCTCGAAACGCTCGGTCAGGCGAGGATCGGACGGGCTGCGCTTTGCCAGCGGAGAGACATCGACAGGATGCATGGTAATGAAGGTCGGCTGAATGAGCTTCTCTTCAACATGGCGGTCGAAGCACTCATACAGGAAGTTGCCCCAAGTATGGTCCTTATCATTGCCAAGCTCAACACCGACACTGCGGGCTAGTTCTTCTGCCTCTTCGTCTGTGTTGACAGCCATAAAGTCGATACCAAGGTGCTCCTTAACAGCCTCCGCCATGGTCATGCGCTTCCAGCCGGGCGTAAGGTCAAGCTGATAACCCATCCACTCAAGCTGGTAGGTGCCGAGAATATCCATGGCTGCAGAGGACAGAAGCTCCTCAAACAGATCCATCATATCATTGAAGTCCGCATAAGCCTCATAGAGCTCCACGGTGGTAAACTCGGGGTTATGACGGGGATCCATGCCCTCATTGCGGAAGATGCGGCCGATCTCATAGACGCGGTCGATTCCACCGACAATCAGGCGCTTAAGATTCAGCTCGGTTGCAATACGCAGGAACATATCGATGCCGAGGGTGTTGTGGTGAGTGATAAAGGGGCGAGCCGTTGCACCGCCGGAGATGGTGTTGAGGACGGGCGTTTCGACCTCCATATAGCCACGGTTGTCAAGATATTTACGTACATGAGAGATGAACTTTGAGCGGATCTCAAAGTTACGACGAACCTCAGGATTCACAATGAGGTCGACATAGCGCTGGCGGAAGCGGGTCTCGACGTTCGTCAGTCCGTGGTGCTTATCTGGCAGTGGCAGGAGCGCCTTCGACAGCAGAACGACCTCATGCGCTCTGACTGAGATCTCTCCTCTCTGGGTGCGGAAAACATCGCCGTGCACACCGACAATATCGCCGATGTCGAGCTTTCTGCAAGATTCAAAATTCTCCCCGCTCATCTCGTCAAACTTCAAGTAGAGCTGAATGCGGCCCTGCTGATCCTGCAGATCGCAGAACATAACCTTGCCCATGCCTCTTTTCGACATCAGACGGCCTGAAATGGAGACATTCTTTCCTTCCATTTCTTCAAAATGATCACGGATCTCAGCGCTGTTGCTGTTGAAAGCAAATTTAGTCTGAACGAACGGATCCTTGCCTTCGCTTTGCAGCTGTGCCAGCTTCTCTCTGCGGATCTTCACCTGATCAAGAAGAGAGAGCTCCTCCTGCGGTACAAACTTTGCCATATTCCCTCCAATTATCTCTCTACTGCGAGAATTTCAAAACGGATCGTGCCGACGGGCGCTTCATACTCAACAACATCGCCGATACGCTTGCCGAGCATGGCCTTGCCAAACGGAGAATCGTCAGAGATTCTCGCCTCCATGGGGTTGGCCTCCTGAGAGCCGACGATGACATAGACATCGCACTCGTCAAACTCCAGATCACGAACTTTGACCGTACAGCCCAGGCCGACGACACCCACCATGTCCTCCTCTGCCGTCTCGTCAAAAACGACAGCATGAGAGAGAATGTTCTCGATCTCGGCAATGCGGCCGTAAAGCTTGGCCTGCTCATTTTTTGCTTCATCATATTCACTGTTCTCGGACAGGTCTCCAAAGGAACGAGCCTCCTTGATCAGCTCGGCAACCTCTTTTTCACGCGTGGTCTTCAGGTAATTAAGCTCCTGCTCGAGCTCCTTCAAACGGGCTCTTGTCAGCTTAAATTCTTTCGCCATGGTATTCCCTCCAAAACAATTTTGTGCACAATATTATAATGAACTGACTCGATTCTGTCAAGTCCTATTATTTTTTTACCGCAGAAATTGCTGCCTGCAACTGCTCATCCAGCTTCGGCGCAAGCTCTCCGTTGTAAATTGCGTAATAAGTTTCCTCGTCGACCTCTACGATCACATCAGGCGTCACACCCACGCCCTCGAGGCTCACACCGTTTGGGGTCTGATAGTGACCAGTGGAAATGCGGATGGCCGAGCCATCAGAAAGCTTGAATGTCTCCTGATAGTTTGCCTTGCCGGTCGTCTTTGTGCCAACGACCGTTGCCCAATCATATTCCTGCAGCGCAGCTGCAAAGAACTCGGCAGCAGAATAGCTGTCCTTGTTAATTAAGACCGCCATTGGCATCTCCAGGCAATCAGAATCCGAGTGATCCACCTCTTCCTTGCCGTTATAGTCCACAGAGCGGAACAGTGGGCCCTTCGGCAGCAGGTAATCCAGCAGCTCGACAAGCTCGCTCTTGAAGCCACCCGGATTGTAACGCATATCGAACACAAGACTTGTTGCGCCCTGCTTTTTCAATTCCTCAACGGCCTTGATGGTCATATTTGCGGTATCGTGGGTAAACTGCGCCAGCTTGATATAGCCGACGGAGCCCTCAAGCAGCATATAGGTCAGCACTTCGATCTGGATCGTCTTACGGGTGATCGTTAAATCGATCAGTTCCTCTCCTCTTTGGACGGTGATTTGAACCGTCGTGCCCTCTTCGCCGCGAATGGCCTTACTCAGGCCGTCCATATCCAGCTTGGAGGCAGACTCGCCCTCAACCGAGACAATCTTATCATTGACCTTGACGCCCGCTTCTCTCGCAGAGCCGTTCTTATTGACTTCCGTGATGATATAACCACTCTCGTCTTCTAAGCGCTGCACCGTGACACCGATGCCGACATAGGCATTGTTGTCCTCCTCAATGCTCTTTGCATATTCCTCTGCAGTCATATAAACGCTCCAGCGGTCGCCTGAGGCCTCAACGGCAGCTCTTGCCAAATAATCGTCAAGCTCTTTGGTATCATAGCCATCTATATAGTACTTATCCATGATGGAAAGGATCTCGTTAACCTTCTTCTGGTAGGCAACGTCAGAGCGCGCAATTGGCGGAACCTCAATTGTTTCACGCTCGCCCTCAAGCAGCATACAGCCGCTCAGGGAAAGTGAAATCGCAAACACAAGCACAAAAGCCGTCAATCTACACATCTTTTTCAATCAAGTCAACTCCCTTACAAAAAATCGTTTACCCAGAGCCGCAGTAGCAGCTCTGGGAAATGATCAGCCAATATACTCCATCGGATTTACCGTAGAACCGTTATAATAAATCGTAAAATGAAGATGCGGTCCGGTAGAATAGCCCGTAGAGCCAACATAGCCGATGGTCTGTCCCTGTTCGACATACTGTCCGGGACTTACGATAAAATGCGTCATATGTGCATACAGCGTTGAGAAGCCATCCATATGGTTGATGGTAACATAGTAGCCCCAAGCATAGTTATACTCTGCCGTGGTGACATAGCCACTTCTTGACGCGTAAATCGGAGTTCCCTGACTGACAGCCAGATCCACGCCATTATGGAAGGTGTAGTTGCCGGTGATCGGATGTACGCGGTAGCCGTAGGCGCTCGTTACAACACCATAATAAGCCAGCGGATACATAAAATACACGTTAGAAGGAGATGAGGACCCGCTGCTGCCATTATTGTTGTTATTATTGTTATTATTGTTGTTATTATTATTCTGGTTCTGCTGTGCAAGCCAAGCCTCGTATTCTTCCTGCTTCGCCTTCTGATATTCCACTTCCTTCAGTGCGATCTGCTCGCTGAGCTCTGCTTCCAGAGCCTCATACTTCTCGTCGTCCTTCAGAAGCTCGGCGCACAGAACATACAGTTCTGCCAAAAGCTCATCGGATTGTGCACGTTTCTCGGCCAAAAGCTCTTCATCGGCACGGAGCTCACGGATCTTATCCTCCAGCAGGCCACGCTGATTGTCAAGCTCTTCCTTCGTGCTTAGAACATCGAGTGCCTTGCGGCGCAGCTCAGACATCATCTTCTCGTCCGCCTTGGAGATCTCGTCGATCATCACACGGTAAAGAAGCATATCAGAAAAGCTCTCAGCATTGAGCAAGGCGGAAAGATAGGAGATCTCACCATGCTCCTGAATGGCGCGGATTCGCGTCTTATAGTTGGTCAAAAGGGTCGCCTGCTCCTGCTCAATCATCGTGAGTTGGGACTGCTTTTCGGCAATGAGAAGGTTGTACTGGTGGACCTGCTCGTTGACATTGGTGATTTCCTGCTTGAGCAGCTCGACCTCCTTGTCTACCTGCGCCTTCTGATTGGCGATATCGAGCATTTCATCATTGGTCTTCTCAATTTCCTGACCCAAAAGCTCACGCTCTGCAGCCAGACTCTCAGCCTCTTCCTCGAGCTCATCGATCTCACCCTGGATCTCGTCTGATTTTGCTGCGTTGGCAACCATTGCGATCAAACCGAGCACCAAGCTAAAAACCAGGGCGCCAGCAATCAGGCTGATAATCAGTCGTCTGTGCTTATACATAATGTTCCTCCTTTCGATATCAAACCTTCAAGAATCTGCGGATGGACATCAAGCTTCCGAAGATACCGATGACGAAGCCCACCACGGCGCAAATCAGAGCCATGGGAACCCAAATATCGGTAAACGGAGTCAAATTCAGAACTGCCAGTCCGGAGCCATTGATAGCCTTGCGCATCACCTCATAAAGTCCCCACTCAATAAAGAATGAGAACATCGAACCAAACAGACCAAGGATGAAGCCTTCAACCAGGAACGGCAGTCGGATGAAGGCATTTGTCGCACCAACCATCTTCATGATCGCGATCTCTTCCTTGCGGTCCATCATCGCCAGCTTAATGGTGTTGGAGATAATCAGCAGAGAAACGATCATCAACACACCTGCAATGGCTACGGAAGCCACATAAAGAACGTTACGAACGGTCACCATGGCATTGGCCTCTTCGACATTAGCCTCGACTCTGACCACACCCGGAATGCTCTCAAGCTGCACCTTGGTTTCGGCGATCAAACTGTTGTCCTTGAGCGTGATCTCAAACTGGTTGCGCATCGTGTTTGCATCGACGCCTGCATAAATGGATTCACCGTCTTCAAACATATTTCCAAAGCGCTGCAGCGCTTCCTCGCCGCTAACCTCGAGGGTCTGCGCAACATTTTCAAGCGCTGCAATCGCAGCTCCGATGTCAGCCTCCGAATAGATCTCCAGCGGCTTTTCGGCAATGACCAGAAGGATCGTCGTGCCATCTTCCTGCGTATGCTCGATGACATCGCTCACGCCGTCAACACCGCGTACAGAGGCCTTCGTATCTGCCAGAAGTGCCTCATCATCCAGTGTGATCACAAAATATTCTGCATCGTCAGTCTGACTTCCCTCGAGATAGCCGCCGAACTGTGCCAGCGCTTCTTCGCGGGAAACAAAGCTTGCCTTCTCCACATTGTCGATCAGATTGATCTCCGAGCCGATGCTCTTGGCCTCGTGGGTCAGGACCGTCTCGTCGATGATCGCGATGATGCGGTTCTTCTTCTGCAGATCATCGACCATATTGTTCAGGTTGTAGCATATCAGCAGGAAGCTGTTGACGATGACCAGGCAGGCCACCGTAATGCAAACGGCCGCAAATGACATGAAGCCATGCTTGAAGGTCGATTTGAAGCCTTCTCCGAGCAAATATCCAAAATTATTCTTCATAGTTATAATACCCGTCCATTCCGTCGCTGATTACCTTACCCTGGGAGATGGCGACAACACGCTTCGTGAAGCGATCGACCAGGCCCTTTTCGTGCGTAACGACCATAACCGTCGTTCCAAGTGCATTGATCTGCTCAAGAAGGAGCATAATCTCAAAGGAACGCGCCGGGTCGAGGTTGCCCGTGGGTTCGTCTGCAATGATCATCGAGGGGTTGTTCACAAGGGCACGCGCAATGGCAACACGTTGCTGCTCACCACCCGAGAGCTCGTTCGGAAGGCGTCTTGCCTTGTTTTCCAGGCCGACAAGCTCCAAAACATAAGGAACGCGCTTCTTGATCTCGCGGCTCTTGGAGCCAACCACACGCATTGCAAAGGCGACATTCTCATATACCGTCTTGTTTTCAATCAGACGGAAGTCCTGGAAAATGATACCCAAGGTACGGCGCATAAGCGGCACTTTGGAACGGCGAATGTTCTCCATCTTGAAGCCATTAACGAGGATCGAGCCGCTCGTCGGCTTGAGCTCACCCGTCAAAAGCTTGATGATCGTAGATTTGCCTGAGCCGGACTCGCCAACCAGGAACACAAATTCACCATCATCGATATGCAGATCGATTCCGTTCAGCGCATGCGTGCCGGTTTCATATGTTTTTGTTACATTTACTAAATCAATCATATTATCACCAAATCAGATCATTCGATTTTCGCGTGAGGCCAGATACTTCTTAACCATCAGCGCAACCTTAAAGATGATCGCATCATCAAACTCACGCAGATCCAGTCCGGTGAGCTTCTTGATCTTCTCCAAGCGGTAGACTAAAGTATTGCGGTGTACAAAAAGCTTACGGGAGGTTTCGGAAACATTCAGGCTGTTTTCAAAGAACATATTGATTGTGAAGAGGGTTTCCTGGTCAAGCGAGTCAATCGAGTTCTTCTTGAACACCTCAGACAGGAATATCTCGCAAAGGGTCGTCGGCAACTGATAGATCAAGCGACCGATGCCGAGGCTCTCGTAGTTGATGACCGTCTTCTCGGTATCAAAGACCTTGCCGACCTCAATGGCCACCTGTGCTTCCTTGTATGCATCGGCTAGTTCACGAAGATGCTCGCTGATCGTGCCGATACCGATGGTAGTCCGCGCAAAGAGTTCTGTCTTCAGGCGCTCTTCAATACTCTTTGCCATCATCGTCAGTTCCTCGCCGGTGATATCGGTGCTTACCTGGCGAATGATCGCAATATCGGTCTCATTGACATTGATCACAAAGTCCTGCTGTTTGTCGGAGTACAGATTCTGCAGCATCTCTACAACCGAAACATCCCCGCGGCCACGCTGACGAACCAGAAAGACCGCACGTGGAACATCCGTCTGGAAGTGCAGCTCCTTTGCACGGATATAAATATCTCCGGGAAGGATGTTATCGGTGATGATGTTCTTCACAAATGTAGTTTTGTCGTGCTTCTCCTCGTAATACGTCTTTGCGGAGTTCAGCGAAACCTGTGCCATGCGGCAGAAGGCCTCTGCCTGCACACCCGTTCCAACTACGAAAGCTGAAAAACCGTATGTAGGATTCCAACCCTTGAGAGGCAGGAAGGTCATACCTCCGTTGACACAGATCGCTTCGGGCAGCGAGGCAATCTGCAAAGCCGCCTCATGAAAACGCTCGCCGATCAACGCTGCATCTCCGCAAGAGATGACGGTACCCTCCACATCGATCATACCGATGGTTGCCTGACTTGCTTCACAGAGCTGATCTACAATGTTCTGAAAAATACGACTTGACATAAGCCGTCCTCCTTCACTTTTCGGGAAAATGCCGATTATTATCAAGATACTACACTACATAATACAGCATTTTTCAAAAAAATGCAAGAGTTTTTAGACATATTATTTCAAAACTTCCGTCGATTTTTATGGAAATCATATAGATTTTCGTCATATTGGACAAACTCAAGTTGGTTCTTTCGTCAAAATAGTTCCGTATTTATCCGAAAAATTTTTCGTCAAATTTCACAGCCTCTAACTTCCCGACCTCCTCTCGTGTCAGTTCACGCGTCATTCCAAGAGGAAGGTCTCCCAACTCCAGCTCACCCTCCCCTATGCGTTTTAGGTAGTTCACGGTCATCGAGCGACTTGCCATCATACGGCGCACCTGATGATACTTTCCTTCGCGCACCCGAATCAGGCTCTTGCCCTCACCGAGTGGTTGCAGGATCGCAGGAAGGCACTTGGTGCCATCCCGCAATTCACAGCCATTTCGGAAAATCTCAACATCTTCCTGTGTCGCCGTTCCGACATGCTCAGCATAATAAGTCTTCTCGATCTGGTGCTTTGGCATGATCAGCCGATGCGCAAGATCTCCGTCGTTTGTAAAGAGCAGGAGTCCCTCTGTCTCAAGGTCCAGACGACCGATCGGCATTAGCTTGCTGTATTGCGCCGGCAGGTATTGCATCACAGTCGGATATCTGTCATCTCTCGCTGCTGTCACACAACCTGCCGGTTTGTGCATCATCAGGACTACCCTGCGCTTGCCACCTTCGATCATATTACCGTCAAGTGTAACCTCGTCGCTGCTTTCATCAATTTTCTGTTCCGGAACTTTGACGACCGTTCCATTGACGCATACGCGACCACTGCGGATCACATCTTTGATCTTTCTTCTTGATTCCACGCCGGCCTCGGCCAGAAATCGATCCAATCGCTGCATGATAGCATCTCCTTCGCATATTTGTCCCTTGAGGTACATAGATTGTACCACATCATTACTTTCGGAGGGAAAACCATGTTTGTTCTGACTGCAAAAATATCAAAACCAAAGCTCATAGCCATCGGGATCTTGCTGCTTGTGGCAATTATTTTACTCGTAATGCTTGCCTCATCAGACAAAAGCACACCATCCAACGCACCCATCGGAGCAGCCAATGACGATCGCGTCGCCTACCTTGCAACTTACGGTTGGAGCGTAAGTACCACACCGACCGAATCACAGAAGGTCAGGATCCCCGACGGCACAGATAACCGTATTTTCGCACGCTATAACGACCTACAGATCAGCCAGGGCTTCGACCTGAGTGCTTATGCGGGTCGAGATGTTATGCGGTATGTCTATGAGATTTTAAACTATCCGGAGGCAAATGCTCCCGTTTATGCCACGGTCCTCGTCGCAGATGGTAAGATCATTGGCGGAGATGTTACAAATTCCGCCGTTGACGGTGTCATTCACGGTTTCCAAAAACCCTCCTCTGTCAAAGCCGAGGTCGCGCCTACCGAACAGACGACCGTGCCTCAAGAAAGTTCCGTACCGGCAGAATAACTGTTGACATTATACCATAGCAATTCTTCTTTTGCAATACAAAAGTTTCAATTTGGTAACATTTTAACATTTGCTTGTAACTTTTATGAGGTTGACAAATGCGCTCTCTGCGATTATAATTGAAACGCTTCCGATCATCGGATGCATCCATATGGAATCTCTTCGAGGCAGGGTTTAACTCCCGACCGGCGGTAAAGTCCGCAAGCGCACTGCGCACGATTCGGTGCAATTCCGAAACCGACTGTATAGTCAGGATGATAGAAGAGTTGGTAAATACCAATTTTGTATCTTTATGCCCGAAGGACTGTCCTTCGGGCATTTTTTATGGAGGTTTTTATGAGAAAAGAACAAACGAAAAAGTTAGCGGTCTTGTCGATGCTGTGCGCACTGGCTTATATCATCGTGGCCTTTGTGCGCATTCCTGCGATTCTATTTTTGAAATACGAGCCGAAAGATGTGGTCATCACCATCGGTGGCTTCCTCTATGGCCCGCTGGCCTCATTTGCAATGTCTGTCGTGGTTTCCTTTATCGAGATGGTGACCATCAGCGATACTGGTTGGATCGGCTTCGCCATGAATGTCCTTTCGACCTGCGGTTTTGCCTGCACGGCCGCATTCATTTATAAGAAGAATCACACGCTTTTCGGTGCAGTAATCGGTCTGATCGTCGGTGCGCTGACCATGACTGCTCTCATGGTCTTGTGGAATTATGCGCTGACTCCCATTTATATGAAAACACCTCGTTCGCAGGTGGCTACGATGCTGCTGCCTGTATTTCTACCCTTCAACCTGGTCAAGGGCGGCCTGAACGCAGCAATCACTGCTCTGCTTTACCGTCCTTTGGTGCAAAGTCTGAGAAGAGCAGGCCTCTTTCCGCAAAGTCAGCGCATTTCCAAACATAGCTCCCGTCAAACTCTGGTGTTTTACATCGTAGCAGCATTGGTGCTCGCAGCCGGTATCGCAATGATCCTTTGGTTCAATCTAAAATGAGCTTGCAATTTTACAGAGAATGCGATACAATAAAATTGTAAAAAATTTATAAAGGAGTTGTTCATCATGAAAAATAATTTCAAGTATATCATTCACAACAACGGCGATGTTTCCAAGAAGAACAACGCCGCCTGCAAAGAAATGTTCCCCATCTCTCGCGCCCGTGATGCCAGAAAGTTCCACCGTCAGATCCCGGATTACAAGATCACCCCGTTAGTCGCACTCCCGAACCTGGCACATCTGATCGGCATCGGCGGCATCTACGTCAAGAACGAGTCTGAACGCCTGCGCATGAGTTCGTTTAAGGTTATGGGCGGTTCTTATGCGATCTATCGTCTTGTCAAGAAGCTGCTCGGCAGAGAAAATGACGACCTCTCTTACGAATACCTCGTCAGCAAGGAGTGTCACGATGCCCTCGGCGATGTTGTCTTCTGTTCGGCTACTGACGGAAACCACGGCCGTGGTCTTGCCTGGGCCTGCAGCAAGCTCAACCATCCGTGCAAGATTTATGTTCACAGTGAAACGAGTCAGCCGAGAATCGATGCCATCAAGCATTTCGGTGCTGAGGTTACTGTAGTTGACGGCAACTATGACGATGCTGTCCGCCGTGCGGCAGAGGATGCTGAAAAATATGGCTGGTATGTCGTCTCTGACACCTCTTGGGATGGTTATGAAGAAATTCCGACCTGGATCATGCAGGGTTATACCTCCATACTGCTCGAGGCGCAAGAACAATTCACCGGCATGGGCATTGTGAAGCCGACCCATGTAATTGTGCAGGCCGGCGTCGGTGCCATGGCCGCTAGCGTTGTCGGCTTCTACAGCGCACTGTTCCCCGACGATCCCCCCATGTTCATCGTGGTCGAGCCAGACAAAGCCGCTTGTATCTATGAATCCATAGCAGCCGGCGACGGCAAGTGCCACAGCGTCAAGGGCGACCTCGATACCATCATGGCTGGTCTGGCTTGTGGCGAGCCCTCCCCCATTGCCTTTAATA
Organism: Oscillospiraceae bacterium; assembly: GCA_015067565.1. Taxonomy (GTDB): domain Bacteria; phylum Bacillota; class Clostridia; order Oscillospirales; family Oscillospiraceae; genus JAZOXB01. The sequence goes on along the minus strand of SVMF01000009.1, from coordinate 755 downwards.
TTCTGCGCGACAATGCCGACATCTTCATTCAAACCCCCGACAATGTTGCTGCTCGCGGTATGCGCATTCTCGGCTGCCCTCTGAACGGAGATCCGATGGTCGTCAGTGGTGAAAGTGGCGCCGTTCCTCTCGGTACCCTGTTTGCACTCATGACCGATGAAATCGACCCCGAGCTGAAGGAAGTCCTCAAGCTCGACCGTAACTCTCATGTATTTATGGTCAATACCGAAGGAAACACCGACCCGATCGAATTCAGACGCATTCTATGGGACGGCAAAAATCCTGTACCTGCAGAGTTCCGCTATCAACACAAATAATGATAAAAACCGAGCGACATAAGTCGCTCGGCTCAGTCTGTCGAAAAACTTGTTTTTCGGCAGACTGTCAGAGTTCAAAAAGTCGTCAAGACGAGCAAACCGAGCGCGTCGGCGTACGATGGTACGGTAGAGCTCGGTTTGCGATGTAAGTCAAAATGCCTTGCGTAGCAAGCATTGAAAGCGTTTTTGGCTTATATCAGAGTTATATTCACAACAGGCTATTTGAACACAGATCGCCAACCGTCAAAAATTTGCATTTTGACGATTGGCGACTTTTTTGACACTCTGAACCGAGCGACATAAGTCGCTCGGTCAGTCTGTCGAAAAAGCTCAGTTAATACTGGGCTTTTTCTGCGTTATATGGTATAATAGTTGTGGGTGATGAAAGATGTTAGAACGCGGAAAGATGGAACGAGGAATATTTGAAATCGTGGACAC
>SVMF01000025.1 GCA_015067565.1 Oscillospiraceae bacterium | reverse complement strand
GAGTTGCGCGGATCTGATCGCCCATTTCCTTTGCGGTCAGGCCGGTGAAGCTTGCATTGTGCAGGAACGGATTTGTTGCATTGGGCATCGGGGTCAGGGCAGTCTGGCCTTCGCCGTAGCCGAAGGTTACGGTCTTGGCCTCTGCGCCAACCATATCCTTCTCGACAACGAGGTAGAAGCTCTCATACTTTCCAACGAGTGCGTTGGGAACGGTGAAGGCTACGCTCATTTCCGCACCGACAACGATGCTCATGCTCGGCTTCAGATCCTTATTGAATTCCATAGTAGGTTCGGTGACCTCTTCTGCGCCGCAGATGCACTTGCCATCTACGTAGGTGTGATCTTCGGGTGCGGCATAGTCACAGTTGGAGCAACCGACGGTGTGGTTTTCGCCATTATCAGTATAGGTATGGCTGTGACCGGTTGCCTCAACTTCGTCAGCGGTATAGCTGTCGCGGCAGACGGAGCAGGTGTAGGTCGTGAAGCCAGCAGCCTCACAGCTCGGGGCAGTGACAACAGCCTCATAATCGTGGCCGCTTGCTGCGATCTCAGTCTGAGCAAGAAGGACTTCGTGGCAAGTTCTGCAGTGCTTGCCCTCGGTCAGGCCGGTTTCGGTGCAGGTCGGAGCAACTGCCGCATCGGTAACGGGAGTATGGCCGAGTGCTGCGATGTTGTAGTACTCAGCAGGCAGCGGATACTCGAGGTTTGCATCGATGAACTGCGTGCTGCAGTAGGTGCACTTGTAATATGCCTTCGAACCACTCTCGGTACAAGTTGGTTCCACTCTTGCGAAATACTCTGTATTGTGCGAAACGATGCCGACGGACTGTGTATATGTATCGCCGCAGCTGCAAGTGAAGGTCTTGATGCCCTCGGAGTAGCAAGTCGGCTGAGTCGTGACCACACCGTCATCGTAGCTGTGGCCGTTGGCGGGAATTGTTTCCTGGGCGATGAAAACTTCGCCGCAGGTCTCGCAATGCTCGCCCTCGGTCAGGCCGGTTTCGGTACAGGTGGGAGCGACGGCCTTGTCAATAACGGTGCTGTGACCCAGTGCGTCGACGGTCTGCTGAGCAACAAAAATTTCGTCACAGACAGAGCAGTGAGAACCTTCGGTCAGGCCGGTTTCAGTGCAGGTGGGTGCAACTGAACTGTCGACGATCACATCGTGGCCCAGAGCCTCAATGACTTCCTGCGCGAGGAGAACTTCGCCGCAGACATCGCAGTGCTTGCCTTCTGTGAGGCCCGTGGCGGTACAGGTGGGAGCGACCGCTTCGTCAATGACCTCGGTATGGCCGAGTGCATCGGTCTCGTCAGCGGTGTATGTGTCTGTACATACTGAGCAGGTATAGGTTGTGAAGCCACCATTGATACAATCGGGATCGGTCACGACGGATTCGTAGTTGTGGCCGTTGGCTGCGATCTCGGTCTGTTCAACCAGAACTTCGTTGCAGACGGAGCAATGCTTGCCTTCGGTCAGACCGGTGGCGGTGCAGCTGGGGGCAACCGCTTCATCAACGACCTCGGTATGGCCGAGAGCGGCAATTGTTTCCTGCGCAACGAGAACTTCGTTACAGACGGAGCAGTGCTTACCCTCAGTCAGGCCGGTAGCGGTGCAGGTCGGAGCGATAGCTACATCTATGGCCTCGGTGTGGTCGAGTGCGGCAACTACGGTCTGCGCAACCAGGACTGCTTGGCAAACGGAGCACTTCTTGCCTTCGGTCAGACCGGTGGTGGTGCAGGTTGGGGCGACAGCAGACAAAGTGGTCTCGGTATGAGCCTTCAGAGGGATGGTATCTGTCTTGCTGTAATAGCAGGTTGAGCAGGTAGTGACCTTGGTGCCGGTCTTGGAGCAAGTAGAATCTGTTGTCGTGGTGCTTAAGCTATGGCTATGGGAAGATGCCGGGAGGTAGATGCGGAATACATCCCTAAGCTGAGCATCGGTAAAGTTTGAGATAAGGGTTGCATCGTCTCTCGTAACATTAAATGCACGCTTCGTAATCCCTCTCCAGAAGGCATCCGAAATTCGCACATATTTCTCGTCATTCATATGCGGACGATCGCCTGTCCACTTGGCATTGCCGTTCCAACAGTCAGAACGCCATTCCCATGCGCTATCGATATAGATGATGGAGCCATTGGGCAGGGTATCCTTGGTGTATTGAGGGGTGCAAATAAATTGCGTCGCATTGTTTTCATCACTGGAGGTCACCTTTCTGTTCCAGTAGGTGCTGTGAGTGCAGTACCAGTATTGATTCTTCGTGTAAGAATGCTTAATACGGACATACTTGCTGACGTTGTCAAGATTACCTGCGCCCACGGGGTAGTAGATCTTGAAGACATTGTTGATCGATTCCGCCTTCAAGCCTGTGATGTTGGTGTTGGCCGTCGTGGAGGAGATATTGAAAGCACGGTATGTATAGCCATTCCAGTCTGCATCAGTAACAACATAGTGATCGTCAGTTGAATTGCCGGGGCGAGAGCTTTGTGTGCTCTCACTCTTCCATGCCTCAAAACGATACTGGAAGCCGCTGTTTTTGGTAAGCATAATGACGGTGCCTACAGGCAAATAGGTCTTCGTATACCGAAGCGTGCACCAGAAGTACGGAGAGTTGTCCTTGTTGGTGATGACCTTCGTGGGAGAGTCGGCGCTGGTAGACTGCCAGTAGCCGCCCTTCGTCCACTTCGGATAGATACGGGCATAGGCAGAGTCGCCGGAAGGAGCAGCCTGCGACTTGGTGGGCCTGGAATCTGCAGTTTCATAAAGAAGGCTGCTTTCGACATCCGGATGCTGAGAATCCGTGATCGCAAACGGGTCATTGATCGCATTCGAGACAGACTCCATGGAGATCACCTGCCATGCAAAGGGAACACTCTCAGGTGTCCAGGTGCAGTTCCAAATGTCCAAGCCGGTGAGCGCACCGACGAAGGTCAGACCTGCCAAATAACGGCCGAGGTTCTTGCCCAAGCGATAGCCATCCTCTTCGCAAATGTTGTCACGAATCAGGGATGTACGAATGTTCTGCGCAGCAGAGCTGAGAGGGATAACCTTTGCGATGTTGTCGTTGGGAACGACCTCGTTCATAACAGCGGATACCGTCTTGTGGTGCATATCGAGCTGGTCGGTATAGACGGAATTTGCGAGCTTTTCGGAGCCTTCCTTGTAAGCCCAGGTCATGTTCCAAATGAGCTCAGCCTTTGGGCACAGATGCTTGACATAGACGGCGAGATCATTCAGGTGGCTGTAAGTTTCCGCACGTCCGCTGTCGTCACCGAGCTGCTGGAGCATCACGTAGTCCCAGCTGCGTGATGTCAGAGCAGTGCTGATTTTGCAGTTGTTGGCTTCCAACCACGAGCCATTTGTGTTGGTGTAGTAGGTGTAGGCGGCCTTGTCAGCATTGGCATTGAGCCAATGATCGTCAAGGGAGCCGTTTTCCGTTAAGAGGTTGCCGAGATAGATGTCGGAGATGCCGAGGTTATCAGCAATGTTCCAAACATACGCAAGGGTGTCCTCAGAAAAGCTGTTGCCGATGGCAAGGACAGACAAGGTGCCGTCACCGTCGACATCCCATGTGCCTGCAGGCGCAGCCTGAGAAACGACGGGCAGCAATGCGGAGAAAAGAACGCTGAGGAGTAAGAGAAGTGCGATAGACTTTTTCATTGCGCAAAATCCTTTCTGTGTATTTTTTCAGACGATTTTATTATACAGACTTTAAAATTAACAATCAATGACTATCTGTAATAATTATGAAAAATACACAAATAATTATAAAAAAACAACATAGACAAGCCTACAAACTGCCTTCCATATGAAGAAGGTAAGAATAAGCCGCCCCGTGAATTCACGGGGCGGTCAGTCTGTCGAAAAACTTGATTTTCGACAGACTGACAGAGTTCAAAAAGGCGGCAAGACGAGCAAACCGAGCGCGTCGGCGTACGATGGTACGGTAGAGCTCGGTTTGCGATGTAAGTCAAAATGCCTTGCGCAGCAAGCATTTGAAGTGCTTTTTTTGCTGTATCGGAGATACGTTCGCAATCTCTTATTTGAATACAGATCGCCAACCGCCAAAAATTTGCATTTTGACGATTGGCGACTTTTTTGACACTCTGGCCGCCCCGTGAATTCACGGGGCGGTGGAAGTATAAGGATCAGACCTGATTGACAATGCCGATGAACAGTGGCTGGTCCCCACATCCGGTGATGACGAAGAGGAACGGTCTGTCCAGTACGAAATCCAATTCGTCTTCGCAGATGGCAGCTCCACATTCGATCATGATGACGGTATAGGCAGCAGCGGTGCAGCCTTTCTCGTCGACCATGACACGGGCGGCATGCTCGACCTTGTCGACATAAACATTCTCGAGAGCAGAACTCATAGGAGTAAAGTCGGAAACGGAGTAGTCGAATATATCCCTCACACCGAGCTTTTGCAGGCTGCCGACCAAATCAAGCTTACTGGAAACATCGAATTTCGGCATTTGCAAATTGAGCTGCAGGTATTTCTTTTGCGTCCAATCGGCTCCAGCCTTGGTCATTTCGAAGATCTCGCCTTCGCTTAATACATCGGCAACGGTTTTTCCTTCGTCAGGCAGAATGAGCCACATGGATGCACCGCCTTCCATTGGTTTTTCTACGGCGGTGTAGCTCTCGCCCCAGTAGGCCATGCCGAGATCGGACGAGCACATGAAGTCGGTCGTCACATCACCGTTTGTCGCATGGAAGACCTGCTGTTTTGTATTTTCTTCGTAGAAGCGGTCATTCCACTGCCCTTTGAAATAGACCGTGGAGGCCAGGGCCATCACAGTCCTTGGATCGAAAGAAAGCTCTTTGACCTGATCTTCCAAAAGGCCACCGGTCTGACGGTTTAGCCAGTCACGAAGAAGGGCGTCATATTCCTCGCTGCCCATGGTGCCCGAGTAGCTCGAGGCATAGTATTCCTCTGCCAGGCGGGTCAGCGTTTCTTGGTTGTACGGCAGGCTGTCATCAAGCCATACGGAGTTTGCCATGACGGTGGTCAGCGTTCCGTCGTCAAAATAATTGCTCATCCAGAGATGTTTGGCTTCGGTGCGCAGCTCCTCGATGCTTTCGGTACCCAGAAGCTGCAGGATTTGCTCTCGGCTCTGCCCGTCGGTCAGCTCGGAGAGCATCGCAAGTGCCATATAGACATTGCTGGGGGAGTAGACGAGATTTTCATCTTCGCTTTCGGACAAAAATTCTGCAGCTGAGGTGCGGTAAAAATGGTCGAAGTAATCGCTGTTTTTGGGCGTTGGGGTTGCTTCCTTGATGGCGGTACGATCGGCATACCATTCCTCATAGGCCCTGTCATATGCTTCGTAATCGTCTGTGTAATCTATGTCGCTCGGCCGCTTTGCCATCTGCGGATATTTGGCAAGGGCGATCAGACGGTCAGTCACGGATGAGTCTGCATCATAGAGCACAGAATGATCGGGCTTGCCGAGTGGAATTTGCTCGGTTTTCTGCTCGCTTTTTGTCCAAAGCGGTTTGGCAATTGCCACGACGATTGCAAGACAAGCGGCGGCTGCTGCGTAAAGGATCCAACGGGGCTTGCGCTTTTTGCTGCGGACAGCATCGGCCTCGGCGATCATTTTTTCGTCCACCTCGCCGATGGCTTTGGTCAAATCTTCTGATTTCATAAGAAAAATCCCTCCTGTTTCAAATGTTCTTTCAGACCGCTGCGGATGCGATATAGGGTGGATTTGACATTCGATTCGCTGATGGAAAAAAACTTTGCGATTTGCTTGACCGGGTCTAGAAAATAGTACCGACACAGAAAAATTTGTCGGTTTTGCTCGCTCAGGGTCTGCAAAAATGCCTCAATTGTCTGCGTCAGAAGCTGTAGCTCGAGGACACCCTGCGGTGTTTCCTCTCCAGCAAGGCATTCGCCGAGCTCGTCGAGGGAGGCTGTGTATTCGTTCGGCTTTCGCTTTTCACTGTGCCTGCCGCGGTAGCGGTCAATGCTGATGCGCCGCACAAGCTTGTGCAGATAGGCAGATAAATGCGAAGGCTGCATCGGCGGAATGCTGTTCCATGTCTTGAGATAGGTGTCATTGACACACTCTTGGCTGTCATCCTCGTCGGACAGAATCCGCATGGCCATGGTTTTTAGCGCTTTGCCGTATTTCTTCTCGGTTTGTCGGATCGCATCTTCATTTCTTTCCAGATATAATGTGATGATTTCATCGTCTTGCATCGGCTTCACCCCTTTGCTTATTATGACGGGAAAAATTCCCCACGGTTGCAAAAAAAGAATCTTTTTTTTGACAAAATTTTCTTTTTTCGGTTTTATGTTGACTTATTTCGTCCCGAGCGGTATAATTATCAGGATTGAATTTTAAGAACGGAGAGTGCATATGAAAAAAGCATTGATCATATTGGCGGTTCTGGCCGTGCTGTTGGTTGGTGTATTTTGTGTATATTATTTCGTCTGGACCGCTGCGAATATGAACGCCTGGGGCGACGAAGCTTATGAAGAGGGTAAGCTGGAAAAGGCGATCACATGGTACGAGCGTGCAGTGGATGCCGAGCCGACCAATCTGGAGTATGTCTTCGACCTTGTCGATGCCAACATCCGTGACGGTAACTTCACGCAGGCTGAGCGCACCCTGATCCGGGCCATTGAGGAGAAACCGGATGCTGCGCTGTATGCCAAGCTTTCTTCTGTTTATGCAGCGCAGGACAAGCTTCTCGATGCGCAGCGGCTGCTCGACGGCATTGCCGATCCGACGATCCGCGCAGAGCTCGATGCGCGGCGCCCTGCCTGTCCCATGGTCACACCCGTCGGCGGTGAGTACCACGAGCTGGTCAACGTTTCCATTAACTCCGATGCATTGGTCTATTACTGCCTGGGCGATGGTTTCCCTTCGGTGTTGACCGAGCCGTATAGCGAGGAATTCACGCTGGAGGCGGGCACAAACCGTCTGCAGGCCATTGCCGTTTCAGAAGACGGTCTGGTCAGCTCGGTGTACGATGCAACCTACCTGCTTGTCGGTGTTGTGCAGGAGATCAGCTTCGCCTCCCCAGAGCTCGAGAGTGTCATTCGCTCCATGCTTTATCTTCCCGCAGAGGAACCCGTTTTGTCAAGTCATTTGTGGGAAATCACCGAATTTGAGGTTCCGGTAGAGGTGACGGATTACACAGATCTTGCGCACTTTGAGAACCTGGAAAAACTGACGATCCACGGCAGCGTTGTGGAGGATTATTCCTTCATGTCCGCCCTGTTTGCACTCAAGGAACTGGATGTTTCCGGCAGCTATATTTCCGACGATGCGCTGAAGTATATCGGTCTGCTCCCTGCGCTGGAGCATCTGAATCTGAGCAACTGTGGTCGCAGCGACATTTCTGCACTTGCCGCTGCTGTAAACCTTGTGTCTTTGGATCTGTCGAGCAACAGCATCCGCGACATTACTGCGTTGGAAGGCCTGCAGAAGCTTGAGACCCTCTACCTGCAGGGCAATGCCATCACGCTTCTGGAGAGTCTGGGCAAGATGTCCGCCCTGACGGAGCTGAACATTTCAAACAACAATCTGGCCTCACTCGACCCGCTGGAGAGCTCGAAGGGGCTTGTCAAGCTGATTGCCGACAACAATCAGTTGATGGATGTCAGCGTTCTTCTGTCCATGCCGAAGCTCACGCACTTTACCGCAGCCAACAACCGCATTGGTGATGTGAGCTATCTGTCGAGCTGTACGCAGATGACGCATCTGGATCTTGGCAACAACCGCCTGACGGCCATCGATGCTATTGCCAATATGACCCGGTTGTCCTATTTGGACATCAGTAATAATGCGATCACCGCGCTGCCGGAGCTTCCGACGATGGCGCAGCTGCAGTATTTCTATGCATCGCACAATGAACTGACCAATATTGAGATGCTGGCAAATCAGCCGCTTCTGGCCTATGTCGATGTGGACTACAACCCTGAGCTGAAGGATATCATCTGTCTTGCAAGCTGTCCGATGCTCATCAAGGTGGATGCTTTCGGCACGAAGGTCAGCGAGATTCAGGCACTACTGGATATGAGTGTGATCGTCAACTACGACCCGTCTGCGGTCGTGGATGCCGAAGATGATTGATAACGAATCCCCGGGGATGCAAAGGCATCCCCGGGGATCGCTTTACCGGTTGTGTTTGGGTAGCCGGATGGTAAGGATGATTTCGTTTTCGGTTTCCTCCTGCTGCGAGTGCGCATCGAAGCCTGCCCCGCGCACGAGCTGCAAAGAGTGATTGACACTGTTGAGGAACAGCCGTAGATCCTTGAGGATCAGCTTCCGGAAGCCGCGCCTTGGCTCAGACTGGTTTTGCAGATGGCTTTCAATGAGGCTCTCGGTCTTTGCGACATTGAGGCTACGCCGGACGATGATGTCGATGAGCTGCAGACGCTCTTCCTCGCTTTCGATGCGCAAAAGTGCACGGGCATGGCGCTCGGAGAGTGCGTTGGCTCGCAGCTTCTCCAGAATGACTGGACCGTGGCGCAGAATCCGCAGCTTGTTTGCAACGGCGCTTTGGCTTTTGCCGACCTTGGATGCTGCCTGCTCCTGACTCATGCCATATTGCCGCATGAGCCGAAGCAGCCCCTGTGCTTCTTCTATGTAATCCAGATCCCTGCGCTGCAGGTTTTCGACCAAGGCGACGAGGCCGGACTGCACTTCGTCGACCGTAAGCAGAATGCACGGCACATCCCAAAGACCTGCCATTTTTGCCGCACGAAGACGGCGCTCGCCCGTGACGAGCTCGTATTCGTTTGCCATGCGGCGTACGGTCAGTGGCTGGATGATGCCGCACTGCTCGATGCTGGCAGCCAGCTCTCTGAGGGCATCGGGGTCAAAGATCTTTCTTGGTTGGGAGGGGTTGGGATGAATGCGGTCGATCGGAAGATAGAGGATGCGACCGTTTTCCATCAAACCTTTGGTTTTTCGCATTGTTTCACGCTCCGTAGGTGGTTTTCTGCCTTCTATTGTACGGCTTTTTTTTGAAAAATCACACGAAATCACGCAGAGCTTCTGTGGCCGACACAATATTTTTTCGAAATGTGCGAGAAATGGCGAAAAGCGGTTGTGTGAAACGGATTTTTTCGGTATAATAAGAAAACAGAAAAGGAGGCTACGTATGGAGCTGAAGCTTTTAGCCGTCGGCGATGTGGTTGCCAATGGCGGCATGGATTTTTTGAAGTCGAACCTGCCTGCACTCAAACGGGAGCACGCCATCGATTTTTGCGTGGTCAACGGCGAAAATGCCGCCGTTCTGGGCATCACACCGCAGCAGGCGGAGACGATTTTTGACGCAGGTGCGGATGTGATCACCATGGGCAATCATACTTGGGGCCGTCGGGATATCATTCCTTATATCGAGCGTTCACGCAGAATGCTGCGACCTGCAAATTACTCAGCCTTGCAACCGGGACGCGGTTGGGGCATCTACGAGACGACTTTTGGCAATGTGGCGGTGATCGATTTGATCGGTCGCTGCAATATGGACTACACACCTGAAAATCCATTTGCCACCGTCGAACACATTTTGAAGCGAATGGATACCAAACTGATTTTTGTGGAGCTTCATGCCGAAGCAACGAGTGAGAAATTGGCGATGGGTTGGATGCTCGACGGAAAGGTAAGTGCTGTTTGGGGCACGCACACCCATGTGCAGACAGCTGATGAGCGTGTTTTGCCACAGGGGACGGGGTATATTACGGATCTGGGCATGACCGGGCCGCGCAACTCCGTGCTTGGTATTAAACCGGAACTCTCGATCCGCCGTTTTCGAGGGGAGATCCCGAGTCGCTACGAGCCGGCTTCGGGCGGTTGCAAGCTGGAAGGATGCATCTTCACCATTGATTGCCAAACCGGCAAATGCCTTCGCACGGAAAGAGTGATGATCCATGATTAAGCTGCTTCACGCTGCAGACTTTCATTTGGATTCAGCCTTTTCCTCGCTTCCGCCGATCAAGGCGACACAGCGTAGAACGGAGCAGCGCCTGACGCTCAGGCAGCTTGCTGCTGCGTGTGAAAATTGTGATATTGTGCTGCTCTCGGGAGATTTGTTTGAGGGGGAGAGAATCTACCTTGACACGATCGAGGCGCTCAAGGAGTTTTTTGCTTCGATTTCTGCGCAGATCTTTATCTCTCCGGGAAACCACGATCCGATCACGAGCACCTCACCATATCTGTGCGAGGATTGGGGAGAGAATGTCCATATTTTTACGAAACCCGAGATCGAGCGGGTTCGCATCGATGCGCTTAACTGTGATGTCTACGGGGCAGCTTTTGTTTCGCAGGAGCAGCCTGCGATTTTGGGAGATTTTCATGTGCTTGATGAGGGGAGGATCAACCTGATGGTGCTCCACGGCGAAATACAAAAGGATTCTCCCTATGCACCGATTTTGAAGGAACAGATCGCGGGCAGCGGCCTGGACTATTTGGCCCTTGGCCATGTCCACCGTACGATGATCGAGCGTGTTGGGCAGACGAACTATGCATACCCTGGCTGCCTGATGGGACGCGGATTTGACGAATGCGGACAGAAGGGCGCTCTGCGCGTGACGGTAAAAAAGGGCGTATGTGATGTGGAATTCTTGCCGCTTCGGACGAGAAGATATGAGATCCTGCGGGTTGATGTGGGGGACGATGCGCTTGCTTCGATCTGCGCGGCTTTGCCGCAGGAGCACGGCGAGGATTGCTACCGTATCGTGCTGACGGGTGAGAGTGACGGTTTGGATCCCGAAAGCCTATACGAACGACTTGCAGGTGGATTTTACAGCCTGCAATTGGTTGACCAAACGCTTCCGAAGCAGGAGCTCTGGAGTGCTGCGACGGAGGACACGCTTCGCGGACACTTCCTGCGGATCCTGAAGCAGCGTTATGATACGGCAACGCAGGAGCAGCGGCAGCACATTGCTCAAGCGGCAAAGCTGGTACTGTCGATCATGGACGGACGGGAGGTACCTCTGTGATAATTTTGAATATGAAAGCGAGCTTTGGTAAGTTGAACGGTGAGTTGACTCTCAAAGAGGGGATGAACCTTTTGTGCTTACCAAACGAGGCGGGAAAATCCACCTGGAGCGCTTTTTTGCTCGCTATGCTTTATGGCATTGATACAAAGGAAAAACCCTCGGAGGCCAATGACCGCCTGCCTGTGAAGGAACGCTACAAGCCGTGGGACGGCAGACCGATGGAGGGAAGGATCGAGCTTTTGCACGAGGGGCGCAGAATTACCATCGAGCGCAGCACGAAGGGACGAGTTCCCATGGGACAGTTTGCGGCCTATGACACCGACACCGGCACACCGATCACGGAGCTGACAGCGGAAAACTGCGGAAAGCTACTGTGCGGTGTGGAGAAAAGCGTCTTTGAGCGAACGGCCTTCATCCGCCAGCTTGGTTTGGATGTGACGGAGGATGCCGCTCTTGAGAACCGCATGAATGCCCTTGTCACAACGGGTGAGGAGGGCATGAGCGCGGGTCAGATCGAAGCAGTGCTTCGTGATATGAAGAACAAGCTCTCCCGACCGTCCACCGGTCAGATCAACCGCATCCAGACGCAGATCATGCAGACCCGACGGGAGCTGGAGGATCTGCATCAGCTGCAGGAGGAATCTCTGCAGCTGCGTGTGCAGTCAGAGCAGGCGCAGGCAGAACTGGAACGGCTGACACAGATGACCGAGCGCATCGAGCGTGCGCAAATGGCAAAGAAACAGATGGCCGTGCAGGAGATGGCACTGCGAAATCAGATGCAGGAGAACTTGTGTCGCCGTTTGCAGGAGCAGTGCGCTATGCTTCCGAAGGAGGAAACGCTGCACGCGCTTAAGACGCGCCTGGAGGTTGCGGATAGCCGTTATCAGACGGCGCAGATGGAGGAGGCATTTTCTCCCGAAGCGCCGAGCCGTCCGCAGCCGCCGACCTGCTTTTACGGCATGGATGCGCGGCAGGCATTGCGCAAGCAGGTGGAGGATGCTGCTCGTTATGCCGAGCTGAAGAAACGGCCTGCGCCCAACAAGCTACCGACGATCCTGTGCGCTATTTTGGTGCTTTTGGGTGTGGCTGTGTGCTTTGTGAGCCTCTATATCGGCCTTGTGGCGGCTGCAGGTGCGTTGGTCGCGCTGATCGCCTGCGCGGTGATTTACAGCCGCCAAAAGTCGAAAAAGGACGAAGCTGAACGACAGGCAGAACGCATCCTCACACGCTACGGTGTTGAGGATATGGACGAGAGCAAACAGCTGGCGCAGGCCCATGCGCAGCAGATGCACAGCTATGAGCTTGCTTGTGAAAACCACAAAAGAGAGATGAACGAGCGCAAAGCGTGCGTTGCAGCTGCTAAGCAGCAGCTCGGCACCATCCTTAACGAGGTGCGGGCATTTGCGCCCTCGTGTGATGATGCGCGGCAGGCGATGGAGGCGATTCGTGCCGCTGTGCAGCTGCACACGCAGAACTTCGCAGAGCAGCGGACGCTCGAGCTTGGAAGAGCGCAGCTTGCCTCGATGCAGAGCATCGTTGGCAGGCAAAGCGATCTGCAGATCGATGAGGAGGCCCTGCAGCTTGACGAGGCCAAGCTCCAATATGAAAAAAATGCCGCTCGGGAGCGGCTGGAGCGCTGCAGAATCAAGCTTTCTGAGCAACAGGGGAGGATCTCGGCGACGGCAGATGCATCCGTACTTCATGCGCGGATAGAACAGCTGAATACACAGCTTGAGCAGGCACGGCAGACCGAGGAGATCCTGACGATTGCGACCGAGGCGCTGCGCGAGGCTGATGAGACACTGCGCTCCCGGTTTTCGCCGCAAATTACGGCCGAAACGGGAAGAATCCTCTCGGAACTGACGCAAGGTAAATATGCACAGGTTCAGCTCAAAGCCGATATGGAGCTTTCGGTGCGAGAGAAGGACGCTGTATTGACACGACCTGCCGCTGCAATGAGTTGCGGAACGGCCGATCAGATGTATCTTGCGCTGCGCCTTGCGATGGTGCGGCGACTGCTGAATGCAGCCGTGCCAATCGTTCTGGACGACGCGCTGGTCAACTTTGATGATGCAAGAACCCGTGAGGCGATCCGGGTCTTAACTGAAGAGGCGAAGAAGCGACAGATTATTTTGTTTACCTGCAAGGAGGTTCCCGATGTTTACTGATTCCCATGCCCATTTGGATGACAGACGATTTTCTGAGGATCGGGAGCTTATTTTCGAGGAGCTCCTGCATAAAAAGGTCGGTCTGATCCTTAATATCGGCTGCGACCTGGCCTCGTCAGAGCGGTCAGTTGAGTTGGCGGAGAAATATCCCTTTGTCTATGCGGCCGTGGGCAGCCACCCCGATGATGCGGATCATGTCAACGGCAAGCTCATAGACCGCTACAGAGCTCTGGCTTCACACGAAAAGGTTGTGGCGATCGGCGAGATTGGCCTGGACTACCACTACGAGGATGTGCCGCGCAGCATTCAGATCAATGCCTTTGAAGAGCAGGTGGAACTGGCTGAGGCACTGGATCTGCCCGTGATCGTGCATATGAGAGAGGCCACGGAGGACGCTTTGGCGGTCGTCAGGCGTCACCCGAAGGTCAAGGGTGTGTTTCACTGCTTCTCTGGTTCAGTGGAGACGGCCAAATGGCTCGTGGAGCGTGGCTGGTATGTCGGCTTCACGGGAGTCGTGACCTTCAAGAATGCAAGAAGGGCTGTCGAGGTCGTTGAGCAGATTCCGATCGAGCACATCTTGACGGAGACGGATTGCCCTTATATGGCACCTGAACCGCACCGCGGCAAACGCTGCGACAGTCGCTTTATTCCGCTGATCGCGGAAAAGATCGCACAGATAAAGCAGCTGTCCGTCGAGGATGTGGGCCGTATCACGACCGAAAACACCAAGCGTTTGTTCCGCATTCCGTAATCTGAATCGCTGTAGAGCGTCCCGCTAAATTATGCAGGGAAGCTCTTATACCGACATGAAAATCTTAGACTGAAAGTTTGCTGTGCCTCCGAAAGATGGATGAAAACGAAACTTTTGAGATTGCCACGACCGGATAAACACCGATCTCGTAATGACAAAACTGTAGATTCACCCAAGCCTTCACCGTTCGGTGAAGGCTTTAGAGTGTCAAAAAAGTCGCCAATCGTCAAAATGCAAATTTTTGGCGGTTGGCGATCTGTGTTCAAATAAGCGATTGCGAACGTATCTCCGATACAGCAAAAAAGCACTTCAAATGCTTGCTGCGCAAGGCATTTTGACTTACATCGCAAACCGAGCTCTACCGTACCATCGTACGCCGACGCGCTCGGTTTGCTCGTCTTGACGACTTTTTGAACTCTGTCAGTCTGTCGAAAATCAAGTTTTTCGACAGACTCAGCCTTCACCGTTCGGTGAAGGCTTTTTGCGTTTCGGAAAAAAGTGGTTGACAAATTACATACCTCATGATACGATGTATAACATGGAGGGAGGCATGATATGGACATTCAACTGAAACGAGGACTTCTGGATGTGTGTGTGTTGGCGGCCATTGAGGACGAAGAATCCTACGGCTACAAGATCATCAAGGATATGAAGCCGTATATTGAGCTTTCCGAGTCGACCCTGTATACCGTTCTGAAGCGTCTGGAGGCGGCAAGTATGCTGACGGTACGCGCTGTGGAGCATGGTGGAAGGTTGCGCAAGTACTACCGCATTACGGGCGAGGGCCGCAAACGCATTGAGGAATTCAAGTGCGACTGGGAAGAAATTTTGACCATTTATCGGTTTGTGATGAAGGAGGATCTGACATGACAAAGCTTCAGTTTTTGATGGCTCTGCGGGAGCGGCTGTCGGGACTGCCGAGCGATGAGATCGAGGAACGGTTGCGTTTTTACAGCGAAATGATCGAAGATCGGATGGAAGAAGGTATTTCAGAGGAAGAAGCGGTCCGGGCTGTGGGCAGTATTGACGAGATTGCCGCCCAGCTCGAGCCTCCATCGAAAACAAAGATGAAACGGCAACTGAAGGGGTGGGAGATTGCATTTCTGGTTCTTACCGCACCCATTTGGCTGTCTGTGCTTCTTTCCGTGGTGTCTGTTGTTTTTTCGGCTGGTGTTTCTCTGTGGGCTGCTGTGATCTCTCTGTGGGCTGTGTTCGGCTCTGTTGTGGCAGCTGCATTTTCCTGCATTCTCATGGGAATCGGATCAGCCTTTGATACCCACGGAATTGCCGTGTTCTGCGGTGGTCTGGTTTGTACAGGCGTGTCGATTTTCCTGTTTTTCGTCTGTTCATTGGCAACAAAATGGTTGTGGCTGCTGACGAAAAAGGTGATAGAGGGAGGCAAAGCATTATGCAGAAAACTGTGAAAAGATGGCTCATTGCAGCAACTGTGCTGGTGCTGATCGGCCTTGCAGGTCTGGTTGTGCTTTTGGCCGCAAACAGCTGGGATATTACAAAGCTGGATACCGCAGCGTTTGAAACCAATACTTATGATCTTGACGAAGCATTCGACAAAATCTTCGTCGATACAGATACGGCAGACGTTGTGATCATGCAGTCGCAGAGCAATGCGTGCAAGGTCGTCTGCCGCGAGACCGAAAATGTGAAACATACGGTCACTGTCCGGGACGGTACATTGACGATCCGAACAAATGACGAGAGGGAATGGTACGAACACATTGGTCTCTCCTTCGGCTCAGTAAAGATCACTGTATATCTTCCTCAAAAGGACTATGAAGCACTTTGCATCACCACAACCACAGGGGATGTGAAGGTCTCAGATATTTCCTTTGGGGAGATGGAGATCGAGGTTACCACCGGTGATGTGATTCTGGAGCATGTGCTGACGGAGAGAATAATGTCCATCCGACTTACCACGGGGGATGTACAGCTGGACAGCTGTGATGCCGGAGAAATTTTCATCAAGACGTCCACCGGCGATGTCTGGGGCCGTCTGCTTTCTGAAAAGATCTTTACTGCAAAGTCTTCCACGGGAGATGTTCGTGTGCCCAAGACATCAACGGGCGGCAAATGTGAGATCAGAACCTCCACCGGTGATATTCAGGTGGAGATCGCGAAAGACTGAAAAGAGAATAACCGCCAGCCGAAACGGCTGGCGCAGAGTGTCAAAAAAGTCGCCAATCGTCAAAATGCTAATTTTTTGACGGTTGGCGATCTGTGTTCCAATAGACTGTTGCGAGCAGAACCCTAATATAAGCCAAAACACTTCCAATGCTTGCTTCGCAAGGCATTTTGACTTACATCGCAAACCGAGCTCTACCGTACCATCGTACGCCGACGAGCTCGGTTTGCTCGTCTTGCCGCCTTTTTGAACTCTGACAGTCTGTCGAAAAACGAGTTTTTCGACAGACTGCGCCAGCCGAAACGGCTGGCGGTTGTCGTCTGTTAAAGGCTGAGTCATTCTGAGCGTAGCGAAGAATCTTAGTGAGACCTTAAATATGCTGTAATTTCAATATCTACAGCAGATTCTTCGTCGCTGCAGCGACGCATCACAATCACTTTTTTGCGGTTTGCGCGTTACACATTGAACAGGAAGTTGACGATGTCACCGTCCTTCATGACATATTCCTTTCCCTCGCTGCGGAACAGCCCCTTGGCTTTGGCATTGGCGATCGTGCCGCAAGCTTTAAGATCCTCGAAGGCTACGGTCTCGGCGCGGATAAAACCACGTTCGATGTCGCTGTGGATTTTGCCGGCAGCTCTGGGGGCCTTCGTTCCCTTGGTGATTGTCCAGGCGCGCACCTCGTCCTCACCACCGGTCAGGAAGGAGATATAGCCGAGCAGATCGTAGCTTGCATGGATCAGACGGTCCAGACCCCTTTGGGTCAGGCCTAGCTCCTCCATGAACATGGCGGCATCTTCGTCGTCCATTTCTGCAATTTCTTCTTCGAATTTGGCAGCAACTGGCAGCACGGCAGCACCCTGTTCGGCAGCCATGGCGGCAAGCGCCTTGTAATTTTCGTTGCTCTCATAGTCGGCCATGTCATCCTCGCTAAGATTTGCGACATAGATCACGGGCTTGACACTCAGAAGACCACCGTCTTGCAGGATGTCCTTATCCTCTTCGGTGAACTCATACGACGAGGCAGGCTTGCCCTCCATCAGATGATCCAACAGTGCCTGGCACATCTCGCACTCGCGCTTTGCCTTCTTATCGCCGCTCTTGGCAGCCTTTGTGGCCTTGTCCAGACGGCGCTCGACAACCTCCATATCGGCCAGAATCAGCTCGGTGTTCAGGTTGTCCGCATCACGGGCAGCATTTGCATCCTCGGTAAAAATATCGTCATTTTCAAAGCAACGCACGATGTGGATCAGCGCATCGACCAGACGGATGGTCTGCAGATATGCGTTGCCGCGGCCGCCGCCCTTCTTGATGCCGACGACATCGACAAAATCGATGGTGGCGGGGGTGGTCTTTTTGGGATGATAATACTCCGTCAGCCAATCCAGACGGGAATCGGGAACCTTGGCCTGACCGATGTTCGGCTTTGCAGCGGCATTGGAATAGGCCCCGGTCTCCGCGTGAGAGCCGGTCAGTGCGTTAAACAGCGTGGACTTGCCGACATTCGGCAATCCGACGATACCTAATTTCATGTATCTTCATTCTCCTTTAAAAAATCCTTTATTTATCAGGGTTTTTTGTCACCCCGGTTTTTCGTATACACCTTTTTACACGGTGGCGGTGGGGGAGCTTTCTTCAAACAAGGATACGGCCTTTAGCATAGAATCATTTGTGACGTGCACATAACGATCCATAGTGGTTTGAATACTCGCGTGTCCTAAAAGCTTCTGCAAAACCTTGGGTTGCATTCCGCTTTCCATTGCTCTTGTCGCATAAGTGTGGCGTAGAGCGTGCATACAAAATCTTTTGATGCCTGCTTCGTCGCACAGCTTATACAGGAGGGTATCATAGGAACTGTTCTTGGTCGGCTCGCCTGTTCTCCAATTGAGGAAGACAAGGTCGTTCATAACTGCCGACCTTAACATAGTTCCCATGCAGATGTAAGTTTGCCGGATCGTCGAGCCTGCATAATCCTTGTCCATTTGATTCAGGACAATTTTGCAGTGCATGGGCTTATGTTCACGGGAACAGCTATGGAACCATGTCGGTTCTGGTACTGAGAATCTGCTTGCCAGTTCCTTGCCTCCGGAAGCGTTTTGAAATATTTCTCGTGGCGAGTTCCGTACTTGTCTGCGAATCTTGCTATGTACCATCCGTCTTTTCTTTGGAAGATACCCTTGCCACATTCTTTGCCTTTTATATTTTTACCCAATGAATTAACTCCTTTCTCGATTGAGAAAAAGAGCCAATGCAACACTCATATTATATTACATTGGCTCCCTTTTTTCAATAGAAATTACCGCATTTTATGTGGTAGTTTCATTTTTCGCTGATCTACAGGATCAGCGTATTGCTGATAAACTGTTCAAACTCCTTGCGCTTGACCAGTTTCTTTGTGCCGACGAACAAAACAAACGGGCAGTTCGGTTGGCGCAGCATGCTATCGATTTTGTTCATTCCGATATTGCTGAGTTCTGCTGCCTCCTTGACTGTTAATGCGATCTTGTGGTAAATCGGCACGGGGTTTTTGGCTTCGGACATACGAAGGCCTCCTTCAAAAATATTTAGAAGTTTGGCACATTCATCCGACTGCAATGTCCGGCTCATTGCAGTG
>SVMF01000008.1 GCA_015067565.1 Oscillospiraceae bacterium | reverse complement strand
GGTGTCCACGATTTCAAATATTCCTCGTTCCATCTTTCCGCGTTCTAACATCTTTCATCACCCACAACTATTATACCATATAACGCAGAAAAAGCCCAGTATTAACTGAGCTTTTTCGACAGACTGAAACCGCCCGAATGGGCGGTTTTTTATACTTCATTGTGTGACTGTGATTTTGACGGCCATGACAATTATAATTCATCCATCCTTGATACACTGATCACTCCCACAGTGACAACTTAAGGTATTGTTATTCGATGGGCTCGTCCATCAGGCGATCGAACTCAGCAGCGACACGATCGAAATCCTCTTCGGGGATGTCGAGCAGCTCGAAATCGTCGTCCGTCGGCACATAGCCGTAAAGATAAACATCGTTGGTTTCGTCGAGTGCGTCCAGGGCGATGTACTCCTTGTCATCCAATTCAAAAGTGCCGATGATGCCGCATTCAAAGGTTGTGCCATCGTCAAACTCTAAAGTGATAATCTCATCTTCTCCGTAAAGTGCGCGTTTTTCATCCATGGGAAAAACCTCCTTGTTGTTGATAGTTTAAGTATAGCTTGTTTTTGTGAAATATGCAAGCCTATTCTTCTAAAAATTGTCGGTAGGCGGTCGGAAGACCGATGTTTTCTCGGATCTCGTCCTTGCTGAACCATTCAAAGACTGCCTCTTGCGAGCATTTGAGGTACACAGCTGTCATGAACCAATGCACATGCGTGAAAATATGCTCACGATCGATGACCTTCTCGATGCCGCTCGGATGCAGACCCCATAGCTCTGCTTGTGCCAGCGCTTCTTGTATATCAAGCCTCTGCGGCACATCGGGGAATTGCCACAGACCTGCCAGCAAACCGTTTTCGGGGCGCTTGTAAAGCGCCAAATTATCCCCGCATTGCAGCACAAAGACGGTGCGATGCTCCTCTTTTCGCGGCTTTTTTGCGGCCTTTTTCGGGTAAAGCAGTTGATTGGAGTTCTTGTTTGCCAAGCAGCGAAGGCGCAATGGACAGATGCTGCACAGGGGCGCTCCGTTCGGCACGCAGACGGTTGCGCCGAGCTCCATCAGCGCTTGTGTAAAGTCGCCACAGTTGCTCTTTGGGTAGATAGGTGAGAGCATTGCTTCGGCCTCACGCTTTGTTTTCTCGTCGTTGATCGGTCGGTCCCAGGCAAGATAGCGAGTGAGGACGCGCAGCACATTTCCGTCTACGGCAGGCGTTGGCTGTTCAAAACAGATGGAGGCGATTGCGCCTGCTGTATAATTTCCGATGCCGGAAAGGGCGCGAATTTCGTCGTATTCTTGCGGAAAGATTCCGCCGTGCTGATCGACGATCTGCCGCGCAGCCTTTTGCAGGTTGCGCACACGACTGTAATAACCTAACCCCTCCCACAGCTTTAAGAGCTGCTCCTGCGGCGCATGTGCCAATGCGGCAATATCGGGCAGTGCGGCTAAAAATCGCTTGTAATATGGCTTCACCGCTTCGACGCGTGTCTGCTGAAGCATGATTTCCGAAAGCCAGATGTGGTAAGGCTCACGATCTTCGCGCCAAGGGAGATTTCTGCGATGCTCAGCAAACCATGGCAACAGCAGTTCGGGCAGATGCTTCACGACTTGTCACCGAAGCTTTGACGGCGGCGTCTGCGGTGCTGCTTGCGCCGCTGTGACAGCTCGTCAAATTTCTTTGCCGCATCGCAGGCGCCCTCATAGACCATTCGGCTGACTCGCAGCGTACCGTCATCGTCCTTCTGAAGGCGAATGCGAATGAGAAATCTGCCATGCTCGGGACAGTTGGCCATGGTCATATATCGGCGGGTTTCCTGCGCAAGCCAGGTGCCGTTCGGCATTTCCCGTCCGCATTGTGGGCAATGGCTCTTGAGATCGGTCATGGCCTGCATGGCCATAGCCTTGTCCTCGTATCCACGGAAAACGACCTTGCTGATGCAACCCTCGGGCGGTGCACCGTGGAAGCCGTCTTCGTGGTGACGCAACGACTCGGCATACTCGTCGATACCGCGAACCAGATCCAATCGGCTGCAGATCAAGGCGGTGTGATAGGCATCGCCCAAGGCATCGTGCGCCTGTCGCGACGGCTCGATATTCATCATGCCCATCGCCGTGGCAAGTGCCTTCTGCGATGAATCACAGCCGAGCTGCGAGTTGAAGATCATCTGCACGTTATACCACTGGGTGATCCAATCAGGTTCATCGTCGTGCAGCAGGATGTTGTCTTCCAGAAGGGTGATGTCGTCGAATCCCCAAGTAAGGAAGATGCACTCTCCGCCGATCCATTCACGGAATTTCGCCAATGCCTCGGGGAAAGGGAGACCGCTGTCCCGTAGATCGATATCTCGAATGCCGGTCAGCTTGGATACGCGGCTGTTGAGCTTCTTATAATATTTGGGACGAACCAAGACCTGAAATTCATCCCCAACGGTGCCGTTTTCCAAGATGCGGACGGCGCCGATCTGGATGATCTCACCATGGATCTCCACAGGTAAAACTTTCTTTGCAGCATAGGAACCGGGCCACGGCTGATTCCATTCCAAATCCAAAACAATGTATTGCATCCGTCGGCCTCCTTTCAGATCATATCATACCACATATCGTGCTTGCTCGCAAGAACTTTTCTGCAAAAATCAGAAACCCACAACCTCAGGTTGTGGGTTTCTCTCTCCAGAAGTGGATGATGAACGGAATACAGATTATTCCGGTGAGGATGTCCGAAAGAGGCTGCGCGATCTGAATTCCGGTCAGACCGAGCAGGGGCACGCTGATCAAAAGCGTGGGTATCAGCAGTGCTCCGGAACGAAGCGTCGACAAGATGGAGGCGGTTCCTGCCCTTTGAATGCTTTGATAGAGCATATTGATCGGGATGGACAGAGGCATAAACAAAAGACCGACTGCAGCGTAGCGCAGGGCAACAGCGCCGATCTCGATGACTTTGGGATCGGACTGCATCAAGCTGATGATCTCCCTGTCAAGCATGATGCTCACGGCCGACATCAGCGCGATGAAAACAAAGCTGAAGCAGCAGGTGAAGAGCAATCCCTTTTTGACACGAAGATACTCGCGTGCTTCGTAGTTGAACGCAGCCACCGGCTGGAAGCCCTGACCGAGGCCGAGACCGACGCACATTACGAACATGGAATAGCGGCTGACGACAGCCATTGCATCGATAGCGGCATCCTTGAAAGGCTTGGCGAGGTTGTTGAGCAGGCTGCCGGAAAGTGCGGTCAGACCCTGACGGATGAGGGAAGGGAAGCCGACCTTACAGATAGACAGATATATTTTGAAATTACGGGCGATATAACGAGGCAAAATGGTCGACTGCGCCTTCTTATAGTAGAAGAACAGAAGGATCAGGAAGCTGATAAACTGAGAGGCGGCAGTTGCCAGACCTGCGCCGTAGACACCCAAGCCAACGACACGAACGAGATAATAGTCGCCGAAGATGTTCAAAATTCCACCCGTCAACAAGCCAAACATGGCATAAAATGCCTTTCCTTCATAACGAAGATTGTTGTTGAGGATCAGGGAACATATCATGAATGGGCAGGCGATCAACACCCACATTCCGTAATCCTTGGCATACGGCAAAATCGTCCTTGTGCTGCCGAGCAGGTTCATAAGAGGCGTCAGAAAAGATAGGCCGAGGGTAAGGAAGATGGTGCCGAGTAGCGCACCTGAGAAGAATGCGGTCGACACATAAGTGCTTGCGGTTTTTGCATCACGGTCGGCTAAGGCTTTGGCGACATAGCTTCCCGAACCGTGGCCGAGCATGAAGGAAAAACCCTGGATGATGGATTGCAGAGCGAACAGAATGCCTGTTGCAGCTTGCGCGCTTTCGTTCAGAGTGCCTAAAAAATAGGTGTCGGCCATGTTATACACGCTCGTGATGAGCATGGAAACGGTGGTCGGCAGACCCAATTTCAAGATTAGCTTGGACACGGGAGTTTTTGTCATTTTTTCATAATGAAGTTCAGCGGCGGTCAAGATTCTCACCTCTTTGGAAAGGACTCCACCCAGACGAGTGGAGTCCTGTGCATAGAAACATATTCCTTAAATTCCGATCAAGCGCACGATATATCGGAATGGTCTGCAAATCAAAGCTCGCAGTTGTTGACGGTTCTCGGGAAGGGGAGTACGTCGCGGATGTTGCTCATACCGGTCAGGTACATCACACAGCGTTCAAAGCCGAGGCCGAAGCCTGCATGACGGGCAGAACCGTACTTGCGCAGATCCAGATAGAAATCATAATCCTCGGGCTTCAGGCCGAGCTCGGTGATGCGCTGCATCAGGACATCATAGCTGTCCTCACGCTGGCTGCCGCCGATGATCTCGCCAATGCCGGGAACCAGGCAGTCCATAGCCGCAACGGTCTTTCCGTCGGGGTTCAGCTTCATATAGAAGGCCTTGATCTCCTTGGGGTAATCGGTCACGAAGACAGGACGCTTGAAAACTGTCTCGGTCAGGTAACGCTCATGCTCGGTCTGAAGGTCGCAGCCCCAGCTGACGGGGTACTCGAACTGGTCATTGTGTGGCTTGAGAAGTTCAATGGCCTCGGTGTAGGTAACATGGCCGAAATCAGAGTTCATCACATGGTTCAGACGCTCCAGAAGGCCCTTGTCGACGAACTGGTTGAAGAAGTTCATCTCTTCGGGTGCATTCTCGAGGACATAGGCGATGATATACTTGATCATATCCTCGGCCAGACGCATATCGTCGGACAGATCGGCAAAGGCGATTTCCGGCTCGATCATCCAGAACTCAGCAGCGTGGCGAGTGGTGTTGGAATTTTCGGCACGGAAGGTCGGACCGAAGGTGTAGATGTTGCGGAATGCCATGGCATAAGTCTCGCCGTTGAGCTGGCCGGAGACGGTCAGGTTGGTGGGCTTGTCAAAGAAGTCCTTGGAATAGTCGATGGAGCCGTCCTCGTTGCGAGGCGGGTTGTTCAGGTCCAGCGTGGTGACCTGGAACATTTCACCTGCACCTTCACAGTCAGAGCCGGTGATCAGCGGGGTGTGAACATAGACAAAGCCGCGTTCCATGAAGAACTTATGAATCGCGAATGCGATAAGGCTGCGCACGCGGAAAACTGCTTGGAAGGTGTTGGTGCGGGGGCGCAGATGGGTCATGGTGCGCAGGAACTCGAGCGTATGACGCTTCTTCTGTAGCGGATAGTCGGAGGTGGAAGCGCCTTCGACTGTGACGGTCTCGGCCTGCAGTTCGAACGGCTGTTTGGCATCGGGAGTCTCAATCAGGGTGCCCTTGACGATTAGGGCTGCGCCGACATTGGTCTTGGAGATCTCGGCAAAGTTCTCCATGGTGTCGTGATAAACGACTTGCAGAGGGCTGAAATAGGTGCCGTCAGACAGCACAATAAAGCCGAAGGCCTTCGATGCGCGGATCGAGCGTACCCAACCGCCGACCTCGATGGTCTTTCCGACATAGTCCTTGGTGTTCTTGAACAGATCACGAATGGTGATAAGATCCATAATAATACCTCTCTTTATAGTAGCTTGATACCTGCTTTACGGCAGGCAGAAATGGTTTGATTGTCCCACACACTTGATTGAACCTCACCGATGTGGCAGCAGCCCAAAAGAAGCATACACAGTCTGGATTGGCCAATGCCGCCGCCGATGGACTCGGGCAGCTCACCGTTCAAAAGGGCCTTGTGGAAGGGGAGCTCTCTGCGATCATTGCAGCCTGAGATGCTGAGCTGATACGACATTCGCTCGGGATTGACGCGGATTCCCATGGAGGAGATTTCAAAGGAGCGCTGCAGAACATCGTTCCAGTAGAGAATGTCTCCGTTGAGCGTCCAATCGTCATAGTCGGGTGCACGACCGTCGTGCGGTTTTCCTGAACGGAGCGCACCACCGATCTGCATCAAAAAGACGACCTTGTCCTTATGTTCACGCAGGAGGGCATCTTCCTTGTCATGTGAGTCCTGTAGCTCCGGAAAGCGATCCTCCAGTTCCTGCGTTGTGATGAACAGAACCTCACGGGGAACTTTCGCACAGATCTGTGGAAACTCGATTTTGAGCGTTTCGCTCGTGACATAGATGGCATTGACGATTCGCTGCACGGTATCATGTAGGTAGGCAACCGTGCGCTCCTCAGGGGAGATGACCTTTTCCCAGTCCCACTGGTCGACATAGACCGAGTGGAGATTGTCGACAGCCTCGTCACGGCGAATTGCATTCATATCCGTGACAAGTCCCTTGCCATGACGGAAGTCATAACGAGCCAGTGCATAGCGCTTCCACTTGGCCAGCGAATGCACGACCTGAGAATTGGCGCCCACATCAGGTACGTCGAAGCTGACGGGCCGTTCGTAGCCGTTAAGGTTGTCGTTCAGACCGGAGCTTTCTTCGACGAACAGGGGAGCGGAAACGCGCATCAGATTCAGTGCGCGACAGAGATTCTTTTGAAAATTATGCTTGATGTACTCAATTGCGCATTGTGTTTCGTAGACAGTCAAAGGATTCTGATATCCCAACGGAATGCGGCATTTTTCCATCCGATCGCCCCCTTTCTATTGATTCAATATATTATACTCGTTTCCAGAGAAATTTACAAGCAAAAAATGAAGAAAGAGGAAAAAATACTGATGTGGATGAAAAATGACCAATAAGGTGCATTTTTAAGACAAGCGTTATGTGTTGTTTTTTTGTAAAATTTATGATACGATAAGGGTAAATTTAGGGTTTCGGAGGGGATTATGCTTCCAAATGAATTTTTACAGAGAATGCAGCGATTGCTCGGAGAGGAATATGATGATTTTCTGGCATCATACGAACGGCCCAGAAATATGGGGATTCGCCTTAATCCGCAGAAGCAGTCAAAGGAAAGTTTGCAATTTTGTGCCGAACAGGTGCCATGGGAGGCGAATGGATATTATCTGAAGCAGGGAACTCGTCCGGGTCTGCATCCGCTGCACGATGCGGGTGCATACTACCTGCAGGAGCCCAGTGCCATGGCACCGGTCGGCTTCTTGCAGGCGCAGCCGGGCGAGCGGGTCCTGGACCTGTGCGCTGCTCCCGGTGGTAAGACCACGCAGATCGCAGCGGCCATGAGCGGCCAGGGCTTGCTCGTGTGCAACGAGATCCATCCGAAGCGAGCAAGAATTCTGGCATCCAACATTGAGCGCATGGGTGTTTCCAATGCGTTGGCCCTCAATGAGCATCCCAAAAAGTTAGAAGAACGATTTGTTTCTTATTTCGACCGAATTTTGGTTGATGCACCGTGTTCGGGAGAGGGGATGTTCCGAAAAGAGGATGCGGCAGTTTCGGACTGGAGTCTGGAGACGGTTCGAATGTGTGCGGATCGGCAGCTCGAAATCCTGACGTCTGCGGCAAAGATGCTCATATCGGGCGGACGATTGGTATACTCGACTTGCACCTTTGCGCCCGAGGAGAACGAGGGTGTGATCCATCGCTTTTTGCAGAGGCATCCCAATTTTTATGTCGAAAAGGTGGACGCTCCTTGGTTTTCTTGCGGACATCCCGAGTGGGTTGAAGACGCAGATGCAGGTGTGCGCGACACCTTCCGACTGCTGCCTCATAAGCTTTTCGGGGAGGGACATTTTGCGGCCGTTCTGCGCAAAAAGGGCGAGTGCGATGCTCAGGAAATGAGAATACAAAAAACGGAAAAGCTGCCGAAAGCAATTACTGATTTCTTGGAAAAATATGACATCAATCTGCCGCACGATGCTGTGCGCTTCGGGCAGACATATTACAGCGTGCCCGAAATGCTGCCGAGCCTGGATGGCCTCAAAGTGATGCGGGTTGGGCTGGAGCTTGGAGAGATGAAAAAGGATCGATTTGAGCCGGCACACGCTTTGGCCCTCTGGCTGAACGATTTCAAGAGCCGAGTGGATTTTTCCTCAGACAGCACCCAGATCGCAGCATATCTGCGGGGTGAGACGATCTCGGCAGATCGGCAGGGGTGGACGCTTGTTTTTGTGGATGGAGTCTCACTTGGCTGGGCGAAGGGCTCGCAGGGAGTGCTCAAAAACCATTATCCGAAGGGACTTCGCAAACTAAATTGAAACTTTCTGTTGCCATTTCGTAGTTTTCTCTTTACAATCGGAATGTTTTGTGTTATACTCATGATGCCTTGTTATGGTTAACTTGAAGTTTCTACTCTGATTATGAGAGGTTTCTATATGAAGCGATATATCATTCACGGAGGTCGGCCCCTGCACGGCACGGTCACCATCAGTGGTGCGAAGAATGCCGCTGTTGCGATTTTGCCTGCAACACTCTTGGTTGAGGGTGTATGCCGCATCGAGAATGTTCCTGATATTTCTGATGTCCGTCTGCTTTTGGATATTTTAAGCAGCATGGGCGCAAGCATTCGCCGTTTGAGTCCGAATACACTGGAGATCGACTGCACGCACGCTCGCGACAGCGAGGCCTCAGATGATCTCGTTCGCCGTATTCGTGCATCCTACTATTTTATTGGTGCGCAGCTGGGCCGTTTCGGCCATGCCAGAGTCGCATTGCCCGGCGGCTGTAACTTTGGCCCGCGCCCCATCGACCAGCATATCAAGGGATTTGAGGCCATTGGTGCAATGGTTGATACCTCGAATGGCTACGTTTGCGCGACTGCCCCCAACGATGGTCTGATTGGATCCCGTGTCAATTTGGACATGGTATCTGTCGGTGCGACGATGAACATTATGATCGGCGCAACCTTGGCAATCGGAACGACGGTCATTGAAAATGCTGCTAAGGAGCCGCATATCGTTGACCTTGCCAACTTCCTCAATGCCATGGGCGCAAAGATCTCGGGCGCAGGTACGGACGTGATCAAAATTCGCGGTGTGCGTGCTTTGCACGGTGGATTTTATTCGATCATCCCCGATCAGATCGAGGCCGGCACCTATATGGCGGCGGTCGCTGCTGCCGGTGGTGATGTCCTGATCCAGAATGTTATTCCGAAGCACATGGATTGCATCAGTGCGAAGCTACGTGAGATGGGCGCTCGTGTGATCGAGTATGATGATTCGATTCGTGTACAGCGTACAAACCGCCTGCGCAGAGCCAATGTTAAGACCTTGCCGTATCCGGGATTTCCAACGGATATGCAACCGCAGATTGCAGTCTGCATGGCTTTGGCCAACGGTGTGAGCGTGATCACCGAGAGCATTTATGATACTCGTTTCCGCTACTGCCAGGAGCTGAATCATATGGGTGCATCGATCAAGGTCGATACCAAGGTTGCTGTGATCAACGGTGTTGAGAAGCTGATGGGATGTACGCTCCATGCCTGCGATCTCAGAGCGGGTGCGGCAATGGTGATTGCCGGCCTTGCGGCTGAGGGCGAGACGATCATCGAGCAGATCGAGTATATTGAGCGTGGCTATGAGAACATCATTGGCAAACTGACGGATCTCGGCGCTTGCATCAAGCGTGTGGAGACACCTGACAATCAGTCGGTTCCGTCTGCCGGATAAAGAAACCTAAAAGGGCTGTTGAAACTCGGAGAGTTTTTACAGCCCTTTTGTTGGAGAACCGTATGGATATTTTTGTTTCAATTTTGGAGATCGTCGGCACAGTTGCTTTTTCGGCTTCAGGCGCTCTGATCGCAATGAAAAAGAAGATGGATTTGCTTGGCGTAATTGTGCTTGGCATCGTGACGGCTGTCGGAGGGGGCATTCTTCGAGATGTGATTCTTGGACTGACGCCGCCTTTGGCCTTCCGTGATCCACTATCTGCCATAATCGCGATAGCGACTTCTGTCATGCTTTTCATTCCGTGGATCCGCAGGCGCATGATGCGTAAGGAGCGGTTGTTTGATTACAGCCTGTTCTTTATGGACTCCATTGGATTGGGAATTTTTACCGTTATGGGCGTTTGGAACGCAATTGAGCATGCATCTCAGGACAGCACCTTCCTCCTGGTCTTTGTTGGTGTGCTCAGCGGTGTCGGTGGCGGCATGATACGAGATGTGTTGGCCGGAGATATGCCGTTTGTGTTTGTCAAGCATATCTATGCCTGCGCCTCGATTGTCGGTGCGCTGTGCTGTGTACTGCTGCATTCGATCCTACCTGACTATATAGGTATGCTGACCGGTAGCACCATGGTATTTTTGATCCGTATTTTGGCGGCGCATTTTCATTGGAATCTTCCGAAGGCGGAAGATGTATAATCATCGTATAAATCTCTGACCTCAAGCATAAGCTGTGTCGTACGCACAGCTAAGGGGGTTGGAGATTTGAGGGATAATATTGAACAAAGGGCCTGCGATCTGGCTGTGTACATTATTGAGAACCGATCGACAGTTCGTGCTGCAGCGAAGGAATTCGGTGTCAGCAAATCAACGGTACATAAGGATCTGTCAGAGCGACTGCCGAAGTACAATCGGGCGCTGTTTGTGCAAGTCAAAGAGGTGTTGGAGTGCAACAAGGCAGAACGGCACATCAGAGGCGGCCTTGCGACCCGAAAAAAATACCGTGGAGAATAGAAAAAGTCCCCCGAAAGGGGACTTTTTCTATTTTCTCCACACTTCGATGCTACGCTGATCCATGGGTTGAAGAGGAAAGAGGAATTGCGTGCCATCCTTCCAGACGGCCTGAGAAAAAGACTCCGGCCCGTCGAGCCGTGTGAAGTCACGAAAGATACAAGGTGGAACGAAGGCACGGCCTAATGATTCTGCCTCCGGGTAGACCTGCTTTAAGCGATGTATATGCTCGCGGGATCGCCACTTGCGCACCAGATCATAGAACACGCCTTCGGTACTGACCACGCGGATAAAGCGATAGTCGGGGCATAAGGTCAGGGTATCGTAATGTACTTGTTCTGTCATGGCAATTCCTCCGTTTCTGTAAGTAAATTGTAATTGGAAATTCGGGAAATGTCAATCTTTTGTCGAATGAAATAATTTGTCAGATTTTGTCGTGAAAAATGTGGGTTTTTACTTGACAGAAGGTGATATTTTGCTATAATCAATATGTATAAGGGAGTAGCTATCGCGTATGCGAGACGGTGTCAACAACACGGGGCTTTTGCCCATGGTGCCGTCACAACCGGCAAGACTTATTCACATTATGTGATAAGTCTGTTTTTTTATGAAAAAATAGACTTATACGAACAAGGAGGAATTATATGAAACCTTATCTAGTCGGCACGCAGGAGGTTCTGACGGAGCTGAAGACGACTCCTGACGGTCTGGCTGCACGCGAAGCGCAGGAGCGCTTGGCTCGTGACGGAGCCAACAAGCTCGCAGAGGGCAAGAAAAAATCTCTGCTCCGCAAATTCTTCGAGGAATTGGCAGATCCGATGACGCTGATCCTTCTGGCAGCGGCTGTGATCTCGGGTGTGACCGCCTACCTTGCGAATGAATCCTTCGCTGATGTGTTTATCATTCTTGCAGTTGTCCTGATCAACGCTGTGCTCGGGATTGTGCAGGAGAGCAAGGCAGAAAATGCCATTGCTGCTCTGCAGGAGATCGCTGCGGCCACCTCAAAGGTCATCCGTGACGGCAAACAGCTCACCATCCGCAGTGAGGATCTGGTCGTCGGCGATGTAATCGTCCTTGAGGCAGGCGACGCCGTTCCGGCCGATGCGCGCATTCTGGAATGCGCGTCCATGAAGGTCGAAGAGGCTGCTTTGACCGGTGAGAGCGTTCCCGTTGACAAGCAGGTTTCCGCGCTGAAGGGCGAGGAGGTGCCTCTCGGTGACCGTAAGAACATGGTCTACATGGGCAGTACGGTCGTTTACGGTCGTGGCCTGGCGGTTATTACCGCAACCGGGATGGCAACCGAGATGGGCAAGATCGCAGGTGCCTTGGCTGATGCCAAGGAGGAACAGACTCCGCTTCAGAAGAAACTCGGTCAGCTCAGCAAGATCCTTAGCTTCCTGGTTATTGGGATTTGCGTCGTGATCTTTGCCGTTGACCTTCTTCGCTCCTACCCCGATATTTCGGGTGAGGGAATGCTCGATACCTTCCTGGTGGCTGTCAGCCTTGCAGTTGCCGCTATCCCCGAGGGACTTGCGGCGGTTGTTACCATTGTATTGTCCATCGGTGTGACCAATATGTCCAGACGCAATGCCGTGATTCGTCGCCTAACGGCGGTTGAGACCCTCGGCTGCACGCAGGTCATCTGCTCTGACAAGACGGGTACCTTGACGCAGAACAAGATGACAGTCGTCGACCATAGTGCTGAGGATCTGAACATGCTTGCACTCGGTATGCGCCTTTGCTGTGATGCAAAGCCTGATGAAAACGGCAATGCAATCGGCGAGCCGACAGAATGTGCTCTCGTCAACGATGCACTTGCGCTTGATCTGGAAGGCTTGGCGAAAGGCTTCACTCGTATTGGCGAGGCTCCATTTGATTCCGGCAGAAAGATGATGAGTGTCGTCTGCCGTGATGAGGATCAGAAGTTGATTCAGTATACCAAGGGTGCACCCGATGAGGTGCTGCGCCGTTGCAAGTATTGGTACAAAAAGGGAGGGGCGGTGACCCTGACCGATGAGATGAGAGCCGAGATCCTTACGGCCAATAAGTCCTTTGCAGATCAGGCCTTGCGTGTATTGTGCTGTGCTTTCCGTCTGTGGAAGGAAGAACCGCGTTCTTATGAGGCAGATTATCTGGAGCAGGATCTGGTTTATATTGGTCTGTCGGCCATGATCGACCCCGTTCGTCCCGAGGTTCAGGCTGCGATTGTGGAGTGCCGCAATGCCGGAATCCGTCCCGTGATGATCACGGGCGATCACAAAGATACCGCAGTTGCCATTGCGAATCAGCTTGGCATTCTGGACGGCGGCTACACCGCCATCACCGGTGCAGAGCTTGACCGCATCAGCGAGGAAGCGTTTGATGTGACCAAGTATTCAGTCTATGCCCGTGTGCAGCCGGAACACAAGGTTCGCATCGTCAATGCATGGAAAAAGGCGGGGTATATCACTGCCATGACGGGCGATGGTGTCAATGATGCTCCGTCTATCAAGAGTGCGGACATCGGTGTCGGTATGGGCATTACCGGCACGGATGTAACCAAGAATGTTGCGGATATGGTTTTGTCCGATGATAACTTTGCAACCATCGTTTCGGCAGTTGAGGAAGGCCGCCGAATCTATGACAATATCCGCAAGGCGATTCAGTACCTGCTCTCGTCCAATCTGGCAGAGGTTCTTGCAATCTTTACTGCAACGATGCTTGGTTTCACAATTTTGGAACCTGTGCACCTGCTGTGGATCAACCTGATCACTGACTGTTTCCCGGCGCTTGCTTTGGGCATGGAAAAGAGCGAGCGTGACATCATGCGCCGCAAGCCCAGAAGTGCTACCGATGGCATCTTCGCAGGTGGCCTCGGCATAGACGCTGCCCTGCAAGGTATTTTGGTCACGATCCTGACGCTGAGCGCCTACTTTATCGGTCACTTCATCGAGTCCGGCGCATGGGAAATCGCTAATAGCCACGACGGTATGACTATGGCATTCCTAACGCTGTCCTTGGTCGAGATCTTCCACGCCTTCAATATGCGTTCTCGCAGAGGCTCGATCTTCACCATGTCCAAGCAAAATATGTGGCTGTGGGGTGCGGCGGCACTTTCGCTGATTTGCACGGTTGTCGTTGTTTGGGTTCCTGCTCTGGCAAAGATCTTCAAGTTTGAGCAGATCAGCATGGGTGAGTTCGGTGTGTCCGTTGCACTGGCCGCGCTCATCATTCCGCTGATGGAGTTTGCAAAATTCGTACAAAGAAAGCTCGGCAAATAAATGCAAAAGCCCTCGGGATCTTCCCGAGGGCTCCAGAGTGTCAAAAAAGTCGCCAATCGTCAAAATGCAAATTTTTTGACGGTTGGCGATCTGTGTTCAAATAGCCTGTTGAGAATATAACTCTGATATAAGCCAAAAACGCTTTCAATGCTTGCTACGCAAGGCATTTTGACTTACATCGCAAACCGAGCTCTACCGTACCATCGTACGCCGACGAGCTCGGTTTGCTCGTCTTGCCGACTTTTTGAACTCTGACAGTCTGCCGAAAAACAAGTTTTTCGACAGACTGAAGCCCTCGGGATCTTCCCGAGGGCTCTTCTTATTATTCCGCGTGGATGGACTTGGCATACTCGGTGGGGGAAATGCCGAAATTGTCCTTGAATTGGCGAGAAAAATGGTGGATCGTGGAGTAGTTCAGTGCAGCGGCGATCTGCGAGAAATTCATGCGGCCTTCGCGGATCAAAACCTTACTTTCCTCAAGCTTGACGCGGCGGATATACTCGCCGGGCGAGATGTTCATCTGGCGGTGGAACAAGGCAGTCAGATGCGAGGCGCTGACACCGGTGCCCTTGGCGACACTTTCGACCGACAGACGGTCATAGACATGATCCGCTATGTACTGTAAGGCGCGGCTGACGATCGTGTTCTCGTTGCGGATTGCCACAGGGGTTTTCAGGCGTTTTTTGCGGCCGTGTGCATCGCGAATGACCGTCAGCAGTAACATCTTGAGGTAGCAGCGGATGAAATCGTAGCTTAAAGGATCATCAATGTCGATCTCCAGTAAAAGCTGCTTCAAAAATGATGCCTCTGTCGATGAAAGATCGATGACACGGTCGGAAAAACGCACTTCGGGAGAGCAGATGAGGTCGAAGGAGATGGTCAGAAAGCGAGCGGTCACATCAAGATCTGTGTACTGCATATGCCACTGGTCGGGGGCAAAGAGCATCATCTGCCCCTGTTTGAGCACATATCCTGTGCCGTCAACAACGCAGTGCAGCTGGCCACGGTCGACATAGGTCAGTTCGTAGGTTGAGTGCTTCTCGCCCTTGAAGAGGAAACCGCTTTCTTCCTCATGATAGAAGAGGGTGTAGATGCTGCCGAGCAGGAAACGATCGTGAATTTTCAGATCTTCTATCGATTCCAGACGGTCGAGCTGCTGCAGTTGAGACAGCTTCGGCATGGACAGGCGGACAGAGCATTCCTCCTGGTACGGAACGATGGAAAAAACGATGTTTGCGTGGATACAAATGGGTTTGTCTAGGTAGAAAGAACAGATATGCCCTTCATTTCTTATGACCAAAACGGTCATGCCATATTCAAAATCCAGATAGACAGCTTCTTCGCAGCGGTAGAAAAATAGTTCCTTCGAAGAAAAGTAACGCACTGTTTCATACCATTCGTCACCCTTGGGGAAGCCACGGTTTGGCAGGCTGTCACGAAGGATGCTGCCGAAGGCTCCAAAGGCTTGCTTATTCAAATTTCCAATCATGGCAGCGACCTCCTGTTAATGATCAAAAGAGCGTTTCGGGATACTTGCCATCATCGTGCATCTTCTGAATGGCAGCACGAACAGCCTCAAGATCCTCGCGGTAGGTCACACCGTACCATGTTTCGTCGGTGTGCAGCAGGCGAACCTGGGCCATCCCCTCGCTGATCATTTGATTCGTCACGGTGGGCAGGAAATACTCGCATTTGAGTGGATTGACGGGCAAATTGGTATCCAGGAACTTGGGGAAGCGAGCCTCGAGCTCCTGCAGCAGAAGGGGACTGTAGCCCCAGAAATTCATGGAAACGACGCTGTCGCCCGAGATTGGGATAAAGGTCTCGCCATCTTCCGTGTAGGCGGCATCCTCGCCGCGCTTTTCAATGTGGGTACGCTCGGTAACGGTGGTCAGATAACCGTCCTTGGCCTCGCAGACACCGCGTGCGACATGGCCATTGTCGGTCATGGCATTGCGCAGACGGAATCCGACCATGGAGAATTCGCTCTCCTCCGGTTCGGACATCAGGAAATCTGCAAGCACCTGATAGGTCTGGCGGCCGTAGAAGTCATCAGCGTTGATGACGGCGAAGGGGCCGTCAATTTCGTCCTTGGCGCAAAGAACCGCATGGCCGGTACCCCAGGGCTTTAGACGTCCTTCCGGGACGCTGTAGCCATCAGGAAGCTTGTCAACCTCCTGATAAACATAGGCGACCTCGATGTGCTTTTCAATTCCGGCCATCATCTTCTTGAAATCATCTGCGATAGCTTCCTTGATGATGAAAACGACCTTGCCAAAGCCGACCTGGCAGGCATCATAGATGGAGTAGTGAATGATGCTGTTGCCCTGTGCATCGACGGGAGTCATCTGCTTCAGGCCACCGAAACGACTGCCCATACCGGCGGCCATTACGACGAGAGTAGGTTTTTTCATGTTTGAAACATCCTTTTCTGTTGGTTTTTCTTTCTTACTGTCGATTATAGCAGAAAGAATCCAAATTCGCAACGATTTTTACCAAATTCTATGCTGTATTTGCGAAAAAAGATTGACATTTGGTTAAAAAGTGGTACGATGTTATCAGAAAGATTTCAGGAGGAGCTTATGGAGAAGATTTTTGTTACCGGTCACCGCAATCCCGATACGGATTCGATCGTTTCGGCAATGGCGTATGCCGCTTTGCGGAATGCCTTGGGCGACCGTGGATATGAGGCCTGCCGCCTTGGTCATGTCAGTGATGAGACGCAGATGGTCCTCGATCGCTTTGGTTTTTCTGCTCCGCAGTGGATCAAGACCGTGCGCACGCAGGTCAAGGACTTAGCATTTGATACACCGCCTATGCTTTCGTCGGCGGTTTCCGTCAGCCGTGCCTGGTCGATTCTGACGACGGATCGCTCCATTCCGGCCATCCCCGTCACCAATGATGATGGCACGCTCTATGGCCTTTTGTCCTCCGGCGACATTGCCGCCTGCGATATGCACTCGATCGAGCGGCCGTATATTGAGAGGATCCCCGTGTTTAATCTACTGAGCGTTCTGGAAGGCCGAATTATGAACGAGGCGGGCAACATGGTCGATACGATCACCGGTGAGGTCTGCATTGCGTTGCCGCAGTCGTGCGAAAACCTGCTGTTTTCAAGCAAGGACAGCATCGTTGTATGCGGCCAGCAGCCGGATATGGTCCGAAGAGCCATTGAGATCGGTGTCAAATGCGTGATCATTTGCCAAGCAGAGCTCGATGAGGAGCTGCGCAAGATCAAGACCGATACCTGCATCATTTCCACACCGTTTGATGCCTATCGCGCGGTTCGTATGATCTATCAGTCGGTTCCTGTCAGCCGAATCTGCAGAAAGGAAGGCATTGAGTGCTTCCATTTAGATGACTATGTGGACGATGTCCGCGAGGGTATGCTGCAAAGCCGCTACCGCTGCTATCCGATCCTGGATGAGAATGAGCGCGTTGTCGGTACGCTTTCACGTTATCATTTGATCCGCCCGAGAAGAAAAAAGGTCGTTCTGGTCGACCATAATGAAGCTGCGCAATCTGTTCCCGGTTTGGAGCAGGCCGAACTCCTTGAGATCATCGACCACCATCGACTGGCAGATATTCAGACCGGAAATCCGATCTATTTCCGTAATGAGCCTGTGGGTAGCACAACGACCATCATCGCCGGAATGTATCAGGAGAGGGGGCTTATGCCGTCTGAAAAGCTCGCCGGCATGATGGCGGCTGCGATTGTTTCCGACACGGTCATGTTTAAGTCTCCGACCTGCACACAGCGTGACCGCAATATGGCAGAACGCATGGCGAGAATTGCCAACGTATCGCTTGATGAGCTTGGACAGCAGATCTTCTCGGCCTCGTGGTCGGATGACAAGTCGGCAAAGGAAATGCTTTTTGCCGATTTCAAGGATTTCCATATCGCAGGAAATACACTTGGTGTCGGCCAGATCACCTGCGTCAATTCCGCACATATTTTGGAGCGGAAGGACGAATTCCTTGCCGAGATGGAAAAGACGATGAAGGCTCGTTCGTACGATATTATGCTTTTGATGCTCACGGACGTGCTGTTGGAAGGAACACAGCTCATCTATCTGGGGGATGAGGAGATCATTCGCCAGGCCTTCTCGCCCGATGCGAAGAATCATGCAGTCTTCTTGCCAAAGGTCATGTCCAGAAAGAAGCAAGTCATTCCCGCACTGTCTGCCATGTGGGGTTAAAAAGGAAAAAATCGCACCCGGAAGGGTGCGATTTTTGCTTATGTGTGCTCTATGCGCCACTGTTCTACCAGATCTGCGTGGGTCGCAACGATGTCCAATGTGGCGAGCTCATCGGGAGAGAAAAAGCACAAGGTTGTTGACTCTTTGCTTGGCTTCAACGCAGCTGAAGAGGTTAGGGTTGCTTCAAAGAGTACGATGATCATGCGCCATACGGTACCGTCCCGGTAGCATGCAATGCGGTCATCGTCGACGACTCGAAGCTGTGTAAAGGCACTTTCAGGAAGGGAAAGTCCGGTTTCTTCACGCACCTCCCGGGTAATACCGCGCAGGTAGCTTTCCCCATGTCGTAGCCGTCCGCCAATCAAACCCCATGCACCGCAGTCCCAACGCTGCTCCAGCAGAAGTTTGCCATCACGCTGTAAAAAAACATTGGTTCCGATGTGAGTTGGGGAATTCGGCTTTGGCGCATTTGGATCATTCAGGTAATATCTGGCGATCATATCAGGTACCTCATAAAAGGACGGGGCAGGAAAAATCCTGCCCCGTTTTTTGTTTTACTGTGCGTTCATGAACGCTGCGACGCTGTCACCGTAGACGAGCATTGCATTGATCATGTCGCGTTGGAGCTCGGGGATCTTCTCGTCGATGCGTCTTTGTGCAACGAAGCTCTCGACGCTCCAGGTGATGCTCTGGGAGATCAGTTCGCCGTTTTCGTACAGCTCGATGGTCAGAAGCTGACGCATCTGCTTTGCGCCGACATTGTCGTAGGTTGCACGCAGGAAGCCGTCGAAGACTTCTTCAGGAACGATCTCGCTCAGGATCTTACCCGATGCAGCATCCTTGATAACGAACTTCAGCTCGGCATTCTCAGCGACCTCATGCATCGCAGTGACGTACAAGGTGACCTTGTTTGCAAGAACGACGTTTGTATTCAGCACGATGCCCTCACCGGTTGCGTTGCTGCGGTCGATGGCTTCGGGGAAGGTCTGAGTGCCGAGAGCGGCCTGCTCTGCGGTCAGATCCTCATTGACAAGTGCGTCGGTGTTGTACTCGAAGTACAGCTGTGCGGCAGCGCCGTAGTTGAGCATATC
Source organism: Oscillospiraceae bacterium (assembly GCA_015067565.1). GTDB lineage: Bacteria > Bacillota > Clostridia > Oscillospirales > Oscillospiraceae > JAZOXB01. Next base: position 80,428 of record SVMF01000008.1, on the reverse strand, counting down.
GACAGCCATGGTTTTCTGCTCAGCGGTGGACTTGTCGCTCAGGATACGCTCCATCAGGCAATCCTTGATTGAGGTGGTGTAGGACGGGCCGTAGTAGGTGTTGCCCTCTGCATCCTCGCCATAGATGGTGACAGTGAAGAGGTCGCCCATTTCCTTGGCATTGATGCCGTTGAAGACAGCGTTGTGTACGATGGCCTCGCCGGTGGACGGATTGTAGATGGTCTGCATATCGCCGACCTCGTAGGCGACCGTGATGGGATCGCTACCGGCGACATCCTTCTCAATGATGAGGTAGAAGCGAGTATATTCGCTGACCAGACCGCCGGGGATGGAGTAGGCGAAGCTGATGGATGCGCCGAGGGTAACTGCGGGTGTACCGCTGAGGCTTTCGACGAAGATCTCAGCATCTTCTACGGGCTGAGCCTCACCGCAGATGGTGCAGGAGCCGTTTTCGAAGATGTGGATGCCGGTCGGAGCCAGGATGGTGGACAGCCCACTGATCTGCTCGGTTGCTTCAGCGTCGGAGAAGAAGCACTCGCAGTCATCGCAGTACCAGAACTCGATGTTGCCTTCGTCGACGCAGGTCGGAGCCTTTGCCTCACCGAAGGTCAGAGCGGCATGCTCGCAATCGGTCTTCTCGACAGGAGTTACGATCAGGTCGACAGCCTTGTAGGCTTTTGACGGGATGCTGACAGTTGCATCGGTAACCTTGACGTTACACAGGGAGATTACACCGGTATGCGTTGCGTCGTTGAGGTTACGCAGGACGACGTCACCACTGTCGGAGAGGAAGGAGTGCACCTTGCCTGTGGCATCGGTGTAGGAGTGGATGTTGTAGTACATCTCACCGTTCTTGCTCGTGGAGCTGAAGCCGTCAACCGTGACGAACTGGCCGTCGGTCCAGTCGTAAACCTGGAGGGCAACAGCAGAGCCGTCAATGGACTTAGCGCTGATCTTAGCAGAGGTGGCACCCTCGATGTTGAAGGCAACGCCATTGCTGCCGCTGAGGTAGATTTCGTTCTTCGGGCTGTTGACCTTATAATTGGAGTTGTAGTAGACGATCTTGCCGGAACCGATGATCTGACCGACCTCGGAGCCGGTCATCTTGACCTCAGCACCGGTGCTGCTCATGCAGTGATAGGTGCAGGTGCCGTAGATGTCGATCTTGGCATAGATATCGGTCTTGTGCGTCGGGTGGGTGACACGCTTGCCGTCACGATCGACGAGGTACTTGGTGCCGTTGACGATCTCGTAGTTGTAGATGCCCGAGGAGCTCAGGTGCAATCCCGTATCCATCTCGGAGGAGGAGGACTCGGCGCCGTCGGCTGCGATGTAGAGCATACCGTTGAGCTTCTCGCCGTTAGGAACGTCATACTTCCAATTGTTCGAACCAACGATGACGCTGTGTGCGTTGATGAACTGGACGTTGGTTTCGCCAGCCAGATCGTAGGTGTAGCAGCCGACTGCGTGGGTCTCAGGCTCAAGGTAGTCACCGAGGGTGTTGTAGATACGCACGCCGTCGACGCTGACATCGTAGGAGTCGGCAGTCAGTGCACGGGTCGCTCTGCCGCGGTCAGGCGAGGGAGTGAAGTTCAGAGGCTCATCAGCAGAAAGACCAAGGATCTCGCGCAGAGCTTCTTCGGTCATTACGCCACCGGTGGCCTTGCCAGCCGACTTGTAGTGGCTGAAGGCCGGGCTGTAGTAGGCACGGATGACAACATCGTAGGAGTCGTATTCCAGATCCATGCAGTGTACAACGGGGATCTGATACAGGGTTGTGTCCTTGAGGTAGTTGTCAACGACATATCGCTGGACAAGCTCCTTTGTACCTGCGTAGTAGACCTCAACGAACATGTATCCTTCGTTCGGACCGGTCTGGGAGATCACGTCGAAACCTGTGCCAATGAAGGAGAAAGTGAGGGCATCATTGTTGAGATACTCAACGATGTTGCCACTTTCGTCACGGACATTGGCCTTGACGGTGGTGGACAGGGTACGGCCGAAGGAGTACGGATACTCGGAAGTGGAGTTCAGCAGGGCACTGTCATGACCGTGAATCTCCAAGTTGTTGCAATTCTGTTTCGTACTATCATGCGAGCCGACATCGTCCCACTTGCCGGTATAGCCGTTGGACTTTGCGTCATAGACATACGGAGTCAGGACGTCGTAGTCGTACTCGACTGTGGTAGCCGGGATCAGGTGCGCAATACGAGCAATGGTCTCAGAGTTCGAGAGTCTGGGATCGTTGATCGGGTTGACGGTATAGCCGATGGTCTCGATGCCACGCATGATGTGAACCTGCTCAGCATCGTCAAGGAAGTTGTTGCGGAAGTTGTACATCAGGTCGGAAGTGGTGGGATCAAGCGTGCCGTTTTCATCCACGACAACAGGGGTACCGAGTTGGGCTTCGGTTTCCTTCTGCATGGGGATGATTGCGGTGGTTTCGAAGTCAATGACCATGAACTTCGGAGAATAATAGTTGGTTTTGCCGTTCTGGACGGGGTTCTTGATGGAGAAGGGCTCTCTGCCAAGCGAGTCGATCTCAAAGGTCAACGGCGTGACGGTGTAGCCGACGGGGATCTCCTTCTGGTCGGTGGTCTTAACGAAGTCCGGCGTGTTGAAGCTCGGGCCCCAAGTGGTGGTGCCGGCTTCAAGATACTCGGAGTAGATGTCAGTACCTGCGAAGTGCTCAATGTTGACCCAACGGTTGTTCAGACCGTCGATATCGACCTTGCGGGAGTAGAGCGAGGAGTAAACATCAGAAGTGAACTCAAGATCGAGGTCCTGCGTGTCAACGGTAATCAGGTCGAAGTTAGACTCGAATCTGGTTGCAAACTCTGCTTCCGAGCCGACGAAGATGTAGTCGATCAGAATCTTGCCCTTGCCGGTGCCGTCGTCAACCATGTGCGTAAACTGCGGACGCAGAGCGGAGATCAGGGTGCCGACGAGGTTAGCGGGCACAGTAGCGGTGATGTCAACATAGTTGCCGCTGACAAGGTTTGCGTTGGAATAGTCAGTCAGATATGCGCTGATAGCGGAATCATTGTTCTTGCCGTAGTAGAGCGTTGCATTAGGTGTCTTGCCGGAGGCAGCTACCATATGCTCGGTTCTTACGCGCATCTTGATCACATCGCCGCTCTTGAGGGTGTATTCCAGAGGCGTGGTCGACAGGTCGTTGCGTTTGGTAGAAGACGAGGTCTGAGTGTAGTGGCTCTTACCTGCGACGGTGTTTTGGATGATCAGCGTGCCCTCATTTGCGGTGCTGATGATCGGTGCCGAAGAGTTCAGGGGATTGTAGGCCCAGCTTTCCGCTTGGTCGTAGTTGCGGCGCTCATAGTGTGCGCCCTGGTAGCGTACGGCGTCCGTGCCGGTGTTCTTGAAGTCAAAGTACAGGGCATCGTTGACCGTGGCCACAGAATCATCATGCAGATGTGGCTGCTCGAGATCGAGGAAGTAGTCATGGATGTTGTAATCGTACTGCAAAACAACGTTGACATTGGGAATGTCGTACTTGTGATCCAAGTCGGAGTTCGTGGGGTAGAAGATACCCGATTCGGGAGAATTGGTCGGGATGTTGTTGCCGCCGATGGTACTCTCTCGGTCGAGCTCAATGCCGATGGTGACAAGCAGCCTGTAGCCCATGTAACCGTTGGTAGCTTCTTCCGCTTCGCGCAGCCATGCATTCGGAGCGTCGTTCCAAACGACCTTGACCTCGGTCTCGCCGGTGTAGGCACCTGTGGAGTCGGTGAGGGGAGCGGTCGTCAGGGTGTAGATGGAGTTGTTGGTGTTGTCAATTGCAGCGCCCTGGGCGAATTCACCGAGGCCAAGGTAGTCACAGCGCTCGACCTTGATATCCAGGCCGCCATTTTCCTTGACGACGTCCCATTCACGGGTGATGATGTCCTTGATGACCAGCGGCCCGGTGATCTGCGTGTCGGCCTTCGTGGTGGTATCGGTGATGGTGTAAATGCTACCGAAGACGTTAGCCAGGTTCAAGCCGGTTGTATCAGACATATAGTAGCCTGCTTTTGCGTTGCCGGAACCGGGGACTGTCATAGAAGTCGGACTCGGATAGTTCGAAGAAACATAGTGCAGGAAGGTGTTTGCCTGATCGCTGATGCTGTTGGAATCGCTCCATGCCTTAAGCGTACCTGTTGCGTTCAGGCCATCCATATAGCCGACAGCGAAGATCGTTGTACCGTTGTTCTTCATAGAATTTGCCTGCGTCAGAGCATTGTTTGCGGTATTAATGAAGAATCCGTCACCGTAAGTCGGAGCGCCGTCCGTAAACAGAATCACGACACCCTGCGATGTATTCGCGCTGTTTCTCATTGTCGTCTGATGCTCTGCAGCAAATTTCAGGCCCTGGTCTGTTGAAGTTGCGCCAAAGGCGAAGGGCTTATTAATGACATTCTTAACCTTCGTAACATTGGCTGCAGAGTTCAATGTAACCGGGGTGATCGTAACGCCGGGGTCAGTCGAGCAGGTGTAGGTACCGGTCGAGCCGGCAGCATTTGTGAAGGTAAAGGTGTTATCCTTAACGTATGCCTGATAGCCGTAGCTGACGATGGAAACACGGTGGTACTGGCCCTGCGGAAGCTGGCTGGTACTTTCATAGATGGAATCGACGAATTTCGTCAGTGCTTCCTGCATCATACCGCGGCGGGAAACCGCAATCTTAAACTTCATGTTCGCTTCTTTATAACCCGATAAGCCGTGAGAAGTTTCCCAAGCGTCATCGAAAGAGTCTTGGCAACGGGCAAAGAAATCAGTATAGGCCGTTGCCAGAGGCACCCACTTACCAAAGGTGGTATGGTGATAAGTATAGTTACTGTACTTATAAAGAACACTTGCCGGGCGAACCAGCTCGTATGCGCCGTCGGTATAAATTGCCTGCAGTGCAGTAGTGTATTTCGTGGGAGCTTCGTCATAAAGCTCAAGCGTCTGCCAAACCATCCATTTTGTGCCATCCCACTTCATATCCTCATAGGAGATGTAGCCGCCGGCCTGCTCGTCGGTGGGACCGACATAGTCAACGCCCAGCCAGTTGGTTGCGGTGTAGTAGCCCTCCGGTTTCGTTTTGTCGAGCTTATTGAGCACGTTCGTCAAGGATGTGGTGTTATTCGTAACCGTCCATGTCATAGAGGTATTGCTTTCGTCCGCCGGGAAGCAAGTAGATGTAGAACGGTCCATGACGATGGTAATGTCCAACGGCTTCTTATACACTTTATTAATTGTAACCATCTGGCCGTAGGTAGAGGCATCAATCTCGATGTCGTACTTGTAGTCTTCAAGGTTGCCATCGTTGTCGACCAGACTCTTATTGGAGTCCAGAGGTTCCACGTTACCGCGCTCGTAGGTGTACTGTGCGGTCAAAACCGTGTCCTTTGCAAAGGTGACTGCAGTAAGGTCGGTGACGGTCTGGCCGTCAGAAGTTTCCCAACCACTGAAGGTATAGGTAAAGCCTGCGGAGGAACGCTTGGTCGGGGTCTCGCCGTAGTACTCAGCATTTGTGCCGGCAGGGATCATGCTCTTCTGCAGAAGCTTGCCGTTATCATTATAGAACATAATGGTAATCGGAACTGCTTCAGGAGAACCAAAATGGATATAGTCGATTTCGACATAGCCTGCAACCAAGGTTTCACCAAACGGATCGATACGAACCTTTTCGATTCTGTTGTCTGCGGCATAGCCGGTGATCGGAATGGTGACAAGCTGCCATTCGGTTGTGGTCAGATCGATGCTGTTTCCGGTCAGGGTGTCGCCGTAATCACTTGTGGTGTTCAGATCGAGGCTGACAGAGGGAACTGCCGTGGTGGCCGAGCTCTGAGCAGTTCTCACGCGCATACGGATCTGAACGATATCGCCTGCGACAAGCTTGTGGTCGATATTGCCGATTCCGCTGGGTTCAATGTAGAAGTAGGGCTGGATCATGCCGTTGGTGGTGGCATACATAGCACCGTCGGTCGTGGTATCGAAGCCCAGACCGCTGCCGCCAATGATCTGCCAGTCCCAGGTGTTCTCTTCGGCATTCTGCTTGAAGTGAATCAGGGTTGCAAGAGAGAAGCCGCAGTCCTTACAAACACCGCCGACAAATGTATGGCCGGTTGCGGGCGTCTGATCAGCTACATAGGTATGGCTGGCATCTCTGGAGCAGACATAGGTCGTGTAGCCGCCTTCCAGACAGGTCGGGGGCGTGACGGTGGCCTGGTAATCATGGCCGAGCGCCGGCAACGTTGTTGTCTGGGTCGCCGTACAGCTGCTACATTTCTTGACCTGAGAACCGTCTGTCGTACAGGTCGCCGGCGTTGTAGATTGAACGACGGTGTAACTGTGAGCTTTCTTGGCAGTTTCAACAACAAAGTCATAGCTGCAGATATTGCATTTTCTCAGCGTGTAGCCAACTGCCGTACAGGTATTTGCTAACAACACCGTATCCGTAAAGTTTGTGCAGGTCTCGTGGCCACTAACAACATGGATCGGGTAGTAGCCAACAATATTAGAAGTGCCGGTTCCCCCATAATAGAGGAGGACACGAGCAAACGGAAGATCATCCCAATCGTTGGTGTAGTTTATTGCCTGTACTATCATTATTCCTTTCCCAAATGCAGAAACAGCGGCGTCTGGATAATCGCTCGGGCTGGAGACAACAACATACGGATTCGAAGAAGAACTCGCATTAACGTAATACGACATAGTCGCAGCTCCGCTTGCATCCACTCTTCCTGAAGCAGCCGTAGTAGCAACTTTAGCCGTAGTAAAGCAGTTATTGTCTCTATTTTTATGGAAATACCCCAACAAATAATTAGTACTTCTATTTGGGTTCGCGAAAGTTATGGTCACTTTAGGCGACGCCCCTGTGCCACTCAAAACAACCTTCTGAGCGCCAATGTGACCCATTGTGTAGCATGCCGCGCCCAAAATACAGCCTCGGTAGGTCCCATAAGCTCCATTGACATCGTATCTCGCTCTATGGATTTTCTCTGCCATATTGATGAACGTGTCCGGATCTGTTGGATATCCATAGCTATTGACCGTGCCCTTGTTGTAAAAGTCAATGCCAATCATAACATTGGTCCATTTTGCAACCGTTTTTGCCAAGCTTACAGGATCCGAAGCATGATTATCCGCAACCTGCATGGTAACACAGAAGCCGTTTTTGACATGGTCTTTAAAGGCGTAGTAGGGATGCTGGCCTCTGATGCTCAAGCTGGTAACGTTATTGCCAAAGTCTTTTTCCAGTGCGACCGCAATGATCTTCGTGCTGCCGAATGCCGTCTTCATCTTGCCGACAAAGTTTTTGAGAACTGATCTGCGGTAGTTGTAGGTAGCCGTGCCGGCAGTGCTTGCGTAATCGCCGCTCATCCTCTGCGCAAGAGTATAAGAGGCAGTACCAGTCGAGCCACCGCTTGTCACGCGCGAATACCAACCTTTATAGGTACCGCTGGTATCTGCTTTATACATATAATTACTCGGGTTTCCGGCAGATTTAAACATGGCCAGAACAGCTTCGTTCCAGTATGTCTTTCCGTCCGTTGCGCCGTATTTTTCTAAAAAGTATGCTTTTGCATCCGTATCCCAGCCCGTGTATTCCGTAGAGAAGCGCACAGAGTCGAGCAGAAGACCGTCAGCATAGGAGGTAGCCTGTGCCACTAACCCTTCCATATATGAAATATAGCCGGCATTGCCAAGATGGACAAAGCCGATGACACTGGTATCGCCGCCATTTGCATGGTTGTTATACCCTGCACGCCAGTGTAACTGTGCAGCGCTCTTGTTCGATGCCAAATAAGCATCGTCACGGGCGCAGTGCATCCAAGCGTAAACCTTTGCGCTGCCCTTATTGCTGTTCGCGGTCTTCAGATTCGTCATATCGAAGTTGCCGGCTCTGTCCTTTGTCATAACGAACAGGTCCGTAACACCGGCGGCAACCAGGTTTTTGACTCTTGCCGCAGTAAGCGAGAAGGTCTTATAGTTGGTGTTACCTTCCGTGTTTGCCGGGTCGATAAAGAACGCCAGTCTCTGCTGTGCGGCCATAGATGTACCGGCGCGACCCTCCTGCAACGTATTGCCATTCGGCAAGGTAATCGCTCTCACATTCTGCTCCAAACCAGTGTTAATCGCAGCGCGAATCTCCTCGCTGGCTATGTCATAGACGATTTTTCCGTCTTCACCGAAGGATGCAGTAACAATATCTTCATCTTCCAGGTAATCCGGGATGTCAATGACGATGTTGTCAATATCGTCTCTTGCCGCAAAAACATTCGGCACGAGGCTCAAGAATGTTGCCAACAGCACAAGCATCGCCAGACTGCGGCGCAAGAAATTGCTGAATTTCATGGTGGTTTCTCCTTTCAAATTTTTGAGTTTCAATTTTCGAGGCTTATTACGCTCCGGTCGTCATTCTGAGCGAAACAAAGTATGCGTAGGGGGATGTCAAAGGCGAACATGGTTGTGTAAAAACGATTGTATCCGTAGGAATGAGTCACGACTCACCCGTCTGCGAAGCAGCACAAGGTGCAGGCAACCGAATTCGTACAAACCCGGAAGCCCACAGTGAGGTCATGACCCCACCCTACATGGGTGCGTGCCTTGCTCAGGGGTGGTCGATCATCGTAAACACACGCAGGCAGCTTTGACGGTATGCGTCATTCTTCGCTTCGCTCAGAATGACACTACAATCGGGCTAAGCCTCGCGCGGGGATCAGAACGATCCGAAGATCGAGCCTGCACCGTTATGGTAGCAGTAGTGGTCTGTGGGGTCTTCCTCATTACAGTCGATCCAACCGACCGCAAACAGGCGGAAGCCCATGTCAGGTTCTTCATAGCCGCATTGCTGTGCTTCGTTAAACAGCGGGTTCTGATAGGCGCACGGCGCAGAGCAAAGCGACTCGGGATGAAGCTCCTGGCAGATTACGGACGGTTTGCTGTAATGTTTCTTCATGTGCCATTCTCCTTTCTGCTGAACCAGCAAATAGTATTGGAAAAATTATAGCACACATTATATAGAAAAGCAAGTGTAATACTTATATTTATTGACGATATCTTTATGATTTTCGATTTTTCTTGCAATATGGCAAAAACCGTGCTATAATGCAGGTAATATTTTGGCAGGTTTACGAAAAAAGAAAGGGGAGGATGAAATGTCACTTGTCGATGCGTTGATTAGCCGTGCGACGGTCACACGACAACCAATCTCGGGCACGTTTGAGCTGACACCGCGCTGCAACCTTTCGTGCAAGATGTGCTATATTCACAACATGGCAGATGACCCCAAACTCCGCTGCCGTGAGCTGTCGACGGAGCAATGGCTCAACCTGGCCGACCAGGCGAGTAGGAACGGCACGCTCGTTTTGCTTCTGACGGGAGGCGAGCCGATGCTCCGTGATGATTTTTGTCGGATCTACAGAGCTTGTGCTGAGAAGGGCTTCCTTTTGACGATCAACACGAACGGAACACTCATTTCTGAGGAAATTTTTGAGCTTTTTCGAGAGCACCCGCCGCTGCAAATCAATGTATCACTATACGGAATGAGTGAAAAAACATACGAAGAGCTATGCGGAAATGGCAAGGTATTTCACCGCGTGACGGCGAACTTGAAGCGCCTTTGTGAGATGGGGGTTGCGGTACAGATCCACTTTTCGGCCACTCCATATAATAATCAAGATGTCGCTGCGGTCTGCGAATTTGCCAAGAAGATCGGTGCGAGGGTCAAGCAGACAGCCTATATGTTCCCACCTACGAGAACGGATTGCCGCGACTGCTTCCGACGCTTTTCGCCACACGAGGCTGCGCAGGTGATGGTCGATTACCTGAGACTTACGCATTCGGCCGATGACTTTGCCGCCTACTGCAGGGCGAAGTCCGCACAGATGCCGACGCGTCTCGACGATTGCGGTGAGGTCTACGATGGTGTCCGCTGTCGGGCGGCAAGAGCGTCGTATTGGGTGAATTTTGAGGGGGAAATGCTCCCTTGCGGCATGATTCCCACCATGAAACAGAAGGTTCTCGAACTCGGCTTTGACGAATGCTGGCGAAGAATGGTGCACGAATTCGGGCAGGTGAAGGCACCTAAGGGATGCGTTACCTGCGAACATTATGCCAAGTGCGATGTGTGTCCGGCAATGTGCTATGCTGAGAATCAGGATTTCTCGGTTGTGCCGAAGTACGTGTGCGAAAAGAATGCTGCTTACCGCGAGTTGCTGCGCGAAAATGCCAAGCAAGTGGAGGAATGAATATGCGCTTGAATCCGAAGTACATTATGCGTGAGGTGGCAGGGGAGACTTTGCTGATCTCTTTGGAGGATATTTCTGCACCAAAAAGGCTGCTTTGCCTCAATGAGTTGGGAAGGGATATTTATTCACTACTGCGAGCAGGAAAAGACGAAGAACAGATCGTCGCAGATCTTCTTACGGAGTACGAAGTTGAGGAATCGTGTCTGCGTGCGGATGTCTGTGAATTTTTACAAAGGCTTTTACAATTCGGAGTTTTGATGGAGTGAATACAGAGCGGCATTTTGGCAGCTTAATTTGATAATTTGCTTTAAAGAGCTCACAATCGGTAAAAACGCACCGATTGTGAGCCTTTGTCATATTTAATAGCAAGGTGACTTTTTGTGCATATTTACCAAAAAGTGCGCGTTAGTTTCTGCTGTTATGACGAGAGGCATTTGCGCATCTGTTATTGCTTTTTTGAACTGTTTTTGCTATAATTTATATATAATTTATAGAGAGGAATCGACCTATGCAGTTTAAAAGATTTGTTTCGGCATTCCTGGCCGGTGTTTGTGCTGTCGGCTTATGTGCCTGCGACTCCGATGACAAGCCAAAACCGCCGACCGAAAACCCCTATTACGCAACGCAGGAGCAGATTGCAGACCTGTTCAACGAGGGCGTCGATAAGCTCAGCGAGGCCGAAAGCTACCGCATGGTCGGTTCGATCGCCTCGGTTGCTGAGGTGCAATCGTCCGCTGAATTGACCACATCGGTCACACCGATCGATGGCATCGTGGAGGGTAATCGCTTTTACATTGATGCCTTCGAGAGCAACATCAATCCGCACAGAACCTACTTCGACGGTGAGCTGTATTACAATCATGTCGACATCAGAGGAAGTGAGGTCAAATACTTCACCAACGGCAACGACAACACCGATTTCACCGCTACAGAGTATCTGATGAAGGCCAATGCAGAGATCATCGTCAATCCCCGACTGGAGACGCTGGAGGATGGATCGAGAAGCTTAAACTTCGATGTTCCTTTCGCAGTTTATGAAAGCCCAGCGCTCATTGAGGTGCTCGGTGTGATCGTCGATGATTCGGTTCGCGCCAATTTGCTATCCCTAAACGTTGTGCTCGATGCCAATGGCTATATCAAGCAGTTCATGATCTCATTCGTCAACGACGTGGAGCTCATCGAAGAACAGATCCATCAGGAGATTGTTCTTACCTTTGAGCTTTCGGAGTATGGTACTGCCCGTATTTCCGTGCCGACGGACTTGGATACTTATCAGAACTGGATTGAGGAGCTGCCTCCGGAAACAACCACTCCTATGGTGGAAATTCCGCCGGAGGATCTGGGCTGATTTTGTAAGTTTTAGGCGCTTGCGCCTCGGATATAGAAAGGAGATCGATGCTTCACGATTTTTTTCGCTTTGACAAAATCATTTTAAGGAGGAATTTAACGCATGAAAAAAACCAAACGCTTCTTGTCGCTCCTGCTCGTGCTGTGCATCCTGGCGTCCTTACCTGCCGCCGCATTGCAGGTCAGTGCGGCAGATATCACTTCCTCGCTGACCATCAGCAAACTGGCTGCTGGCTCGGCCAAGGTTCTCAGCAGCCTTGAAAGCGCATTTGCTACCGGCTCGAAGGACAGCAACGGCGTCTATTACGCCTATTCCTTCCCCACGAAGCTCGGCTTCGCGGAGGGAACCATCGGCACCGAGGAATACACCCTCATGGCTGCCAACGCTTTGATGGCACTCAAGGACGGCCAGGCCGCTTCCACTGCCATCGACTACATCGATGTTACCTTCAACGCCAATGAGATCAACTGCGGCAAGGGCAACACCCTGAACAAGGGTCAGTACCTGGATCTGGCAGAGCGTGCTCAGAAGTACGGCAATGCCATCGCAGCCCTCCCGTCGAGCTTCAACCGTCCCTCTGATGGCACGAACACTTACGACGGCCGTATCTCCATCTATTCCCTGGTACATATTTTTGCGGAGGCTCTGGCAGCTTACAACTCCACCGGCAGCCTGCCCGAAAGCGTCACCTTCGTTCCGGCTCACGCCTCCGGCGTTAAGAACGAGGAAGGCACTGTTGTGACCACGGCTGCGCCGACCACGACCGTACCCCCGACGACCACCGCACCTCCCACCACAAAGCCTCCCACAACCGCAAAGCCCAGCGGCGCTACGACGGTTGTTTCTACCACCAAGATCACCCTTTCCGTCATTGCACTCGAGGGTTATCAGATTGAGGCATGGATCAAGGAGAACGGCGCACTGCCCAATTACTCCACCCTGAATACCGGCGATGTGTTCTATCCGGCACAGGTGCTGTACATGATGGCCAAGGCCACGCTCGATGTCAACAACGGCAAGCTGACCACCATCTACTCCGCAGGCACCATCGATGAGGCTCCCGGCCCCAACGGCGATGCCGGCGCGGGCACCATCAAAAAGGCAGAGTACATCGATATGGCGACCCGTTTGGTCAACTTCATGAACAGCAACGGTGCAGCACCGAACTACTGCACGCATTCCACCCTCGGTACGGTGCAGTACGAAGAGTGTGTCTACCTCTTTGCAAGAATCATGAGCTACTACTACAAGAACGGCAAGCTGCCTGACACGATCAAGTCCTGGCCTTGGGGCTTGAGCGAGGATGATGCTTTCGGTACCGGCACCGGTTCGAGCTCCGGCGGCGATGCAACCTTCGGTGTCAACTACTCTGCATACGCACAGTACTTGAAGGCGACCTCTAATTGCCAGAGCACCAACTCCACCATCATCTCCGTTGCCAAGACCGGCATGAAGTACTCCGGCGGTAAATACAGTAATCCGTCTACCACCTATCAGGCAATGTACAACCTGTTCGAGTACCTCAACGACAAGACCACCTACGACTGGTACTACGACACACAGAAGGGCGCTCTGGGCTGCTGGAAAGCAAAGCTCGGTAACTGCTGCGACATGGCCCACCTGATGAACGCCTGCGCTCGTTCTCTCGGCGTTCCCGGCCGTTATGTCCACGGCTATTGCCGCTTCACCTCCGGCACAACCACCGGCCATGTTTGGTCTGAAGTCCTTTGCGGAACGTCATGGAAGACGGCTGACCTCGTCAGTGCCTACAACTATCTTGGTTACAAAACCAACACCAACATCAGCATCTATGATCGCTATGCAACGCTCCCGTTCTGATATACGAAACCGACACATCAACTAAAGGAGGAAGTTTATAATGCTTAAGAAATTATTCTCGATGCTTCTGGTCCTTGCTGTGCTCTGTTCGTGTATCGCAGGAGCATTTGTGACCACAGCATCCGCTGTAACCATCAACCCCGATGAAATGATAATCGCTGACTGGGTATTTAATGACACTGTCAGCACGAGAGGTGCCGAGGAGCTCATGAAGGAGTACTCCGAGCTCGGCATTACCGATGTGTTCCTGCTCTGCAAGGGTACGCTCGGTTCTGTTGCCTGGCAGTCGAAGGTTTCCGGCGTCAAGCTGATGTCCAGCACGAAGGACATTTTGCAGGAAACCTGCACCGCTGCCAAGAAGTACGGCATCCGCGTCCATGCATGGATGGCTGCCGCACAGGACAGCAACTATATCGCAAGCGATGCTAACGCAATTGCTTACCACTTCCGTCACGGCATTGGCTCTGGGGTTACGCAGTATGTCGATATGCGCGACAGTGGTTACCGTGCTTATATGAGAGCTCTGGTCAAGGAGCTCAACGCTTACGACATTGCCGGTGTCCACTTTGACTACATCCGCTATGCCAACATCTTCTACGATTGGGGCGGAACAGCAAGAAATCTGCTGGTGAGCAACTACGGCATCACGCAGGCTGAGTACAACGCAGCAACGATGGCCATGGCTCGCAGTGCAAATGTTGAGTACGGTGCATCCTACCAGCTTGAAAAGAATGGTGACGGCTACTACATCTACACCGCTTCCGGCGGAACCACTCCCTCCGGTGTTACCTTCGGCGGTGCACTGGCAGGTAACGGCTCTACTGATGCACTCAACGGTGCAAAGAAGGTTGCCCAGATGCGCAAAGATAACCTCAAGAGCTTCATCACCGAGATCACTAAGGATCTGTCGAGCGACAAGCTCATCTCCTGTGCCATCATGCCGGAGTCTGTCAACGATCCCTTCGCTCAGGCCTCCTACTGCCAGGATCCTGCTGTCTTAAAAGATGTTTGCGACTTTGTTGCCATCATGTCCTACACGCAGGAATACGGCGCTGCCAACACCTGGCCCGGCACCCTGTCTGAGCAATGCGCAAAGGCTGGCTTGGACAATGTCGTTGCGATTCAGACGTTTGACACCACGTCGGGATATGCCAATCCCAAGAATACGGATATCTATGCACAGTACACTGATATCATCAGCACAAGAAATGCTGTGAACAAGACCTCGGGTGGTAAGATTCTCGGCATTGCCTTCTTCCGTGGAGCCAAGAACACCATGGCAAGTGCTTACGTCAAGGACAGCACCACCATGAACTTCAAGGTTCATGCGCAGGATGAGCTGGGTACCGCTGTGACAAAGCTTGTTTTCACCATGAAGAACGGCGTTAAGATCGGCAGCATCACCAATAAGAGTGGATGGGGCAGCGCTTCCTTCTCCACCAGCTCCGACAAGACCACGCTGACGATTTCTTACTCCAACGGTATGCTTGCCGATTACGGCAGTGCATCCTTCGACATGACCTATACCGGAACTGTCAGTGCAGATACCGGCGCTTGTATGCTTCAGGCTTACAATACAAACGGCGAAGACTATGCATTCTGCAGCACCATCTTCCCGAAACATACCCACTCCTACACTTCTTCTGTTACCACGGCTGCAACCTGTACAACTGCCGGTGTGAGAACCTATACCTGCTCCTGCGGCGATAAGTACACCGAGTCCATTGCGGCAACTGACCATACCTATGACGAGGGCGTGATCACCAAGGACGGCACCTGTAAGGAGCCCGGTGTGATCACCTACACCTGCAGCAAGTGCTCGGCAACCCGTACTGAGGAAACCGCGAAGGGAACGCATAAGTATGCTGCGGTCCTCGACCAGGCAACCGGCATGACCACATACACCTGCTCTGTTTGCGGTCACAGCTATGTTTCCGCTTGCGGTGAGATCCACAAGTGTGTTGAGACTTGGGAGACCGGCGAAAAGAAGCACTTTGCATTCTGCTACAACTGCAACGTTGGCCAGGAATACAACTGCTATTTCGAGGTCAAGGAGCGTGTCAATGCTACCTGCACCACCGATGGCAGCGTCACCTATGTCTGCGCAGCACACTATGACCTGAAGACCGGCGACCTGATCAAGGACGCATTCTCCGGTGCAGGTTGTACCAATACCTATACCGAGGTTCTGCCTGCGGGTTGTACTTACATCTATGTCAGCAACCTCGACGGAACACACAAGAAGATATGCTCTGCCTGTGAGAAGGTCGCAGAGACTGCCGCTTGTACCATTGAGGCCGGTGCTTGCACCGTCTGCGGTTACAACGAAAGAAGCTTCACGCTGCTGCACTTCAGACCGGGCAGCGCTGAGACTACATGGAAGTGGGAACTGGCAAACACCAGCACTCCCGTCAGCTTCGGCACTTCCTCGAGTGGCTCTCTGATCGGTACGACGACTTCAAGCGTTGATAACCCGTACTTCTATGTCCCTGCTACCGATCCTTGTTCCATCCAACACACCATTGCTGAGGGCGATATCCTTGAGGTTCGTGTTCGTATGAACATCACCTCCAACCCCGAAGGTGTTTCCTCTGTTACGCCCGACTTCCGCTTCCAGAATGGCTCGACGGCTTACGCTTCGACCTCCGGCAACGGAGTAAACGAACTGTCTGTCACATCCAAGGATTGGCAGGTTGTGCAGATCCCTGTTGTCTGCGCAAAGTACCCGGTTGGCTATGTTGTAAACCGTATCCTCTTTGATCCGTGGTTTACCTCTTCATCGCTGCAGCTTGACGGCACCATCGAGATTGACTACATCTACCTCGGCCAGGCTGATTCCGCTCCGAGTGCAAGTTCGAATTATCTGTATTTCGACTTCACCAATACGGATGATGCAGCAAGAAGATACAATAATAATGTTTACGAAGGCAATAACTTCGATGTCATCCCCTGGGCATACAACTCTTCGCGCAACAACAAGCCCGTCTTTGGCTATGAGAACGAGGGCACCATGTCCATCGGAAACATCTCCGGAACTTACGCATTTGCTCAGACAACTACCGTAGGTGGCGGTCTGGATCAGCTGCCACTGGAGTACCCGGTCGTTGCAGGTGATGTCGTTGAGATTCGCTTTAAGACGGAGCATCTGGTTGCAAGCGGTACACCGCAACTGAAGGCTTACTTCATGACCAACGAGATCAACACCGGTACGCAAGGCGTTAACCTGAGCGGTGTGGACAGCACGATCTTTGCGAGAGATGAATATATCACCGTGAGCGCATCTCTTACCAGCATGAAGGGCAACATTATCTCCGCAATCCGTCCGCAGATGGATGGTATTAGTGACGATGGCACCGGCCTCGGGAAGATCATCTTCGACTACATCTATGTCGGACCTGCTGATACCAAGCCGTCTGCGCTCAGAGAAAACCTGACCTTCGACTTCAAGAACAACAACACGGCCCGCGACCGCTATGATACCTATGTCTATGGTTTCTACAACTATGACATCGGCGGTTGGGGTGTGAACGAAAACCGTAACCAGCTGCCGGTCTTCGACAACGAACTCGGCACGATGAAGACGGTCGTTACCGGCAAGAACCCGTACCTGCAGATCAATGCAGACGGCCCGACCATGCTGAACAGACCGCTCAACTTTAACCCGAGCAATGTCGAGATGGTTCAGGTCCGCTTCAAGATGACTGGCCTGTGCGCCCACAACGACGAGGGCGAGGCAAAGCCCAGCTTCTCTGTTAAGTTCGTCCTTGACGAAGAGACCCAGCCGATCGGCACGGACTTCCTGACTTACAACCTGACTGAGGCTGACCTGACCAGCGGTGAATACATCACTGTCACGATGCCGACGAATCAGTTCCTGCAGGGTTATAACAAGATTACCTCCATCCATCTCGTCATCAATGATGTCATCTCTTCGACGGGAGAGGAAGCCTCTGTCACTTACGATTACATCTATGTCGGACCGAAGATGGACGATATCAGCTTTGTCTACTTCTACGGCGAGGATCAGCACCTGCTGAGTACTTCCATCGTCCACTCCAATGAGAAGATCTCCTATGTCGGTGCATTGCCGATGCTCGAGTACAACGACGAGTCGCACTATGACTTCGTTGGTTGGAAGAATGCAAACGGACAGTTCGTCGATCTTGAGACTGCTACCTTTACGAAGGACGTCGAGCTCTATGCAGCATTTGAGGATGCTCCGCATGAGTTCGAGACCACCGGCAACGAGGAAGGCCACTTTAGTGCTTGTTCCTGCGGCTACGCACTCGATATCGAGGAGCATACCTGGGATGAGGGCGAGATCACCACTCCGGCTACCTGCCAGAGCGCCGGCATTATCACCTACAGCTGCTATGATTGTGATTACAAGAGAACTGAGGCGATTTCTGCTGACGGCCATGACTTTATTCCGACTCTGACCGAGCCGACCTGTGAGGCAGAGGGCTTCACCACCTTCGCCTGCAGCGGCTGTGGATACAGCTATAAGGAAGACTATGTCTCGGCACTCGGCCACTCCTACAGCTTCGAGGTTGTTGATCCGACTTGTGAAGAGGTTGGCTATACGATCTATACCTGCGATAATTGTGGTGATTCCTTCAGAGATGAGTTCGTCCCGGTCAATGATCACGACTACAATGTCACTATTGTGGAAGGCAACTGCGTGACCGAAGGCTCTAAGACCTCTGTTTGTGTCGAATGCGGCCACACGATCGTTGAGACGATTGCAAAGAGCGGTCACAGCACGGTCTATCGTGCTAAGGTTCCTGCAACCTGCACTTCTGTGGGTACTGATGCTCACTACGAGTGCGTGTACTGCCACGCACAGTTCTTAGATGCTGAGGCTGCCTATGCAGTTCCTGAAGGCTTCTTTGAACTGCCGAAGCTGTCTCACCGCTACACCGGCAAGGTTACCACTGAGGCTTCCTGCACGGAAGACGGTGTCAAGACCTTTACCTGCGCAAACTGCGGTGACAGCTATGAGGAGGCAATCGCTGCTTACGGCCATGATGCGGAGCATCGTGCAAAGCTGAATGCCACCTGTACGGAAAACGGCTACCAGGCTCACTATGTCTGCACCATCTGCGATGTGCTGTTTATGGATGCAAACTGCCAGTGGTCTGTTCCGGATTCTTATGTAGTGATTGAAGCTACCGGCCATAATATCGCTTATACCAACGAGATTGACGACCATACCGTATACTGCACGAAGTGCTCTTACTCCGTGGCTGAAGCTCACAACTTCGTGGATGGAGCATGTATCTGCGGTCAGCCCGAGTATGTTGCTCCGGTCGAGATCTATGACAAGACGCTCGAACCTCAGATGGCTATAACCGTCGGAGCTGACATGAGTGTCGTCTTCACCGTTGCAAAGACGCAGATCAGCAAGTTCACCGACTTCTACCTTGTCGTTGAGAAGAACGTTGCTGGTGGCGAGTCCATCAAGACGGTTTATGGCGCAGGTCGTGACGAGAGCTTCGTTCCGTTCCCGAACGCACAGAATCCGTTCAACTACAGAGCTCCCTTTACCGGCATCAATGCCAAGGAAATGGGTGACAAGTTCTCCGTCACGCTCTACGGTGTGCATACGGACGGCACCATCTACTATGGCCCGACGCAGACCACCTCCATTAAGGACTATCTGATCAACAGATTGAACACAGAAGAGCTGCCGGCCCTGCAGAGAACCATGTATGTCGATATGCTCAAGTACGGTGCTGTTGCACAGAACTACCTGGACTACGACACCGATAACATCGTGACCGACGACTTGACCGATGAACATCTCTCTTACGGTACGCAGGCCATGGCAGCTGCAAAGAACCAGTCTTCTGCTTCTGGCAGCGGCAAGATCCTGAACACAAGCGTTGTTCTGAAGTCCAGAGTCACCTTGACGCTGAGCTCGATCATTCCGGGTGCAAATGTTGCAAATATGAAGTTTGTGGTCAGAGATGCATTGACCGGTAACGTCATCAAGGAATTGCCTGCTGAAATGCGCAACGGTGTTATGGTCTCTGCTGACTTTGACGATGTTGCTGCAAAGCAGATGAGAAGACTCATCACTGTCACCCTGTACGATGGCAATACTGCAGTTTCTCAGACTGCCACATGGAGCATCGAGAGCTATGTTGCGGCTACCCGCACAACCTCCGATGCAGCCAAGATCGAGATGCTTAACGCAATGCTCATCTACGGTGATTCTGTCGCAGCTTACATGAACGGCGGCTAATACCGACAATGAAAATCGCCCCCGATAGGAGCAATCCTATCGGGGGTATTCATTCGTATACACATATCATACTGTGTCTTGATCAAAATAAATCTTTTGATTGTAGGATGTATAACCTGCACCCCAAAGGCGGCAAGAAAAGTATGGTACAACATTTCTTGCGGCTACGCTGCCGGCCGCTGTAAGCGGCCTCAGTCTGTCGAAAAACTTGATTTTCGACAGACTGTCAGAGTTCTAAAAGTCGTCAAGACGAGCAAACCGAGCGCGTCGGCGTACGATGGTACGGTAGAGCTCGGTTTGCGATGTAAGTCAAAATGCCTTGCGCAGCAAGCATTTGAAGTGCTTTTTTGCTGTATCGGAGATATGTTCGCAATCGCTTATTTGAACACAGATCTCCAACCGCCCAAAATTTGCATTTTGACGATTGGTGACTTTTTTGACACTCTGCGGCCGCTGTAAGCGGCCTAATAAAACGATTCAATCGTTTATTAGAAATTGATATATGAAGGCAAGCAAAAGCACCAATAGGCATAGCCTATCGGTGCTTTGTTTATAGGTATTGGAGAAATTACTTTTGAGCTTTCATGGTTGCTCTTTCGTCAGCATCATACTTCGGAAGAACTTTTGCCAGGATAACGCCGAGGACAGCTGCCAAAGCGGTGGAGCTGATCTCGAAGTTACCAAAGGAGAGACCGTCCTTGAGGCCAAGGCCGATGACGAGCATAACCGCTGCGATGACAGTGTTGTAGCTCTTGGTGAAGTCGACTTTGTTCTCAATGAGCATACGCAGACCGACGGAAGCGATCATACCGAACAGAACGATGGAGACACCACCCATAACCGGGGTTGGAATGGTGGTCAGGACGCCGCTGACCTTACCGAAAAGGGAAAGTGCAATTGCAAATACAGCGGCAATACGAAGCGTTGCGGGGTTGTAGTTACGAGTCGCGGCAAGAACACCGGTGTTTTCGGAATAAGTAGTGGCAGCGGGGCCGCCCATAGCGCCGGAGAAGACAGAAGCGAGGCCGCAACCGAAGAGAGTGCGATGCAGGCCGGGATCTTCAATGTAATTATGGCCGGTGACCGCACCATTTGCGGTGATGTCGCCAACGTGCTCAACGAAGGTAACGACAGCGATCGGTGCAATCAATGTGATAGCATAGCCGACTGCGCCCATGTCAGAGAAGGTCGGGAGAGTGACTTCGGGCAGATGGAACCATGCAGCCGAAGCAAGGGGAGCGGTATTGACCATGCCCAGAGCCAAGGAGAGCAGATAACCTGCAACGATACCGATCAAGATAGGAATGAGCTTGAAGAAGCCACGGACGAAGAACATGACGCAGATGATAACCAGAATGGTGAAGCACGCAACAACCCAGTTCTTCCAAGTTTGCGTTCCGCTGATCGTAGCAGAGTCAGCAGTTGGCTCTTCCAACATTGAAACACCACTTGTGGACATGACAGTATAGTCGGCACCGCTGTTCTTATATTCCTTGATGTCGTTAATTTCGTCAGCATTAACATCCGGAGTGTATTTAAGGTTATCGGAATTTACCCATCCTTCGATAACAACATTTCCTTTGGCGTCGAGCTGCTGCATCTTATAGAAACCGTTTTCTTCCAAGGGAGTTTCGTCTTCGTTTAATGTTGCAACGAGAACAGTGCCCTGTGCAAAATCACCCTGTACGGTGGTAACATTGCTCATAGCGGTCGGAGCAAGCATCATGCCGATGATGATGATCATACAACCGGTGACGATCGGGGGGAAGAAGCTGGTGATGCGCTTTGCACCGAAAAGCTTAACCATGCCGGCAAGAATCAGATACAAAATACCTGAAGCCATAATGCCGATGCCAACATAGGAAGAGAAGCTTCCCTCCACGTTGTGTTTCTTGCAGTATGAAGCGACGGCACAGATGGCGGCGATGAACGCAAAGCTCGAGCCCATAAAAGCGGGAACCTTAAAGTTTGTGATCAGGTGGAAGATCAGGGTGCCGATACCCATGCATAGCAAGGTAACTGCGGGATCGAGGCCGGTCAGAGTGGGAACCAGAACGGTGGAACCAAACATGGCGAAAACGTGCTGGATACCGAGTGTGACGGCGCGACCGGGCTTATCACCGCCCCATAGAATGTTTTTGAGTTTCATAGGAACCTCCTTATTTATGATGTATTGAGTATAGCATAATTTGGGGAGAAGTGCAATCATTTCTTGCGATCAGAGAAAATAAAAATATATTTTTCGATAAAAAATTTCATTCGACACATAAAAAACAAGATAATGTCAAAATATGAGCAGGGTACAGAGAAAAGTAGGAATTTTATGTTATAAATTGTTAGATATTTCTTTTCTTGTCGAAAGATGGCGCGAGAAATAGCTGGAAAAACGATGTGAGCTATGTTTCAATATTCTCAAGGAGGCGAGAATATGCTGAAACGAAGCTTGTTTGGACACGCGCAGCTTGCGCGCGAGGGCGGAGAAAATGCTCAGCTGTACTACTATTTGCTGCAGGAGCAAGGGGAGTTCTTCCAAAGCTACGGTGCACAGATCGATATGCAGCAAGGAGCGCAATGGGAGAATGCAAGTGTGCGTAATGTTACGACTTCTCCGGCCAGAATGTACGCAATACTTGAAATGCTGGTTAAAAATTGCGTCACACCGTGCACCTTGCAGGATATTATTCTGGAGCAGCTGAACAAATATTGACATTTTGTGTTTTCTTTGGTAGAATAAACTATATGTTGTAATTTACCGAGGAGGAATTTTTATGAAATGTCCATATTGCGGTTACCAGGAGAGCAAGGTCGTTGATTCGCGCCACAGCGATGATCAGACCAGCATCCGCAGACGCAGAGAGTGCCTGTTCTGCCAGAAGCGTTTTACGACTTATGAGACGGTGGAAAGCCTGCCGGTTATTGTTGTAAAGAAGGACAACTCCCGTGAGCCGTTTGACCGCAACAAGATCCTGCGTGGCATGGTTCGTGCTTGCGAGAAGCGCCCAGTCAGCATGGCGGATATCGAGGCGGCTGTGACAGACATTGAGCAGATCGTCCAGAATATGCTCGAGCGAGAGGTCTCTACGGAGAAGATCGGTGAGCTGGTCATGGAGCGTATCAAGCCGCTCGACGAGGTTGCCTATGTCCGTTTCGCTTCCGTTTATCGTCAGTTCAAGGATATCAACAGCTTTATGCACGAGCTGAACAAGATTTTGGAAGAGAAGTAATGAAAGAGACAGTATTTGCTATCGTATTTGTGATCGCAGTCTTATTGATTGCTGTTTTGGTGGGAAATCTTGTGTTCAATGCTCTGCTCGGCACGGAAGCAGAGGTCAAAGAAACGGCGTTGACCACGGAAGCACCGACGGAGCCCTCCACCGAACCCATTTCAACCACGATCCCCACACAGCAGACGGAACCGGCCGAATCGACGGAGACGACAGCACCCCAAGAGCCGGAGTTGACAGAAAGCGGCAAGGTTTTCATTGTGGACGGAACGAGAATGCAGACTTTCGTTGCCGAGGGAGATGATACAATTCTTGTCGGCGCTGAGGAATATCTGATCGCCCTCGGCCTGAACGAGGAAGGGAAGGCACATGCGACGGACAAGGAGCGTGTGATGCTTTCTTCTGACGGCCTTTCCTTGCAGCTTGACGGCATTGCCACGGGAAGTGTTCACCACGGCAAGCTCTATGTGCCAATCTATGAATTTGCTGAGGCTTTTTCCTATCCGGCGTGGGTGGACGATACCTATGGCGGCATCTACATCACGACAGGCGCAAGAGAATTCGACCTTCCCACAGATGTGGATGTGCCGGTGCTGATGTACCACGCTGTCAGTGATGATTGTTGGGGATATTCGGAACTCTTTGTCAGTCCCTCTGATATGGAAGAACAGTTGGAATATCTGGTCGACAACGGCTACGATCCCATTTGGTTCGAGGATCTGGCGCATGTTGAGGACTATGACAAGCCTGTGATATTGACCTTTGACGATGGTTACGACGATAATTATACCGAGCTGTTTCCGCTTCTTCAGAAGTACAATGTCAAAGCAACGGTCTTTGTCATTGGCCAGGATGTGGTCGGCATTCAGCATAAGCTGACGCAGGAGCAGATCCGCGAGATGTCCGATTCCGGTCTGGTTTCCATTCAATCTCACAGCTATACCCATGGTGACATGAGTGCAATGGACGAGGAAACTCTGGAATATGAGATCACAGAGACAAAAAAGGTGATCGCCCGCATTACGGGCAAGGCTCCGTATGTCCTGTGCTATCCCAGCGGTGATTACAGCAACCTGACCATTGAGGTCGCACGTAAGCATCATATGTTTGGACTCAAAATGGTCGGAGGATTGTATAATACCTCGGATGACGAGCCCTTCGAGGTCAGTAGATATTATATCGCAAGAAGCACGGGAATTTACGATTTTGCAGCGTATATTTCCGATGCGGGATAAAAGAAGCGCAGCTGCCATAAAGCAGCTGCGCTTCAGAACTTAAAAGTCGCCAATCGTCAAAATGCTAATTTTTTGACGGTTGGCGATATATGTTTGAACGATTTATCTTGAAACAACGTCTATTGTATAAACGCGGATACGCTGTTCAGAATAGGTTATTTATTCCCAAGCTGCCAGAAGGCAACCGCACTTGCGGCGGCGACATTCAACGAGTCGACGCCGTGTGACATCGGAATGCGCACCGTGTAATCACACGAGGAGATTGTTCTGTCGGCCAGACCGTCACCTTCAGTTCCCATAATGACGGCGAGCTTGTCTTGTGCGGCAAGCTCAGGATTGCGGATGTCGACGCTGTCATTCCTAAGTGCCATGGCAACCGTCTTGAAGCCGTAGGAGCGCACCTCGTTTGCGTCTTGGCAGAAGGTCCACGGGATCTGGAACACCGTACCCATGCTTACGCGGATACAGCGGCGATACAGAGGGTCGCTGCAGGCTGAGGTAAGAAGCACCGCGTCCATTCCGAGCGCGGCGGCCGAGCGGAAAATGGCACCGATATTGGTCGGATTCACGACATTCTCCAGGATGGCAATGCGACGGGCATTTTGGCAGACATCTTGAATATTCAAAATTGGCTTTCTGCGCATGGCGCACAGAAGGCCGCGGGTGAGAGGAAAACCGGTGAGCTGTTTGAGTACGTCAAAGGAGGCTGTATAGATCGGAACCTCTTCACAGCGACTCAGAATGTGTGCCGCCTGCGTCTGCAGGTGCTTATCCTCAACCAAAAGAGATAGCGGCTCATAGCCTGCATCCAAGGCGCGCTCGATGACTTTGGGACTCTCTGCAATAAAAATGCCATCCTCGGGATGCTCGCGGTTTAACAGCTGTGCCTCGGTCAAGCGTGCAAAGACATCCAACTCGGGCGCAGAAAAGTCAGTGATTGTGTGGATCATGATCAAAATACCCTTCCGTGGAAAGATAGCGTTCCCCACCGTCGGGGAGAAGAACGACGATATTTTTTCCGTTGTTCTGCTTGGCAATCTGCGTTGCTGCAAACAAGGCGGCGGCAGAGGAGATGCCGACCAGAAGTCCTTCGGTTCTTGCCAAAAGACGGCCGCATCCATAGGCGTCATCTTCTCGGACAGGGGTGATCTCGTCGATCACGCTTCGATCCAGGGTTTCGGGGATGAAGCCTGCTCCGATGCCCTGCAGGCCGTGCGGCGCTGCTCTTCCACCCGAAAGAACGGCCGAACGCTGCGGCTCGATACCGATTATGCGAACATTGGGAGACTTCTCCTTCAAGTAGCGGCCGATACCGCTGATCGTGCCGCCCGTGCCGATACCTGCAACGAAAATGTCCACATTTCCGCTACAATCGTTCCAGATTTCGGGGCCAGTGGTGCGGTAATGCGCCGAAGGATTGGCTGGATTGGTGAACTGACCTGCAAGAAAACTATTAGGTAGCTGCTTGGAAAGCTCGCGTGCCTTGTCAATTGCGCCCTGCATTCCGAGCTTGCCCTCTGTTAAGACAAGCTCTGCGCCGTAAGCACTCAGAAGCTTTCTTCGCTCCAGACTCATCGTTTCGGGCATGGTCAGAATGACCCGATAGCCTCTGCAGATCGCCATGGCGGCCAAACCAATGCCCGTGTTGCCGCTCGTTGGCTCGATAATGACGGAATTTGGCTGCAGCGCTCCGCTGCGTTCAGCTTCTTCCAGCATAGACAGGGCTACACGATCCTTTACGCTACCTGCAGGGTTGAAATATTCTAATTTTGCGTACAGCTTCGACTGTGCCCCTACCCTTGCGCCGTAGCGCGCTAAGTGCATTAGGGGTGTTTGGCCGATAAGCTGTGAGATGTTTTCATAAATCTTCATTTGATCAAATCCTTTATGACTTCTCCTGCGATGATGAGACCGGCCACGCTTGGCACGAAGGAAACGCTGCCCGGCAGTTGACGGCGACCGACGGCCTCTTCCTGCAGCGCTTCGGCAGGGGTGAGCGGATCTTCTTTGGAGTAGACGACCTTCAGATGCTCAATGCCGCGATGTCGCAGCTCCTTTCGCATGATACGTGCCAAGGGACAGACGCTCGTCTTGCTGATGTCTGCAACCTCGAATGCAGTCGGGTCGAGCTTATTTCCCGTGCCCATGGAGCTGATGATCGGTGTGCCGGCCGACTTCGCATTTACTGCGAGAGCCAGCTTCCCGGTGACGGTATCGATGGCATCAATGATATAATCATATTGTTTAAAATCGAACTGATCTTGTGTTTCGGGTGTGTAGAAGACCGTATGCGCGGTCACAACAGCCTCAGGATTGATTTGACGGACGCGCTCGGCAGCGACAACGGCTTTATACTGACCGACTGTGTCGCACAAAGCCAAAATTTGCCGATTGATATTGGTTAGGGATATGGTGTCGTGATCGATCAGATCCAAATGACCGACACCGCATCTGGCCAGGGCTTCCACAGCATAGCCGCCGACACCGCCCAAACCAAATATAGCGACCCTTGCCTTTGATAGCTTCTCAAGCGCCGTTCGGCCGATCAGAAGCTCGGTTCTGGAAAAGGGATGCAGCATTATTCAATCCCCGAAACGGTGAAGTCCTTTGCCTCTACACACTGGGTCAGGACCGCATCGGCAACCTCGGAGCGAAGCGTGACGACGGCGGTGCCATCCTTGTGGCTGACTTCTGCTGAGATGACAGCATCGAGGGACTCCAATGCCTTTTTGACCGTGGCTTCGCAATGGGGGCACATCATGCCCTTGATAGTGATCGTTTTCTTCATTGTTTTTTGCTCCTTTTCTTGGTGATCATAGATTTTTACAAAATTCAATCGCAGGGCATTGCTTACCACACAGAAGCTCGACAGACTCATTGCAGCCGCACCGAACATGGGGTCCAACTGCCAACCGAGCAGGGAGATGAAGGCTCCTGCAGCGAGGGGGATGCCCAAGGTGTTGTAGAAAAATGCCCAGAACAGATTCTGCTTGATATTGCGCAGGGTGGCGCGGCTCAGCCGAATGGCGGCGACCGCATCGGAAAGACGACTCTTCATCAGCACGATCTGTGCCGCATCAATGGCAACATCGGTTCCTGCACCGATGGCGATGCCGACATCTGCGCTCGTCAGGGCGGGTGCGTCGTTGATGCCGTCTCCAATCATGGCCACATGACCGTTTTTACGGCAGGCTCGTACAACTTCTTCCTTCCCTTGGGGGAGGACACCTGAGATGATCTCATCCACACCGGCTCGGGCACCGATGGCCCTTGCGGTGCGCTCGTTGTCGCCCGTGAGCATTACAACACGGATGCCCAATGCTTTCAGATCCTTGATCGCTTGAGGTGAATCGGACTTGAGCTCGTCAGCCACGGCGATCAGCCCTAGGAATTTGCCGTTTTCCGCAAAGTACAGAGGAGTTTTGCCCTGCTCAGAGAGCTTTGCGGCTTGTGTCTGCACATCCGATGGTATGTGGGTGAAACTTGAAACATAATCAGCATTGCCACCACAGAGCGCTTGACCGTTGCGCACGGCACGAAGACCGTTTCCGCTGACGACTTCGAACTGCTCCACAGGCTGCGGTTGCAGACCAAGCTCATGCGCCATGGTGCAGATCGCTTTGGCCAGCGGATGTTCGCTGCGATGCTCCAAAGCGTAGGCCGCTTCAAGGAGAGTTGCTTTGTCTTGTGAAATGATATCAGTCACAGAGGGGATGCCCTTTGTGATTGTTCCGGTTTTGTCCAGAATGACCGTCCTAACACGGCCCGCCTGCTCGAGTGCAGTCGCGGTTTTGAACAGGATGCCGTTTCTTGCACCGACACCGCTACCGACCATAACGGCCACAGGAGTGGCAAGTCCTAAGGCGCACGGACAGCTGATAACCAACACACAGATGCCACGCGCCAGAGCAAAACCGACCTCCCGACCGATCAGGAGCCATATGGCAATGGTGAAAAGGCACAGACCAATTACTACTGGCACGAAGATACCTGCAACCCGATCTGCCAGCTTGGCGATGGGGGCCTTTGTGGCTGCGGCATCGGATACCATGCGGATGATCTGGTTCAGCGTGGTATCCTCTCCGACCTTTGTCGCTTCGCACTTCAGGAAGCCGGAGTGGTTGATGGTGCCTGCACAGACCGCATCGCCTACGCCTTTGTCTATGGGAATACTCTCTCCGGTGAGGGCAGCTTCGTCAACAGCGGAGTGGCCTTCTAAAATGTTGCCGTCCACGGCAATGGTCTCGCCGGGGCGAACTAAAAAAATATCACCTTTTTTGACCTGCGAAACGGCTACAGTAAGCTCATCGCCGCCACGCAGCACGGTGGCTGTCTGCGGTGCAAGCCGTATCAGATTTTTCAGCGCATCGGTTGTCTTGCCTTTGGCACGGGATTCGAGCATCTTGCCGACGGAGATCAGGGTTAGAATCATTGCTGCGGATTCAAAATACAGCTCGTGCGCCGTGTGCGTGGGATCGGCGGTCATAGCAAAGAGGATGACGGTACTGTACAGGAAGGCCGCCGATGAGCCGAGTGCGACCAGGCTATCCATGTTCGGACTCCAGCGCAGGAGCGCAGAAAATCCTTTGATGAAAAAGGATTGGTGAATGACCATGATGATCACGGTCAGAAGTAGCTGAAGAAGCGCAAGGGCAATATGGTTGCCAACAAGAAATTCAGGCAGCGGCCATCCCCACATACCGTGCCCCATGGAAATATACATCAAAAGCAGGAGAAACAGGATCGACAAGATCAGATTTTTCTTCAGCTTCGGTGTCTGACGATCGGAAGGAGCATCGTCTTGCGCTGGTTTTTCGCCCTTGATGCGGGCACCGTAGCCGGCCCTTTCTACCGCAAGGATGATCGCGGCAGGGGAGGCTGTTCCGACGACGGACATTTCGTGGGTGAGCAGGCTGACAGCGCAGCTTTCCACTCCGTCGACACTTTTTACGGCCTTTTCGACCCGTGCGGTGCAGGCTGCGCAGCTCATACCGCTGATTTGAAATTGTTTCATAAATCCTCCTTTCGAAACAAGATCAGACTGATCCAGGTGACGACATTGCCTGAAAATTGAAAAGAGATTCCATGTGATTCCATGAGCTCTGTTACAAGGATCCCATGGCTTTCCACACATGGGAGCATCTGCTCCGGATGCGCACAGGGCGCGTTGGGGAAGGTGCATGTATCGCAGATGGAACACGAATCGCCGGAAAGGGCGTAGATCTCTGCGCTGCTAGCCTTCAGAAGCTTTGCAACCTGATGCGTCAGTTCCTCATGAGGCACACGGGTGGCAAGGGTTTGCACCATGTCAGAGCTGTCATCCACTTCGTGCAAGGTTGCAATCAACAAACCATTCGGATAAGAAAGGCATTTGCGTCTGCATTCTTCCACCGTGCCGACCGCAGGAGGGCAGGCCCAGCTTTTGCCGTAGCGGGGGCACTGCGTTTGGCAGATTGTACGAACTCGTTCGGAGAATGTCAAGTCTTCCGTTCGGAACCATTCGTATTGTGCGATGGGGAGGGTAGCAAGCGCTTGCTCAATGGATTCGATGATCATTGAGGTCCTTCTTTCAGATGCAGAAGATCGTGGGCGATCGGTGTGCAGAAAAGCTTGCGAATCTGTTTGGAATCTGTGCTCATGCCCAAAATCCACATCAGCTTTGCCAGGGCGGATTCTGTGGTCATGTCATAGGCCTCCAACAGCTGCAGATGATTCTTCAGATGGAAGCCGACATCGTAAACGGCGAGGTTGCTGCCCTCGTTTTGCACCTGTGTAGTCATGACGATGGTTTTTCCATTGCCAATGGCATTACGGATGACATCAAAGAATCCGCTGCCCTGATATGACGGCAGACCGCCGACACCGTAGCTTTCAATAATCACGGCATCATTGTGTGCAATTAAGTATGACAGCAGTCCGCAGTCGGCACCGGGGATCATCTTCATCAGGCCGACACGAGGATTGAGCGTATCATAAAAGGTCGGTTTTTCATGGCACATCGGACGGATGTACTCCATCAGGAAGCCGTTTTGTACCACGGCCAGAAGGGGGTAGTTGATGCTCGAAAAGGCCTGAAAACTGGTCGTACGAGTCTTTCTTGCACGGGTGCCGAGGATCACGCGGCCGTTAAAGACGATCATCACACCGCGCAGATCGGACACCGCGACACGGAACGCATCGGCCAAATTGGTCTTGGAGTCCGTGTTTTCAAACAAAATCGGCTTTTGCGCGCCTGTTAAGATGATTGGTTTCGGGGAAAATTGAATCAGGTATGACAGCGCAGCGGCCGTATAAGCCATAGTATCCGTGCCGTGGGCGATCACGAAGCCGTCGTAACGGTCATAATTCTCGCGGATGGCGGATGCGACCTGCAGCCAGTGCGAGGGGGTGATGTTGGTTGAATCGATGGAGAAAAGCTGCACACAATCCACATCACACAGAGATGAAATTTCGGGTACCTGAGCAACGAGTTCATGGCTGGTCAGGATCGGCACAAGTCCGCTGTCGCTCTTTCCCGAGGCGATGGTACCACCCGTACCGAGCATTAAAACCTTCTTCATAGGACGCCTCCATTTTGTTTATACAGATAGTATAGCACGAAATTTGTCAAAGAACAATCAAAAGATTGACAAAATCTCGATCGGGCGGTAAAATAAAACGGCAGGAGGTGAGAGAATGCTTTCCGTAGTCATTCCTTCTTACAATGAGCAGGAGATGGTCGCAACAGCGGCTGAGCGTATTTCTAAAATATTAGAAGAGGACAAGATCGAACATGAGCTGATCTTTGTCGACGACGGCTCGAAGGACCGCACATGGGAGGAAATCGAAAAGACCTCCAAGCACCATACGTGCGTCAAGGGTGTGCGCTTCTCCCGGAACTTTGGCAAAGAGGCTGCGATTTTTGCCGGTCTGAAGCATGCCACGGGGGATTGTGTTGCTTGCATTGACTGCGACCTGCAGCATCCGCCGGAGAAGCTGGTGGAGATGTATCGGATGTGGGAAGGCGGCATTGAGGTTATCGAGGGCGTGAAGTCTGACCGGGGCAAGGAGGGTGTCGTGCACCGTCTGTTTGCCAAGCTGTTTTACTCCCTGATCAGCCGTGCCACGAAGGTGGATATGTCCAGGGCTTCTGATTTTAAGCTCCTCGACCGCAAAGCAGTGAATGTCATCCTGACCATGCGGGAAAAGCGCGCATTTTTCCGTGCACTTTCCTCCTGGGTCGGCTTCCGGACAGGTGAGGTGTCCTACGAGGTGCAGGAACGAACTGCAGGAGAATCGAAATGGTCGACCTGGTCGCTTGTCAAATATGCTCTGTCCAATATTACAGCTTTTACGGCTGTTCCGCTACACATTGTCACCATTCTCGGTGTGCTGACACTGGTTGTTTCTGTGGTGATGGGTGTCATTGCGGTGGTTCAGAAATTCATGGGCATCGCCCTCGGTGGCTTTACGACGGTCATTGTGCTGCTGCTGTTTATTGGCAGCTTGATTATGATCAGCCTTGGTATCATTGGATACTATGTAGGCAATATTTATGAAGAAATCAAGGATCGACCGCGTTACATCGTGGCCGAAACCTGCCAAAACGGAAAGGACTAAGTCCTTTCCGTTTTGAGCGTGTCAAAAAAGTTCTTATCGTGTCATCGCGAGGAGCGCAGCGACGTGGCGATCTCGTGCTGAAAGTTTGCTATTCTACCGAAAGAAAGATAAAAATCAAACTTTCGAGATTGCCACGACCGCCTATTCGGCGGTCTCGCAATGACAAGACTATCGTTTTTCGACAGTCTGAAAACGGAAAGGACTAAGTCCTTTCCGTTTTTTTTGTCAGGAGCATCGCCAGAGCGATGGCGCAGATGCCGCCCGTGAGCTTGCCGACGATGACCGGAACGAGCATTCCTGCATCAAACCCGGCGGTGAAGCCCAAATGGTCCCCGAACACGAAGGCGGCCGAGACCGCAAAGGCGACATTGATGACCTTTCCTCTGCCGTCCATGTCTTTGAGCATTCCGAAGGTGGGAATGCAGTTGGCAAGACTTGCGATCAGACCTGCAGCTGCGATGTCGTTCATTCCCAAAAGCGCGCCGAGCTTCATCAGCGGCTTTTTCAGTAGCTTCGTCAGAACGAACACCAGCACAAAGGCACCGGCCAGAACAAAGCCGATGTCCGCAACGACTGTCGCACCCTCAGACAGAGGTGCCATGCCTCTGACCAAGGTGATGGAGGTCAATTCCTCAAAGATCCCGGCGGCCAGACCGACGGTGATCACAGCCAGAATGATCCGACCAAACCACAAAAATCCCTGGACCATTGCTTTTTCAAACTTCCAAAGCCCCAGGGCAATCAAGACCGCAAAGAGTGCAATGGGAATGAGATTTCGCAGGATCATAAAGATGTCGAAGCCTGCGATCAGACCCGCGGCCAGGGCCCCAAAGGGAATCGTGATGATGCCTGCCAGAATGCCCTTGGCAAAGAAGGCGCGATCTTCCGCCTTGATGATACCGAGTGCCACAGGGATGATAAATACGATGGTTGCGCCTAATGTTGAGCCGATGACCAGGCCACCGAATTGCGCGGCCTGCTTCGACTGTGCGAGCTCTTGCGCCAAAGTGGCACCGCCCATGTCATTGGCAAGGATCGTACCTGCAAACATGGCCGGATCGGCACCTAAGAAACCATAGACGGGAACGAGTATGGGTTTGAGCAGCTGTGCAAGAACAGGGGAGATCGCCATGATACCGAGCATTGACAGCGCCAAAGCACCAATGGCGAGAATGCCCTCCTCAAACTGTTTTCCCAGTCCGAACCGCGAACCGAAGATGCGGTCAAGAGCGCCCAAGAGCATGAAGCCTGCCATGAGCCACAGAATGCTTTCATTGATCGACATAGGAAGCCTCCGAATCGTCCAGAATTGCAATGATGGCGGCATCCACGGGCACATTGCGTGCCAATCTTGCCGCACCGCCAAAGGCGAGGATCACCCGATCGCCCTGACCTGCGCCGACCAGATCCGCTGCAACGATAAGGTGATCTTCGCACTGCACGCGCAGAAAGCTCTGCCCCGATAGATCGGGGCATTTTTTTGTTGCCCAAACTGCGCCCAAAACCGTACCGAGGGTCATGTTTTTCCCTCCAGCACATCTTTGGCAAGCGGGGTCAGACGACCGTGGATCGGCTGACCTTCACGCAGCAGTCTCCGAACTTCGTCGGCGGTCACAAGTCGCTGCTGCTTTATACCGAGGAATTGAACTCCAAACTGTTTCAGCTGGCGCTCACACGATAAAAGTTTGCTCCAAAGCACTCTGTTTGCGCTACGGCTGTGACTTCGATAATCAAGGCCTTCCTCGCACAGATAGACGGCCTTTCCTGCAAGCAGGGCCTCTGTGACAGCTTCATTCGGAAATTGAAGCAGCTCATGTGCGCTCAACGAGCCGATGACAATTGCGCTGTAATCGCCTTCAGTGACATAGTGAAAACCTGTTTCCTGTGTCGGTTTGCGACCGAGCAAAAGTGCGTTTGGAAGACACTGCCGCCTGCGCACCTCATCGACGATCTGCTCGATCAACGCTTCGTTCATACGATCAACCCCAAATCTCCTTTTTGATAGCCGCAGGCATTGGCCTCGTCATAGTCCAGATGTGCATAGGTCTGAAAGTTCGGACTGACACGCACAATGACATCTTCGAAGATGGTCGGCCGTGCGGTCAGAGCACGCAGACGGACGCGCTGACCATCGTGCAGATTCTTGATCTTCGCATCCTGCGGTGTCATGTGGATATGGCGCTGCGCGACGATGACGCTTTTTTCTAAGGACAAGCGTTTGCCGTTTGCCTCCAGTGTGATGTCAGAAGCACCCTGCAGGTTGCCGCTTTGGCGAACGGGAGCGCTGAGCCCTAACGATATGCAGTCGGTCAAGGAGAGCTCGACCTGACAGGCCTTGCGCTCTGGGCCGAGGACGGCAACACGGTCAAAACGGCCCTTCTCGCTCACGATGCTGATACGCTCCTGGCATAAAAACTGTCCCGGCTGTGAAAGAGGCCGTTTCGGGGTCAATTTGTGCCCAAAGAAATATTCGCTGGCCTCCTCCGTCAGGTGCACATGGCGGCCGGAGGCCTCGATTTCAATGAAAATGCGTCCCATCAATTCATCCACCAGTTGATCCATTTTGACCTCCTTTGCAGGCAAGACACAGCACCCAGCAGGCTGATGAGAGACGATTGAGCGCAGTGATCAGATCCTGACGCAAGACCTTGCCGTTTGTTTGCGTGAATGCATGGCAGCAGCTCAGCTCCGTTTCACGCACAAGCGTGCGCAGACGATTGAGCTGCAAAACGATTGCGCCGTCTGTGTGCGTGGGTAAGAAATGCCCGATGCCGTAATATTTCTGCGGTTGATGGCTGCGCTCGTGCAGCTCTGCCTCATCCATAGATGCGATCGTGTAGCCGCCGAGCGGCTGATTGAGCACCTCGGCCTTCATGATCGAGCGGATCAGGGTAAGCATATCCTCCAAAGCGGCAACGGGCGCATTGTGTTGCTTCTGCAGCAGCAGGATCTCTGCCTGCAGGGAATCGAGCTTGCCGCGAAAGGCGATGCGCGGATGCGTCTTTGCTACCAGATGATCCTTATCCAAATGCGTCATCTGTTCCGGCTTTTTCTGCACAACACAAATGCCCTGCCGGCGCAGAAGATCCCGCGCAGCCGGCGTCAGACGGTCACCCTCACTGAGCACAAGCTTGCGTCCTCCTTGCACAGCCGAGAGCACGGTTTGTTCCGTAAAAAGCATTATTTTTCAGGCTTCACACTTGCGTGCGGCAGAATGAGCTCGACTTCATTGTGCGGTCTCGGGATTACATGAACGGAGATCAGCTCTCCGACCTTTTCTGCAGCGGCTGCACCTGCGTCGGTTGCAGATTTGACGGCACCGACATCGCCACGCACCATCACGGTTACCAGGCCACCACCAACCTGCTCCTTACCAATAAGCTGTACATTTGCAGACTTCACCATGGCATCGGCTGCTTCGATTGCGCCGACCAAACCTCTGGTTTCCACCATTCCCAATGCATTCGTGTTTGCGATCATAAAAAATCCTCCTACCGTAATTTTTTCAGAATTTCCTCCGCCAGAGCATCGATCAGCGATGCGTCAAAGCGGTTTTGTTTTGTGTCGGTGCCCCAGGCCACCCGACGGATGTTGACCAGATCCAAAGGACCAATATTGTTGGAAGAAGAGCTGCCGCCTACCGCACCACAGCCGAGCGTCAGGGCGGGGAAGAGCTCTGTGCTGTAGCCGACACCGCCCAGAGAGGACGGAGTGTTTACCAAAAATCTTGACACGGGGATCTGCAGGGCAAAGCGCTCGATCACGCTCTCATCGGTTGCGTGGATGGAGAAAGTGTGCCCTGCACCCTCGCCCAGCAGAACCTCAATGGCGCGTTTGAGGATCGTGTCCTCGTTCCTTTCGACGAACAAGGCAAGGACGGGACAGAGCTTTTCACGAGAATAAGGTCTTGTCGGGCCGGCTTCGGTCTCGTGTGCGATGAGAACACTTGTATCCTGCGGGACAGCTACTCCCGCCAGTCGGGCGACCTCGTAGGCTGTCTTCCCCACGACCTTCGGATTCATACTTCCGTCGGCACGCAGCAGAAGTCCGGACAGCCTTCCTGCCTCCTCAGAATTGAGAAAGTAGGCCTTCTGGCGTTTGAACTCCTCACGCACCTTATCGGCACAGCAATCCTCCAAAATGACACTTTGCTCCGAGGCACAGATCGTGCCGTTGTCAAAGGTTTTTGAGCGGATGATGTCACGCACGGCCTGTTCGATGTTAGCGGATTTGTGGATATAGGCTGGGCCGTTTCCTGCGCCGACACCAATGGCAGGCTTTCCGCTGGAGTAAGCGGCACGCACCATGTTGCCGCCTCCCGTTGCCAGGATTAGCCGTGTGTGCCTGTGGTGCATCAGCTCGTTCACGGCATCCATGGTTGGGGTGCTGATGCACCCGATGGCCCCCTTTGGACAGCCAGCGCTGCAGGCTGCCTCAGATAGAAGCTGCGCTGTTTTCAAGGTGCATTTAACCGCGCCCGGGTGTGGGGAAAAGACGATGGGACTGCCTGCCTTGAGAGCGATCAGTGCCTTGTAGATCACAGTTGAGGTCGGATTGGTCGAAGGAACGATACCTGCGATCACGCCGACACTCACACCAATGTCCCAAACCTTGCCATTTTTTCGCAAAATGCCGACTGTCTTCATATCGCGGATGGCTTCGTAAACGCGCTCAGAGGCAAAACGGTTTTTTTCTGCCTTGTCCTCGGCATTGCCGAAGCCCGTTTCTTCGCAGGCCAGCGTTCCGAGCATTGCGGCATTCTTGACGCCCGCTTGCGCAATTGCTTCGACGATCCGATCAATTCTGCTTTGGTCAAAATGCTTGAGTTCTTCATATGCGCAGTGCGCACATTCTATCAGCTCCCGTGTCTCCTGACGGGAACGCAGATCCTTGTCAAATTCCATACATATCTCCTCTTGGTTTGTCTGCCACGGCCGTGACCGCAGCGGCAAAGGCCTCGCAGGCTGCCTTGCAGGCTGATTGTGTCCCGGTGAGCAGGCCACCTGCAAAATTTGTCTCGCTCGGTGGCGCAAAAAATTCGCACAGCCGTACATCCGAGGCCTTCAAGGCTGCATCCAACCCCACCATTGCCTCCACCGGGGGTGCGATCAGATAGGCTAAGGCCTCGCCCTGACGGATACGGGCCATCTTGGACAGAAAGCTGCCGCTGGATGAAACGCAGTGTGCGAGGTATACGATGCTATTATCGTCATTGGCGCTGCGAAAACCAATGTGATCAAGCATTCTGACTGCCGCATCCAGACCGCTTCTAACCTCGGATGGGTTTTCGCCTGCGACGATGCCGATGACCTCGCCGGCAAGCTTTGTTGAGGCATTCTTTGCTCCTGCGTAGAGGCTTTTGGCATAGACGACCTCGACGTTGGCGGACTTGGTTGCCTCATCCAGAGCGATATAGGTTGCATCGTCACAATCTGTCGAGATCAGGCCGAGGCTTCTTTTTCCGTCAAGAACCCCCAAAGCCTTGCACAGCGAAGCAGGCGCGTTGGCGATGAACTGAACCGACAGAATGTCCACGGCAATTGGGGCGTCGGTCATTTGCCTGCCTCCTGACTGAGGTCGATTCCTGATGCCTTGAGCCGCAGCATTTTTTCGATCAGGGAGGCGATGTGGGCACCTGCTTCTACTGCGGCGATGCCTTGGGCATGGATGTTGGAGATGACGGTGCGTTTGCTTTCGGAAATTCCGCGGTGCGGCTTGTAGGTGATATAGGCGGACATGGACTCGCTGGAAACCAGCCCCGGTCGCTCTCCGACGAGCATACAAATGAGCTCACAGCCTGTCAGCTCTCCGATGTGATCGCCTGCACCGACGCGGCAGAATTGCACAAAGAGCTTTTTGCCCAATTCGATGCCGTGAGATTTCAGACCTTGCTCGATCGCTTCGGCACAGTTCATTGCGTTGGCCTCGATGGCCGCCGAGGACAAGCCGTCGCCGATGACCAAGAGAACGCGCTGATTTTTACAGCTTTCATGAATGACTTTCTGATATACCTCGTCGAATCTGCGCCCCAGATCGGGACGGGTGAGATATTCGTCCTTGTCGGTGCATTCAGTCTTAACGGGGATGAGATTATTTTTCTTGGCGAAGTCCTCGCTGACGAGGGAGAAAACACTGTCCTGCGCAGCGGCATGATCCGCTCGGAAGCGCAAAAGAGTGAGTGTTTTATATCGTGCGCCTGCTCGGCCGGAGCCAAGACGGGCGGGTGTTTTGGATTTTAAGCGCAGAAATGCTTGTCCGTTTTGCGGCTGCTCGACAAGATACTGCTGCCGCAGGTCGATTTTTGTAATATCGGGCAGGTCTTCGGCGATGGGAGCGGCTTCGCTTGGCGCACTCTGGAGCTCACCGAGCATCTGTGCGACGATTTTTCTCAGTTCCTCTTTGTTCATGCTACCTCCTTACAGCAGGCTTGAGCCGTCGCCGGCCTTTTTTGTCAGCTTACCATTTTCGATAAATCCCATCTTTTCCATCCAGGACCAGAACGGGCCGATGGCCGTCAAACCGAAGATCTCACGAAGGGCCGCAGTCTCGCGGAAGCCGGTCGTCTGATAATTGAGCATCACGTCGTCGCCGTGAGCAATGCCCATGAAATAGTTGCAGCCTGCGGAAGTGAGCAAGGTGGCAAGATTTTCGATGTCGTTCTGATCTGCTTTCATGTGATTGGTGTAACAAGCGTCGCAGCCCATGGGAACACCTGAGAGCTTGCCCATAAAATGATCCTCCAGACCTGCGCGGATGACCTGTCTTGCATCGTACAGATATTCAGGACCGATGAAGCCGACGACTGTATTGACCAGGAAGGGGGAAAAACGTTTAGCAAAGCCGTAGCATCTGGCTTCCATCGTGACCTGGTCGGCGCCGTGGTGTGCTTCGCTTGAGAGCTCGGAGCCTTGGCCGGTCTCAAAATACATCACATTCGGCCCTTCGCACGTGCCCTGCGTCAGTGCGAGGTGTCTGGCATCTTCCAACGTTTTTGCATCGAAGCCGAAGGCATCGTTACCCTTCTGAGAGCCTGCAATCGACTGGAAGATCAGATCAGCAGGAGCACCGCTTTCGATGGCACGCATCTGCGTCGTCACATGAGCCAGCACGCAGGTCTGGGTGGGGATGGCGTGTTTTTTCTTGATTTCGTCAAATTTCAGCAGGATCTTCTTTGTGGTCTCCGCACTGTCACCTGCGGGATTCAGGCCGATGAGCGCATCGCCTGCACCGAAGGACAGACCCTCCAGTGTTGAAGCGAGGATGCCGTCAATGTCATCGGTCGGATGGTTCGGCTGCAAACGGCAGGAGAGTGTTCCTCTCAGACCGATGGTGGTGTTGCAATGTGCGGTGATACGGATCTTGGATGCGGCATAGATGAGATCGAGGTTACTCATGAGCTTGCACACCGCCGCAACCATTTCGCTCGTTAACCCTCTGGAAATCCTGCGGATATCAGACTCGGTTGTGGCTTCGTCGAGCAGCCACTCGCGAAGATCCGACACGGTCCAATTGCGGATCTCCTCATAGATGCGCTCATTCACATCGTCCTGAATAATGCGTGTGACCTCATCGTGCTCGTATGCGACCACGGGATTCTCACGCAGATCGGACAGGAGAAGCTCCGACAAAACGACCTTGGCCGCCACACGCTCCTCGGCACTTTCAGCGGCGATGCCGGCCAGACGATCTCCGGATTTTTCCTCGTTGGCCTTGGCTAAGACATTCTTGATATCACGGAAGGAATAGGTCTTGCCAAAGAGATTGGTTTTTAGATTCAAACGATCAACTCCTCAAAGGATTAAGGTTTTTATGACCACGGGCAGGACTTGGCCGTCCGCGATCGGTCTGCCGATGTCGAGATATGCTCCGTCGTGTAGGGTCAGCCCGTCCAAGCAGATGAGTGGACACGCTCCGAGTTGCATGGTGATGGCTTGCCCCAGGGCCTTGCCTATATCCTGTGCCACACAGATCACGCAGGGACTGCGGAGATCTTTTTGAAGGGCGAGGGATATTCCTTCTGCAAGTTTACATAATTCCTTGAAATCGGGATTCCGTTTCCCGTTCAGAGCGATGACGGCAGGGGAGTCGGGGAAGAGCGCCAAATGTCGCAGGATGCTTTCACACAGTTCTGTCGAAGAGGTATTTTCTTCTGCCTCACTCAGGACAACCACGGGCAGATTTTTCAGAGGGAATTGCGCGTGGTCGTAGAAGATTGTGCTGCCGGAGAGCTCTGTGGTGTGAGAACCTGCGCCGATGACGGTGGCACGGATGGTCTCTTTGGCCTTCAGATACGGGCCCTTGCACAACGCAGAATGAAAGATCGCCCTGCCGAGCAGAACACCGAGATCGCCGTAAGCGAAGTCCTCCATTGCCTCGTCATGGATCAATTCTGCCACACCGCCGGAAAAGCTCAGCAGGGGAGCAGATTGACATAATTTGTCTGTGATAAATGCTCTGTATGTTTCTCCCTTTCGCAGGCCGACAGCTTCCTCCAGACAATCAGAAAGAAATTGTGCGACTTCGTGCGGATCGGAATCAAGTGTAAAAAACGGCTTGAGAACATCCGATAGATAAACGCATCTTCCATGCGCATCAAACTTCATCAGACGACCGCCGATGTTCAGACAACCCGTATCGCAGAGCTTTCCGTTTTCAAAGAGCGCCATATTTGTGGTACCGCCGCCGATATCCAGATTCAGCACACTACACGAATGCTCTTTGGAATAAGTGGCTGCGCCGGAGCCCTTGCCTGCCAGAATGCTTTCCAGAGCAGGGCCTGCGGTGGCGACAACAAAATCCCCGGCAAAGCCTGAAAGTGCACTTAATACCTCGGCGGCATTTTCCTTTCGGGCAGTCTCTCCGGTGATGATGACAGCACCTGTCTGTACGGACTCTTTTTTGACATTAGCGAGGCGATATTCCTCCTCGACGATCTTTTCAACACCCCGAGCATCGATCCGATCCGCTGAAAGCAGGGGAGTGAAATGAATCCGACTTCGGTAAAGGATCTCCTTTTCGCTGATGGCGAATTGCGGCACGGAAAAAGCGTCGGCCTCATTTTTGACGGTCAATCGGGAAAAGACAAGTTGCGTCGTGCTGGTGCCGACATCGATGCCGACGGATAAGAGCGTCTGGCTCATAGTACCTCACGTACGATCCGTTTCAGGTTGTCTATCTTCACGGATCTCGGATTTGTTTTGGTGCACGGATCGCATAAGGCCGCATCACAGATGGCATCCAGATGCTGCAAAACATCGTTTCTTTGCAGGCCTGCAGCGTGCAGACTTTCGGGAAGGGCGAGCACTCTGCGGAGCCGCTCAACGGTCAGCAAAACTTGCGGTGTGAATCTTTGATAGTGTTGCACACCGTTAAAGCGTATTACGCTCGGAAGTAAAATGGCATTGAG
Organism: Oscillospiraceae bacterium; assembly: GCA_015067565.1. Classification (GTDB taxonomy): domain Bacteria; phylum Bacillota; class Clostridia; order Oscillospirales; family Oscillospiraceae; genus JAZOXB01. Next base: position 39,295 of record SVMF01000008.1, on the reverse strand, counting down.
TTTTCCGTGCGGCAAATGGAACTGCCCACCTAGAGCGTGTGAGAGTGAATGACAGATACCCAAACCGGCATGGTCAAAGGCGATGCCTGCCATGGTTGCGGCGCAGTGGATCTCTTCACGTACAGCAGCATCTCCTTCAAAGGATGCAGGAAGCTTTTGGACAAGCAGCCGAAGCGCGTGGGAAGCCAACGCATCGGAAAAGGGGGAGGCGCTTGTGGCCGCAAGCGCCTCAAGACAATGCGCAACGGCATCCATACCGCTGTCGGCGATTAGGCTTTTCGGAAGCTTCTCCAGGAGGCTTGCATCCAAAATCGCCATATCGGGACGAAGCCGATTATCCACAAGCGGATGCTTGATGCCGTTATGGGTTAAAATGGCAAAGCTCGTGACCTCCGAGCCGGTGCCTGAGGTGGTGGGGATGGCAATCAGTTTTGCGTTCGACTCGCTCATGGCCAGAATGCCCTTGGCACAATCAATCGCACTGCCACCGCCGAGCGCAATGATGGCATCAGGTAAAAATGATGTTAGAATGGCAACACCGTCGGCGATCAGCGCAAGCGGAGGGTCAGGTTGTACCTTATCGAATACAAAAAGCTGCGCGTTTTTGCATAGTTGTCTAATTTTTTCTGCTGTGCCGTTCTGGACAAAAAAGGAATCTGTTACAAGCAGAACTTTTTTGTAGTCCATTCGGCTCAAAGCGTCCAATCGGAAGCAGAGTTGGGTTTTTAGTCTGAAATCCTTCATTCCATCGCCTCGTTTCGCTTATAGTCTTTCCGTATATGATAAAAAAATGTGAATGGTTTGAAAAAAATTTCCCATGTCGGTTGACATGGGGCGGAAAATATGAAAAAATAGGAGAAACCAAACAAGGAGTGTAATGGTTATGGCTGAGTATATCAAGGGCAATTGCCCACATTGTAAGAAGCCGCTGGAGATCCCTGATGGATTGGAGAAATTCTCCTGCCTGTATTGCGGCATGCGTACGAGTTTGCAGGAGATGCTGGAACTGCAAAACATCCCCGAGGGACAGTATGAGGCAGAGCTGGAGTATTTGAAGGCGGAGCTTCCGAATACGGTGACAAACTATCCCAATCACTACAGAAAGATGACGAAGAAGGAGTATATTCCGACCTTCAAGGCATATGAGGCAGAAAACAAAGAGATCGTCAAACGTATCGATACGTGCGCAAAGCTCTGTTCCGAGGGTGCAAAAAAGGCGATTTCTCAGATCTGTGCAGATCTGATCGACGCACTGGAGAGCTATTTTTACGCGCAGCCCCGTTGGCAGAAGGAGAACAAGAGGAACGATCTTCTGTTTGAGACCCGGGTGGTTCTGGCGATCTTCCTGACACCGCTGGTGAAGAAGTTGCACATGGACACCTCTGAGATGTTCCGACGGGAGCTCAACCGTCAATGGCTGGAAAAATGGCCGGAGCACAAGTGGACACCCGGCGACTATCAGGTGCTCGAGGCGGGTTATAGCAAGAAGGGACTGTGCTACATCACGACGGCGCTCTGCCGCTATGAGGGGAAGGATGACGATTGCGAGCAGCTGCAGGCCTTCCGCAATTTCCGTGACGGCTGGCTGAGAGAAAATGGCGGACAAGACGACATTGCGCTGTACTACGAGATCGCGCCTGTGATCGTTGCCTGTATGGACTACTGCGACGACACCGATCTGTGCTATGCGCAGGTGCGAGAGAAGTGGCTTGCGCCTTGCTATGAGGCGATCGTGAACGGCCGCAACGACGAGTGCAGAAAGCTCTACACGCAGATGGTGAGAACATTACAGAACCGATATATGTCGTGATACATGATTCTTTTGGATAATTCAACAAAATACTGCGCTAAAGTGCGCAGTATTTTTTATAATTATTTATGAAGAAAAATATAGACAAATGCTGAAATTTTTGGTATAGTATGCAACAGGTATAACTTTATACTCTCCGAGGTTTAGGGATACACTTCGGAGACAGGCTACCTAAAAAAATCTGAAAAGGAGACGAAACTATGAGAAAAATCAAGAGTGTTCTTGCGCTTGTTCTTGCTCTGACGATCGTTCTCGGCTGCGTCGGCACTGCTTTCGCTGCCAAGACCCCGTCCGATAAGGATTTCGCAAAGACCACAAAGACCGAGTTCGCTTCCGACAAGGCTGCCAAGGAAGAGGCTATGGCAGGCTTCAAGAGCGAATCTTTCAAGGAACTCAACACCTATCGTTATGCCGATGATGAGATCGTTCGTGCGATCGTCATCCTCGACGGCAAGTGCGAGGCAGAGGTTGCTGAGAACGGCACCGAGAAGGCTGCTGCTCAGCGCGTTAAGCTCATCAACGAGCATAACACTGTCCGCAAGGCAATGAAGGGCATCCGCTATGAGTTTAAGCATGAGTTCACCACTCTGCTTAACGGCTTCAGCTGTGATGTTGCTTACGGCGATCTCGAGGCTATTGCTGCTATTGAGGGCGTCAAGGCTGTCCATATTGCCAACTCCTATGCCGAGCCCGAGTACAAGATTCCGACCGATACCAAGATGGCTATCGCGAATGAGTACATGACCGGCAACGCTGATTCCTTCTACGACTACTATGATGGCTCCGGCATCGTAGTTGCAGTCCTTGACACCGGCCTGAACACCACCCACGAAGCTTTCCAGGATTCCCTGAACTTCTGCGGTGAGTACGGCCTGCTGACGGAAGAGTATGTTAACGCTGCTCTGGAGTTCACCAATGGCGAGGGCAAGTACATCAACGCTAAGGTTCCGTTTGCATATGACTATGCAGAGGGCGACAACGATGTTACTGACTACAACGGTCACGGCACCCACGTTTCCGGTTCGGTTGCAGGTTATGTCGGTGAGACCACTGAGGATGGCGGCATTGCTTTCTCCTTCATGGGCGGCTCTCCCTATGCTCAGCTTCTTTCCATGAAGATCTTCATGGATGAAGAGGGCGGCACCACCTCCGACATCTACTTCGATGCTCTGGAAGACGCTTACATTCTCGGCGCTGATGTCATCAACATGTCCATCGGTGCTCAGAACGGCTTCACCTATGATGCATCTCTGGAAGATGAGTACTTCGGCAACATCTACGAGACCCTGAGAAATGCAGGCGTCATCCTCTCTGTTGCTGCAGGTAACGAGTACTCCATGTCCTACTACACCACCGTTTGGGAAGGCTACACCGGCATCGCTGGCGCTGACTACACCGACTACGGCACCGTTGCTTCCCCCTCTACCTACACCGGCAACGCTTCCGTTGCTTCCGTTGAGAACCTTGCATATCCCGCATACGTTCTGACGGTTGGTGAGGCAAACATCCCCTACACCGATTCCGCTACAGAAGAAAAGGATTCCTGGCTGAAGAACTTTGGCGACAAGACCCTCGAGTTTGTCATCGTCAGAGGCGCTGACGGCAAGATCTCCCTGGGCGCTCAGGAAGACTATGCTAACTATGATGTTAGCGGCAAGATCGCTGTTGTATCCCGCGGCGAGTACACCTTCGAAGAAAAGGTTGAATGGGCTGCTGCTGCAGGCGCTGTCGGCTGCATCGTTGTCAATAACGACGAGGGTATCATCTCCATGCAGATTGAGACCTTCGAGATTCCGGCCATCTCCCTCGAGATGTCTGCTTTGGAGATTCTTGAGGCCGCTGAGGTCAAGGAGATTACAACTTCCCCCGAGCTGGTCTACATCGACAACGCAAACGCTGCCCTGATGAGCGAATTCTCCAACTGGGGTACTTCCCCGATGCTGACCCTCACTCCGTCTATCACCTCCGTTGGCGGCAATGTTTACTCCACCGTCATCGGCTCTGACGACGCATACGAGGTTTACAGTGGCACCTCCATGGCTGCTCCGAACGCTTCTGCTACCTACGCAAACGTTCTGACCATGATCTACAACGAGAACCCCGACATCTCCAAGTATGATGCTGCTGAGCTCGCAAGAGACCTCATGGAGAGCACTGCAATCATTCTGGGCGATGCTGACGGCTATCCCTACTCCCCGCGTAAGCAGGGCGCAGGTCTGGCGAACTCCCAGAATGCAATCTGGAACTATCTGAAATCCGCTTACATTGTTGACCCGCTGGTCGAGCTGGGCGACGATGCAGAGAAGACCGGCATCTATGAGATGTCCCTGACCGTCAAGAACGATTCCAAGTTCGAGGTTTACTACACCGATTTCGATGTCATTGGTCTGTATGACTACCTGTACAATGTCGCCAAGGAAGGCGAGGATCCCAACTTCCTCAATACCTTGACTTCCGATTACCTCGACATCGAGACTACCTTCTCCTCCAACGGCGCAGAGATTAGCGAATTCACGCTGGCTCCGAACGAGGAGATCTCCATCGATGTTTCCATCGCTCTGACCGAGAAGCAGAAGGCTGAGCTGGATGCCAACTTCGACAATGGCACCTTCATTGAAGGTTTCGTCACCTTCACTGAGTACTATGAAGGACAGGAATTTGCCGATATCCATGCTACCTTCCTGGCCTACTACGGCGACTGGACCAAGGGTCCCGTCCTGGAAGGCGCTGACTTCATCGACATCGTTGAAGCAGAGTACTGGCTCAACACCACAGTTGCAAATGCTGATGGCGACACCTACGGCGATCTGGGCTATACCTATGCAAACTCCGGCCTGCTGAGCTTCATCACTGAGCCGAAGACTGCTCGCATGGTTGACGCAGGGATCACCAAGGCCTACGGCTATCTTGGCGACAATATGCTTGGCTATGCTCCGTACTATCCGGAACACATGGCATTCTCCACCTCTGCAACCGATGGTACTTACAACTATGCAGAGGCTCTCTTCATCGAGCCGTATCAGCTGCGTAATGCAAGACACTTGATCATGACCGTTTCCAATAAGGAGACCGGTGAGGTCTACTATGTTGATGACACTGAGTACCTGCCGAAATCTTATTTTGATAACGACTACGCTGCTTGGATGTCCATGGGTCAGTTCGTTTGGGATGGTACCGATGAGAACGGCGATTTCGTTCCCTCTGGCACTGTTGCTACCATTACCTTTGACGCAGTTTTGCCCTATGGCGATACTGAAGTTAAGGATATTTGGACCATGGATGTAACCGTCGACTATACTGCTCCTGTGATCGAAGATGTCGTGTACGACGTAGAGGCAGAGACCGTTACCGTTACTGCAACCGACGAGAACTACCTGCAGGCTATTTACCTGGCAGATGCTTCCTACAATATCATTGACGCAGCTCTGTTCTCCTCCGACAAGAAGGGCGAGACCTTCACTGCTACCTTCAACGTTAAGGATATTGACAGCGCGATTGTCACCGCCATTGACTATGCTTCCAACGAGAACGAAGAGGAAGCCTACTTCTTCGAGACCGGTCTGGCGGCAAAGATCAACCTGGTCACCCCGGCTGGCACTGAAGTTATCGAGTGCAAGACCGGTGATACCTTCGTCTATGAGGCTGCTGAAGCTCCTGCAGATCATGAGTTCATGTTCTGGGCTCCTGAGATCGTTGAGAAGGCTACCGAAGATGAGATTTGGAACATCGCTGAGCCGTGGTTCTTCGAAGGCGACGCAATGACCGTCATAGAGACCGAGTACACCTTCTACGCACTGTATGCTCGTGTTACCAAGATTCCTCTGGAGAAGGCTAACTTCTACATGGACTACGATGTAGACTACAGTGGCGATTGGGCACTGTGTGGCTGGAATACCGATTCCAACTACTACTTCATCACGGAAGATCCCATGGCGCTGGATGCACAGGGCAATACCGTTCGTGTTGCTGACTTCGAAGACGCTGAGATGGGCACTGAGTACATCGAGTTCTACTCCAACGAGAAGTCCATCCTCTTCACCATTGAGGCTGTTGAGGAAGGTGTCTACACCATCAAGAATTCCGTCAGCGGCAAGTATCTTGCTACCGACGAGACCCTGGCCATCAAGTTCGTTGACACCGCTGACGATAACGCCAAGTGGTACATCAGCGACGCAGAGACCGGCTACAGCTCTCTTGTTGAGAATAAGGGCATCAAAAATGCATACCTGCTGTACAACGACGAGACCGGCAAGTTCCAGATTTTCGACAACTCTATCCCGTACTACGGCGAGTATATGCCGGCCGAGTGGTTCAGCGCTGTCCTGTACCGCTGCGTCTCTGAAGAGACGGCTGTTGACTACTACACCTCCGCACTGCCACATGTCTATGTCTGCCCGAGTGTGGCATTCAAGGATGTCAATGTTAACGATTGGTTCCACGAAGCAGTTGACTTCATGGTTAAGAACGACTACATGAATGGTGTCGCTCCTGATACCTTCGCACCGAATGCTACTCTGACCAGAGGCATGGTCGTTACTGTTCTGTACCGCATGGCTGGTTCTCCCGCAGTTGAAGCTCCCTCTACCTTCACCGACGTGAAGGAAGGCGAGTGGTATGCAGATGCTATCGCATGGGCACAGGCCAACGGTGTTGTCAAAGGCATGACCGAGACCACCTTCGAGCCTCTGACCGCTGTTACCCGTGAGCAGATCGCTACCATCCTGTATCGCTATGCAGGCGGCACTGCTGTCGAGATCGACCTTGGCGAATTCGCTGATGCCGACAAGATCAGCGCTTGGGCTCTTGAGGCCATGCTGTGGGCTGTCAATGAGGGTATCTTCAGTGGCGACAATGGCAACCTGAACCCGACGCACAATGCAACTCGTGCTCAGTTCGCAACCATTATGTATCGTTACTCCAAGTAATTTCAGATTTTATCACCGAGGGGCGGCTTTGGCCGCCCCTCATTTTTTTGACCCATTACGATTTTTTTCGCTAAAGTGAAAAAAATACTTTACTTTTGCGCATGAAAGTGTTATACTGTAAATAGTGAAAGAATTACAAAGGGGTCAACACTATGAACAATCGCAGCAAAAACTCCGATCCGAAGCATGCGCTCTACCGTGCGATCCTAGCATTGCAAACCCCCGAGGAATGCTATGCTTTTTTTCATGATCTTTGTACGCAGACTGAGCTTCGGGCGATCGAGCAGCGTTTTGATGTAGCGAGGATGCTATACGACGGTATGATTTATAATGACATTCTTGCACAGACGGGTGCCAGCTCTGCAACGGTCAGCCGTGTTAACCGTAGCCTTATGAATGGCAAGGATGCATATTCCATGATCTTCGATCGCATCAAGGAATCAGAATGAACGCTTATGAAACCCTGTCAGCCGCATATGATGGCCTGACGAGGGATATCGATTACAAGAGAATACTGGACTTTTTGGAGGCGATACTGCGGCGACATGACAAGCATCCGACATCGGTGCTTGACTTGGGGTGTGGTACCGGCTCCATGTCTGTGTTGATGGCCAATGCTGGTTATCAGGTGATCGGTGCGGATCTGTCTGAAGAGATGCTTACCATCGCCTCACAAAAAGCAGCACATTGCGAAAACAGACCGTTTTTTATCCGACAGCCGATGCAGAAGCTCCGGCTACCGATGAAGGTTGATGCTGTTTTTTGCCTGTTGGATAGCCTGAACTACGTCACAGATCCTCAGGATGTGCGTGAGACGATGCGCAGAGTATATCGGAATTTGTCTGATGGCGGTGTTTTCATTTTCGATATCAATACACCGCACAAGCTGAGGGCAATTGACGGACAGGTCTTTTTGGATGAGAACGAGGACAGCTATTGTGTTTGGCGTGTTGATTTTGATGTTGAGGAGAATTGCTGCTACTACGGTATCGACTTGTTCCGGAAACAGGGAGCTCTCTGGCAACGTAGCTTTGAGCAGCACTGCGAGTATGCCTATGAGCCCTCAGAATTGACTCAGTGGCTGCAGGAGGCAGGATTTAACAAGATCGTACAGTTTGGCGATTGCAGCCTGGAAGCGCCAAAAAGCGACGAACAGCGCATTTACTTTCTTGCTTGGAAGGAGTAAACCATGGATCATATTATCAGAGCGATTACCAAGGACGGTTATGTCAAGGCGATGGCGATTTCATCCACGCAAATGGTGGAGCGCGCAAGACAGATTCACAACACAACGCCCACTGCAACGGCTGCCCTGGGAAGAGTGCTGTCTGCGGCTTCCATGATGGGAAACCTGCAGAAGGTTGAGAACGGCGCCATGACCTTGCAGATCAAGGGTGGCGGACCTTTGGGTACACTGCTGGCTACGAGTGATGCCGTCGGAAATGTGCGCGGCTATGTGACAAATCCACAGATCAGCCTGCTTGAAAAATACGCAGGAAAACTCGATGTTGGTGCAGCTGTCGGAACGGACGGTATGCTCACGGTTATCCGTGATCTTCAGATGAAGGAGCCGTATATCGGTAGCATCCAACTCATTACCGGCGAGATCGCAGATGATGTGACGGCATATTTTGCCCAGAGCGAACAGACACCGACCGCGTGTGCATTGGGTGTTCTGGTAGATACCGATTGTACGGTGAAGGTGGCCGGTGGTTATATCATCCAGCTTTTGCCCGGTGCTCCGGAGGACGTTATTATCAAAATCGAGACGGGAATTGCTTGCGCGGGTGCAATCACACCCATGATGGAGAAGGGGATGGACCCGAGAAAGATTCTCGAGACTGTGCTTTGTGAATTCGAACTGGAATTTTTTGAGCCGACAGAAGTGGCATATAAATGCTATTGCAGCCACGAGCGCGTTGAAAAAAGTCTGATCGCCATAGGAAAAAAAGATCTGCAAGAAATCGTCGACGAGGGAAAACCGATCAGCATCGAATGTCAGTTCTGTGATACGGTGTACAATTTCACCCCGAAAGATGTGGAAAATCTGCTAATAACCCTATAAAATCAAACTTTCAAAAACAATTGAAAAAAATTAAAAAAATTTGAAAAAAGTGCTTGACAAATAAGGCATATGCGTGTATAATAAGACCCGTCGCTGAGAGATGCGGCGCCAAAGATGGGAGCATAGCTCAGCTGGGAGAGCACATGCCTTACAAGCATGGGGTCACAGGTTCGAGCCCTGTTGTTCCCACCAACAATTTGGCCCGGTGGTGCAGTCGGTTAGCACGCCAGCCTGTCACGCTGGAGGTCGACGGTTCGAGTCCGTTCCGGGTCGCCATATTCGAAAGCTTTGAGCCGAGATTATCTCGGCTCGAAATGCCTCTGTAGCTCAGTTGGTAGAGCAGTGGACTGAAAATCCACGTGTCGTTGGTTCAACTCCGACCGGAGGCACCATTCATCGCATGGTGCTATGATTAACGTAGCACCGAAATGCGGGTGTAGCTCATCCGGTAGAGCGCCACCTTGCCAAGGTGGAGGTAGCGAGTTCGAGCCTCGTCACCCGCTCCAAATGAAAAGGAACGCAAGACGTTCCTTTTTGAATATGGTGCCGTGGCCAAGCGGTAAGGCAAAGGTCTGCAAAACCTTCATTCCCCAGTTCAAATCTGGGCGGCACCTCCAGAAATCGACATCTTTCGACAGAAGGATGTCGATTTTTACTTCTTCACTCTTAACTATTTACTCTTCACTAAATTCTGGGGTCGATTATTGGAAAGTAATCAGTTATAATGAGTAGTAATATATGGTGATTTAATGGTATTGAGCATGAAGCTTAAAAGTAAAACAATTATTTTGGTGGAGGTAAGAATTTGACAGAAAGAAACTTGAATACTGGCTTGCAACATAGAGAAAAGAATTACATAAGAAGGTATGTAATTACTACATACCTTATATTTTGGGGTGCTATAATGCTTGTCGGTATTTTGTTCCTATTGTGTGGACAAAACAAAAGCGTTATGAACTGGGGTACTATTGGAGCTTCATGGGTTCCGACAATTGTACTTATGTGTTCTTTCCATAAGTTGTTTCCGGAAGAAAAGCGCTCTGATTGGATCAAGAATGCATTTAAACCACGATTGAAAATTGGAATTCTTCTGTTTGTAACAGTTTGTCTTGTTGCTGCGGTTTTTGGAACATATGTAATTGCGGTGCAAAGTAACAATGAACTGTCGTTTCATGACTTAAAGGGAATCACCATTCAATCACTGATTCCCATAATTTTCTTTGCTATTACACAAGGAGCTACCGGTGAAGAAGCGGGCTGGCGTGGATTCTTACAACAATATTTTGAAAAAAAGTACCCCGGTAAGGTTATTAAATCTGCTTTAGTGGTTGGTGTTATTTGGTCTTTTTGGCACACACCGCTTTGGTTTATTACCGGGTTGCCTCCTGTACAAATGTTGATATATATTGGCACTTTCATTATAGGGAATCTTTGCCTATCGGTAATAATTGCTGTATGCTATGTATATTGCAGAAACCTGATCGTCCCCATGTGGATACACTTCCTCTCTAATGTGTTGTCAACCATAATCGAACCGTTTGTTGGGGATGTGGAGAGTGTTCTTATGGCGCGTTGTTGGCTTGCAGGTTTCTATATTGCTGTTGCCATTATTTTTGCCCTCTGGCACTCAATAAGACGATCTAAAATTACCGAAAATTAAGGCTTTTAACTGGGGTTCATTTTCGGGGAGTACACCCATCTGAAGAACACCGTCAAATCCGAACTCCTTGAAGTTGGACATTGACGGTGCTCTTTTTATTTTATCTTGAATTATAGGGCTTTTTCGAGGTTCCGCGAAATGTGTTCAAATTGGACATCCAAATACCAAAAAGTTAAATTTGGCGGAACATAAATGAATAACCGGCAAATATGAACTCCCTTGTCCAATTTAATCTGCTTCAAATATCCCTTGTTTATTATAGTATTCCTGCTCTTTCACTAAGGGCGTCTTGTATGCATTCTTTACATGAGGACGCACTTCGTTATAAAAGGTCATATAACCGATCTACGGCTGCACGAAAGTCACCGTAAGATCGGTATTTTGTTCTGTATAGCCTTCTCGTTTTAGACTTGAGAAGAATGACTCCATAACGGAATTGTCATAGGGAACATGGGCACGGGAAAAGGACTGTATTACGTCCAATGATTCTAAGTAGGAGCAAAATGTGACGGCTCGGTAGTTGGAGTTTTTCAACTATTTGTTCCTTTCAGCGATAGCTGATACTTCACTAAAATCAAGTCTTTTTGGCTCGTGGGTTATACTCACAAAGACGAGCTGTCAAACAGGTCGTTTTTTAACGCAATATATGCCAGTGGAATTTGTGAAATTTCCTTTGAAAGTGAAATGCAGTGCCTTTGCGAGGTTCTATGAAATGCTGGTTGGCTCATCGTCTTATCATGCGTTCTTTTGAAAATTGTTGTAAAAAGCCGGGTCTCGCATTTTTGCGAGACCCGCAGTCTGTCGAAAAACGTGATTTCCGACAGACTGACAGAGTTCAAAAAGTCGTCAAGACGAGCAAACCGAGCGCGTCGGCGTACGACGGTACGGTAGAGCTCGGTTTGCGATGTAAGTCAAAATGCCTTGCAAAGCAAGCATTTGAAGTGCTTTTTTGCTGTATCGGAGATACGTTTGCAATCGCTTATTTGAACACAGATCGCCAACCGCCAAAAATTTGCATTTTGACGATTGGCGACTTTTTTGACACTCTGTGGGTCTCGCATTTTTGCGGGACCCGGCTTTTCTTAACTTGGTGACATTGACACAAGCTCTTGCCCTTTTTGTTATCACAGAATATTAAGACTTGTCAGCAGCAACAGAACGCTGCCCATCACCGAGAAATAGAGCACCGTCGACGGTATAAGGCAGTTGACGACGAGCTTGGTGCTCTTGCCATATTCCTTACACCACAGTACAGCTGTGATGGGCGTCGGTGAGCCGAACAGCATCGATAATATCACGGCAGTTTGTAAGGGCAGAATCCAGTATAGCACGCTGAAAACAATCAGTGGATAGATCAATACACGAAGCAGGGAATAAATAACGGCATCCTTGCTGCGAATCCAGCCGAACAGACCGTAGCGGCATATGAGCATGCCAATGAACAGCAGTGCAAGAGGAGAAACGGCAGCCTCTGTGGCATTGATCGTGTACATCAAAAAGGACGGAAGCTCAATCTTGGCAAAGCAAAGTACAATGCCGAGAATGACAGCAATCAGACACGGGGAAGTGTACATTTTTTTTAGGACCTGATGCACTGAACCGTGGCTGCTGCCGAGGAAGAGTTGGTGATGAACTGCCCAGATCAGGATGTCCATGACTGCACCGTGAATGAAGACTACGAGCATTTGCTCGGAGCTTAAAAACAGGCTGAACAGGGGGAGGCATACAAATGAGGTGTTTCCGACACCGCAGATGTAGCGAAACAGCACACGGCGGTCGTTTTCGGATTTCCTCAGAGATACTGAGGCCAGAATCGAGGGGATTACGCTGCAAATGATAGAAACGATTACGGCGGCGCTGCCGCTTTGTAAAAGACTTTCGGTGTCTGTGTTCAGAAAGTTCTTCAGAACCATGGCAGGGAAGCAGACATTGAGCAAAATCGACGACAGACTGTCTGCCGCCGCATCGTCAATGAGCCTGCATTTGACCACAAGATAACCGATTGCGATCATCAAAATAAAAAACAGAAAACCGTCAAGTTGCATGGAACCACACTCCTTTTCTACATGATACAATCAAAATGCTGACAAGTCAATATTTAATGTATAGCACTTGAAATTCGCATATAAATATGCTATATTGAGATTCAGAATAAAATATATGGTCATGGGAGGTGCAGATTTTGCAGGCAGAAAGAATCACAAGTGCCCAAAATCCGCTGATTCGCCATATTAAAAAATTGCAGACATCCCGCTCATACCGAATGCAGTGTGGAGAGTTCGTCGCTGACGGCTTCAAGCTCTTGAATGAGGCACTAAAATGGTATCCGAGGCTCAAGACCGTCATAGTGACGGATGAGGCGAATTGTCCTGAGTTGCCGAAGACCGTACGTCTTGTGGAAATCCCACAGTCGCTCATGCAGAGCGTTTCTTCGATGAAAACACCGCAGGGCGTCATTTTTACCTGTGACCTGCCGAAACAGATGCAAGCTGCGATCGAACCGGGAATGCTTCTGCTCGATCGCATTCAGGATCCGGGAAATCTCGGTACGATTCTAAGGACGGCCGATGCTTTTGGTGTGAAGGTACTGCTCGGAGAGGGCTGCGCCGATCCGTATTCGGAAAAGACCGTCAGAGCGTCGATGGGCGCAGTATTGCGCTCGGTACCACAGAGTGTTACGATAACCCAGCTGCTGTCTTCGGGTGTCCCCGTTGCGGCTACCGCGCTATCGAACGAGGCCGTGGATATCCGTTCGATCAACCTGCGTGATTATGTCGTGGTGATCGGCAGCGAGGGACAAGGCATTTGCAAGGAACTTCTTGAGGCTGCTGACCGCTGTGTGATCATTCCCATGCAGGAAAGATGTGAATCGCTTAATGCAGGCATTGCCGCTGGGATCGTACTGTGGCAAATGCGAAAATAAAGTCAAAGAGAGAAATAGAATGCTGGTACATTGGATATGGTTAACCATGCTCGATGGCGTTGGTATACGGGGACAATGTGAGTTGCTTCGTTTGTTTGGATCGGCGGAAAATATTTACTGCCTGACCCGCCAGCAGTGTGAGAATACCGAGGGATTTCAACGAAAGTGGCTGGACCCCGTGCTGAATAAAGACCTGTCGAGTGCGCAAAAGGTCATGATCGACTGTGACAATCAGGATATCCGCGTGCTGCCGATCTATGACGAGCTTTATCCGGATCGCCTGAGGAACATTCCCGAGCCTCCCATTGTGATCTATTATCGAGGCACGATGCCGAGGGTGGATGAGGAAGCGGCCATTGCGATCGTCGGCACCCGAAAATGCAGCGCGTACGGTTTGTTGTATGCAAAGCAATTTTCTAAGCTGATCGCAAATTCCGGTGGAGTGGTGATCTCTGGCGGTGCCAGAGGTATCGATACGATGGCGCTGCAAGGTGCGCTGGATTCTGCGGTTCCCGTACTGTGTGTCTTGGGGGCAGGAATCGACCGACCATATCCGCAGGAAAACCGATGGCTCTTCCGTGAGGTGGAGAGACATGGCTGCCTGATCACGGAATACCCACCGGGAACCCCACCGAACAAGGGAAATTTCCCTCGCAGAAACCGCATTATGAGCGGCTTGTCTGTTGGTGTCCTTGTTGTGGAGGCACCGCTCGGGAGCGGAGCTTTGATCACGGCAAATTTTGCCCTTGAGCAGGGCAGGGATGTTTATACCATACCCGGGAACCTCGGCTTGGCACAATGTGAGGGCAGCAATGAGCTGCTGCGTGATGGCGCTCAGCTGGCGATCAACGGTTGGGATGTTTTGCAGAATTATCAGCATCTGTTTCCGGGGAAACTGGTCGACGGCCGGAATAAGTCGGCACTTGAAAAACTTTTCGAAGCACGCTACGGAATGTCACTTCCGGTGTATTCTCCTGTGTTTCATGCTGACCCGAACGACAAAAAAGCCGTTGACAATCAGAAAGAAAGCACTTATAGTATGGACAAAGAGCCTCCGACAGACCTGTCAGAGGATGAAAAGGCTGTATATGATCTGCTCGGTGATGAGCCTCAGCACTTAGATGAGATCGTCGCATCTGGAAGTTTGCCATCTGCACGGGTGATGGCAGCGATGACGATGCTGCAGATCAAACAGCTTGCTGAAAAACAAGGCGCGAATTATTTTGTAAGAAAATGACTGGAGGTTCCTGCATGGCTAAAGGAACGAATTTGGTAATTGTAGAGTCGCCGTCGAAGGCAAAAACGATCGGAAAATATCTTGGCCCGAATTATGAGGTCAGAGCTTGCATGGGTCACCTGCGTGATCTGCCGAAGAGTACGATGGGTGTGCAGATCGAAAATGATTTTGAGCCCGAATACTGCCCGTTAGAGGGAAAAGAGGCGCTGATTGCAGAGCTGAAAAACCTTTCGCAGAAGGCAAGCGTGATCTATCTCGCAACCGACCCTGACCGTGAAGGTGAGGCGATTTCCTGGCATCTGATGAAACTTCTGGATTTGCCGGTTGACAGAACAAAGCGTGTCACATTCAACGAAATTACGAAGAATGTTATTCTCAACAGTATGGCCGCTCCGCGCAGCATCGACGAGAATCTGGTCGACGCACAGCAGGCTCGCCGTGTACTTGACCGCATTGTGGGCTATCAGCTCAGTCCGCTGTTGTGGAAGAAGATCCGCAGAGGCCTTTCGGCAGGCCGTGTGCAATCGGTCGCAACGAGATTGGTTGTTGAGCGTGAGCGTGAGATTGCTGCATTTGAGCCGAAGGAGTATTGGACGCTCGATGCGCTCCTGCATTGCACCAAAGGCGCAGGCAGCTTTACCGCACGCTACTATGGTGATCCAAAGAAGCGGGAGCTTCATACGGAAGAAGAGACTGACCGTGTCATTGCTGATGTGCAGGGCAAGGAGTTTACGATTGATTCCATCAAGCGCAGTGAGAAACACCGTTCTCCTACGCCCCCGTTTATCACCTCCACTTTGCAGCAGGAGGCTTCGAGAAAGCTTAATATGACGCCCAGACGCACGATGTCGATCGCGCAGCAGCTGTATGAAGGTATCGACATCGATGGTGAGGGAACCGTCGGTCTGATCACCTATATGAGAACCGACTCCCTGCGTATTTCCGAGGAAGCTTTGGCTGCAGCAAAGGACTTCATTCTCGGCCGCTATGGAAAGGATTACTATCCCGGTTCGCCGCGCCGCTATCGCAAGAAG
This sequence comes from Oscillospiraceae bacterium, assembly GCA_015067565.1. Taxonomy (GTDB): domain Bacteria; phylum Bacillota; class Clostridia; order Oscillospirales; family Oscillospiraceae; genus JAZOXB01. The sequence goes on along the minus strand of SVMF01000008.1, from coordinate 23,641 downwards.
GAAGGCGCGCAGGATGCACATGAAGCGATCCGACCGAGCAATGTTGCCCTCGACCCCGAGGAGATCAAGGGTAGCCTGACAAAGGACCAGTATCGCCTTTACAAGCTCATCTGGAGCCGTTATGTGGCAAGCCAGATGTCTGATGCGCGCTATGATGCGGTGCAGATCGATGCAGCTTGCGCAGGCCATATTTTCCGTGCCAGTGAGCAGATTATGAAGTTTGCGGGCTTTACCGCGATTTATGAAGAGGGCCGTGATGACGAGTCTGAGGAAAAGCACGGTAGCCTGCCGAACCTGAACGGTTCGGAAAGCCTGCGCTGCGAGAAGACCGTGAAGGAACAGCATTTCACCATGCCTCCGGCACGCTACACAGAAGCGACGTTGGTTAAGGCGATGGAGGACCAGGGCGTTGGCAGACCGTCGACCTATGCCTCGATCGTGGCAACCGTGCAGGACAGAGAATATGTTATCAAAAAGGACAAGCGTCTGCGCCCGACACCGCTTGGTGAGGTCGTGACGGACCTGATGATCGAGCGATTTAACGACGTTATCGATGTCGAATTTACCGCTAGTATGGAAAAGAGCCTCGACCAAATCGAAGAAGGCAAAATTCCTTGGAAGCAAGTTCTGCGTGACTTCTACGGCGTATTCCATGAACAGATGATCAGCGCTGAGCAGGCCCTTGAGGGCAAGCGCATCAAGGTGCCCGATGAGGTTTCCGATGAGGTCTGTGAGCTTTGTGGCCGTCAGATGGTCGTCAAGATTGGCAGATTTGGCCGTTTCCTGGCCTGCCCCGGCTTCCCGGAGTGCAGAAATACCAAGGCGATCGTGGAAAAAATGCCGGGTCGCTGTCCGAAGTGCGGCAGTACGATTCTGAAGAGAAAGAGCAAGAGAGGCTATGCCTACTATGCTTGTGAGCGTGGTGCCGAATGTGGCTTTATGACCTGGGATGTCCCAACTGCTAACGACTGCCCCACCTGCGGACAGACGATGTTCAAGCGTTCGGGCAAGGGTCAGATGAAGCCGTTTTGCATCAACGAGGAATGCTCGAACTTCCTGCCCGAGGATAAGCGCGGTTATAAGCGCAAGATGCCGAAGGCTACGAGCGAGAGCGTTGAGCAGGAGCAGGAAGAGCCTGAGAAGACGAAAAAGAGAAGGACGAAGAAATCATGACAGAGGTAAAGGTCATCGGCGCCGGCCTGGCCGGCAGTGAGGCAGCGTGGCAGCTTGCCGAGCGCGGCTTTGTGGTGAGACTTTATGAGATGAAGCCGCAGAAAAAATCGCCTGCGCATCATTGCGAGGACTTTGCCGAACTGGTTTGCTCGAACTCCCTGCGAGGTGATCGTCTGGAAAATGCGGTTGGCCTCTTGAAGGAGGAGCTTCGCCGTTTGGGTAGCCTGATTCTGCAGTGTGCCGATGCAACCCGTGTGGAGGCAGGTGGTTGCCTGGCGGTTGACCGATACGGTTTTTCCGGTATGGTCACGGAGAAGATCCGAAATCATCCGAACATCACGGTGGTTTCTGAGGAAGTGACTGCGATTCCGGAAGGTCCCGTCATTGTTGCGACCGGACCGCTGACCTCCGATGCTTTGAGCGATGCCATTGCCGACTATTTCGGCGGCTCGGAATATCTGCACTTTTACGATGCAGCAGCGCCTCTTGTAACGCTGGAGTCCATCGATATGGAACGGGCGTGGTTTGCCTCACGCTATGACAGAGGCAGTGCCGATTATATCAACTGCGCCATGGAGCGCTGGGAATATCAGGCGTTTGTCAAGGAGCTTGCCAACGCCGAGGAGGCACAGGTGCATGGCTTTGAGGATTCGCAGGTCTTTGAGGGTTGTATGCCGGTCGAGGTCATGGCACGCAGGGGAGAGGATACTCTGCGTTACGGACCCCTCAAGCCGGTCGGCCTGCGTGACCCAAAGACGGGGAGAGAACCCTATGCCGTGGTGCAGCTGCGCCGTGACAATGCCGCAGGCAGCATCTATAACATTGTCGGTTTCCAGACACATCTGCGTTTCCCGGAGCAGAGAAGGGTGTTCACCATGATCCCGGCTCTGCATGAGGCAGAGTTTGTGCGTTACGGTGTGATGCATCGCAACACCTTTCTGAATTCTCCGAAGCTGCTTGACTGCACCTATGCCGACCGAAACAATCCTCTTGTGGCCTTTGCAGGACAGATGACGGGTGTGGAAGGCTATGTGGAATCGTGCGCCTCCGGGTATCTGGCGGCTGTGTGTATGGCAGCAAGGCTTAACAATGAGAAGATTCCGAACTTTACCAATATGACTGCCATTGGTTCGTTGGCACAGTACATCAGTGACACTTCTGTCGTGAATTTCCAGCCGATGAATATCAATTTCGGCATCATTGCCCCCCTTACCGAGAGGGTCAAGGGTAAGGCAAATAAAAATCTTGCCATCGCGAATCGCGCGCTTGCGCACATTGAGGCGATGAGAAATGAGGGAAAAGCATGAAGATCATCATCGACGCCATGGGCGGCGACAATGCGCCGGAACAGATCGTAGTCGGTGCACTGCAGTCTGCCAAGGAATTTGGTGTTCAGATCGTTTTAGTTGGCCGAGGTGAGGAGATCCTTGCCAGTATGCGCAAAAACGGCTGGGACACTTTGCCCGATGGGGTGGAGATTGCCCATGCCGACGATGTGGTTGAAATGCACGATGATCCTGCGCAGGTCATTCATCAGCACCGCAATTCGTCGATGGTGCTCGGACTTCGGATGCTTTCACAGGGAGAAGGGGATGCCTTCATTTCCGCAGGCAATACAGGTGCGCTCCTGACGGCGGCAACGCTGGTTGTCAAGCGTATCCGCGGTATCCGCAGAGCTGCTTTGGCTCCGGTCATTCCGCTTGGAAACAGCTCTATTCTGGTCGATGCAGGTGCCAATGTGGCCTGCACCGGTGAGTTTTTGCTGCAGTTTGGATGTATGGGATCGCTCTATGCTGAGTATGCGTTGAAAAAGAAGAATCCCCGTGTTGGCCTTCTCAACAATGGGACCGAGGAATCTAAGGGTGATGACCTGCGTAAGGAGGCATATGAGCTTCTGAAGGCGGCACATGAAAAGGGTAACATCAACTTTATCGGCAACATTGAGGCCCGCGAAGCGGTTGGCGGTGATGTAGATGTCATTGTTGCGGACGGATTTTCCGGCAATATTTTCCTCAAAGGCATTGAGGGGACGGCCAAATATATGTCCAAGGAGCTTACGGGCATCTTCAAACGCAACATCATCTCCAAGCTCGGTGCGCTGTGCTGTATGAAGGGCATCAAGAACCTGAAATCCAAGATGGACTACCGAAATATCGGTGGCTCCATGATCATTGGTATCTCCAAGCCCGTGATAAAGGCGCACGGCTCGTCGGATGCTCTTGGAACCCGTGGTGCCATTCGGCAGGCGATCAATGCGGTAAACTGCGGCTTTTGCGAAGCAATCAAGGAGCATGTGTCTGATATGACACTGCCCAAGGAATGATATTATGTGGACAGAACTGGAAAAAGCTATTGGCTATACCTATCGGGACAAAGAGCTGCTCAAGATGGCTCTGACTCACTCTTCTTATGCAAATGAAATGTATAAAAACAATCTCCTGAGCTATGAAAGATTGGAGTTTTTGGGAGATTCCATTCTCGGCTTTGTCACGGCGGAGTATCTGTATAAGACGTTCCCGGATAAGCATGAGGGAGAGCTCACGCGCATCCGTGCAGACCTTGTGTGCGAGAAGAACCTTTCTGAGGTCGCAACTGAATTGCACATCGGAGAGCATCTAATGCTCGGACACGGCGAAAAGCAGGGTGGTGGTGCGGCGCGGACAAGCATTTTGTGTGATGTGATGGAGTCATTGATCGCTGCTGCGTTTTTGGACGGTGGTTTTGAAGCGGCCAAGTTCATTGTCATGCGACTGATCCTGCCGAAGCTCTCGGCTGTAGCGAAAAGTCGCGACTATAAGACGGAGCTGCAAGAATATATCCAGCAAAAAAAGGATCAGGTTTTGTCATATGAGCTGCTCGGGCAGAGTGGCCCGGATCACTGCAAGGAATTTCATAGCTGCGTGAAGCTCAACGGAGAGCAGATTGGCCAGGGCATCGGCAGCAGTAAAAAACGCGCGGAGCAAGCTGCGGCTTGTGATGCACTGAAGAAAATGGGACTGTAAAGGACAGTCCTATTTTCTTTTTGAAAAAATATCGGAAACAGCGCGGAATCGGCTTGCATTTTTCTTCGCAATTTGGTAGAATACTTTAATAGATTACAATAGGAGTATTGTATAGATGTATCTGAAGCAGTTAGAGGTGCAAGGATTCAAATCCTTCCCCGACAAGACAATTATTTCCTTTGGCGATGATATCACTGCGATCGTTGGCCCGAACGGAAGTGGCAAATCGAACATTTCCGATGCGATCCGATGGGTCATGGGCGAGCAGAGCAGCCGCGTCCTGCGTGGTGTGAAGATGGAAGATGTCATTTTCGGTGGCACGCAGAAAAGACAGCAGGTCGGCTTTGCTGAGGCGACTCTGACGCTGGATAATTCCGACCGTGCAATGCGTTATGATGCAGATCAGCTAATGATCACTCGTCGGTATTTTCGATCGGGGGAAAGTGAATACTACATAAACAAGCAGTCGGTGCGTCTGCGTGATATCCACGAGCTGTTCATGGATACCGGTCTGGGCCGTGAGGGTTATTCCAACATCAGTCAGGGCAGAATCGATGAAATCCTGTCCGTCAAGTCGACAGACCGTCGCGAGATCTTTGAAGAGGCAGCCGGTATTTCCAAATATCGCCACCGCAAGGAGGAGACAGAACGTCGACTGGCACACACGCAGGACAATCTGCTGCGTATCGGTGACAAGATCTCCGAATTGGAGCTGCAGGTGGAGCCGCTAAGGGTACAGTCGGAAAAAGCACAGGCTTTTTTGACATTCCGCGATGAACTCAAGGGCCTTGAGGTTGCGTTGTGGCTGCATCAGCTGGAAAAACTCAGTGCGACGGCCAGAAAGGCAGAGGAGGATTTCCATTCTGCGGCCTTTATCCTGCAGCAGGAGCATGAGGCGTTGGACAACCTCTATGTGACGAGTGAAACATTGACCTTTGATTTGCATCAGCGGGATCTGCAGATTGAGTCCATTCGTGAGCAGATCAACCAAGCTGAGACGGCCGTACAGTCGATCCATGCTGAAATTGCCGTTTTGCAGACCAATAAGGACAATGCTGAGGCGAACATCCTGCGCGTGCAGCAGGAGCTTGTCGATCAGGACAGCAGAAGCGGCGGCATCGGTCAGCAGATCGAAACGCTTCATGCACGTATGCTTGAGCTGGATGCACAAATCACGGAAATTAATAAAAAGTTGGATGAAGCTCAGCAGGAGGGGAAAAAGCTTGCCGATGCTGCTGAGGGCATGACAAAACAATTCTTATCCCTGCGAAATGAGCAGGAGCGCCTGCGCACGGAGGAATCTGCCAAGAATGCAGACCTTTCGGCAACGCAGGAGGCTGTACAGCGCAGTGTGAACAGACAGAATGAGGTGCAGACTGAGTGTGAGCTGGCCAGAAACAGACAGTCTGAGGCACAGCAACAGCTTAAGCAGGCGCAAAGGCGCCTTTCTGATGCCAAGGATGAGATCAAGGCCGCGCAGAATACGGTCGATGGTTACCGCCTGCGCAGCAAGACCCGCACGGAAAAGCGCGATGCCCTGCAAAAGCAGCTTACAGAAACGACCGTTTCCTTTGATACGGTGAGCTCCAAGCTCAAAATGTTTGAGGAGATGGAGCGCGAATTTGAAGGCTTCTCCAAGGCAGTCCGCATCGTGATGCAAGAGAGCAAGCGCTCTGCGCTGCGTGGCATTCACGGACCGGTATCGGCTTTGATCCGCACCGATGACACCTATGCGGTTGCAATTGAAATTGCTTTGGGCAATGCCATGCAGCAGATCGTGGTCGACAATGAGCAAAATGCCAAGGCTGCGATCCAGTTCCTAAAACGCAGCGATAATGGCCGTGCGACCTTCCTTCCGCTAAATGTCATTCAGGGGAAAAAGCTCAGCGAGAAGGATGTGGACAAGTGCAGAGGCTTTGTCGGCATTGCTTCGGAGTTGATCGAATGTGCCGCGCAATACCGCAATATCGTTGAAAACCTGCTCGGAAAGACCGTCATTGCCGATGACATGGACGCGGCCATTGTCATTGCAAACCGTTATTCGCATCGGTTCCGCATCGTTACGCTCGATGGACAGGTCATCAATGCAGGTGGCTCGATGACGGGCGGCTCGGTTACGAAGAATGCGGGAATTTTGTCCCGTGCCAATGAGATAGAACGCCTCAAGAGCAAGCGCGCAGAGCGGCTCGAGACCTTGAACCGGCTCAAGACCGAGCTAAGTGAGGCCGAACGACTGGTGCAGCAGGTAGCCTTCGAGCTTTCTGCAGAGGAAGCCTGTCTGCGTCAGGCGCAGGATGAGGCTCTTCGCCTTGAGGGCGAGGAAAAGAAGTATGCCATTCTGGCGCAGGCCATCGGAGATGCGATCGCTTCGAGCGACCGTGAGATTGCTTCGCTGGACGAGCGCCTCACGGCTGACCGTGTACACTGCGACGAATTGCAAAAGCAGCTCGATGCGTTACAAACAAAGATCAACGAAAATGAACGTGAACTTACAACGCTTTCCGATGGACAGAGCGTTGCTGCACAGCAGTCTAACCGCCTGAGTGAGCAGATGACGCAGCTTCGTATGGAGCTTGCGGCTTGTGAGGCAGAAAAGTTTACGGCGAAGGATTCCGTCAGTCGCCTGCAGGGCCTTGAACTTGCGATGCAGGGCGACCGTACGCAGAAGCTGGCCCTGATTGACGGCTACGAGGCTGATAAGCTGAAGATCGCTGAGCAGATCGGGCAGAAGGAAGAGCTGCTTACGCAGAAGGAAGCACAAACGCAGGAAGAACGGGATGGCTTGAAGGCTGCGTTAGAAGCCCGCTTTGCTGTGGAGGCCCGTAAGACCGCCACGGAGAAGGCTGCACAGCAGAAAAATCGCGACATTCTCGACATGGAGCGTGAAAGCGCCCGCCTCGAGGCCAAGAAAAACACGGCCGAGATGGAGGAAAAACAGATCATCGACAAGTTGTGGGACAGCTATGAGCTGACCCGTACAACGGCACCTGAGGTTGCTGCGAAGATCGATAATGTCGGCTCGGCGCAGAAGAGATCCTCTGAGCTCAAACGCAAGATCTCTGCGCTCGGTGCGGTTAATATCGGTGCGATCTCTGAGTTTGAACGCGTCAACGAGAGATATGAATATCTGACGGGACAACGCGACGATGTTTTGACCTCAAAGCGTGAGCTTGAGGGCATCATCGCAGATATCACCAAGCAGATGACAGAGATTTTTACCGAAGAGTTTACAAAGATCAACACCTATTTCAGCCAGACCTTTGTGGAGATGTTCGGCGGCGGCAAGGCCTCTCTGGAACTCGAGGATGTCAATGAGCCACTGTCCTGCGGCATCGAGATCCGTGTCCAACCTCCCGGAAAGCAGCTCAAGAGCATTACACTTCTGTCCGGTGGTGAGAAGGCCTTCGTGGCTATTGCACTCTATTTTGCGATTCTGAAGGTCAGACCGACGCCGTTCTGTATGCTCGATGAGATCGACGCAGCACTCGATGACCGAAATGTTGAGCGTTTTGCTAAGTACCTGCGCACATTGTGCGAAAAGACACAGTTTATCGTCATTACCCACCGTCGAGGCACAATGGAGGCTTCCGATGTGCTTTACGGTGTTACCATGCAGGAGCAGGGTATTTCCAAGATCCTGCATCTGGATCTGAACCAAATGCAGCAGTATTTGGGGATCGTTGAATAAAGGAGAACAAAATGGGTTTTTTTGATAAAATTAAAAATGGCTTAAAGAAAACCAGAACGGCGATCGCATCAACCTTGGGAGGTGTGTTTGCCGCATTCCGTGGTGCGGATGATGACTTCTACGAGGAACTCGAGGAGAGCATGATCCTTGCTGATCTCGGCGTGGAGACCTCGTGCAAGGCAGTTGAGCTGCTGCGTCAACGTGTCAAGGAAAGAAAGCTCAAGGAGGCAACTGAGGTTCATGCTTGCCTCAAGGAGATCCTTGTGCAGATGCTTCAGGTTGGTGATGTGAACCTGAAGATGGGAACGAAGCCTTCTATCGTCCTTGTGATCGGCGTCAATGGCGTGGGTAAGACGACAACGATCGGTAAGTTGGCACACAATTTTGCCGAGCAGGGCAAGCGAGTGCTCCTTTGCGCGGCCGATACCTTCCGCGCGGCAGCGGCTGACCAGTTGGAGATCTGGGCAGGTCGTGCAGGTGTGCAGATCGTGCGTCAGCACGAGGGCGCGGATCCTGCGGCGGTCGTCTTTGATGCAATTCAGGCGGCTAAGGCACGCGGGACCGACCTGATTTTGTGCGATACGGCCGGCAGACTGCATAACAAGGCCAACCTCATGAATGAGCTTGGCAAGATTTCGCGAGTGATTGACCGAGAGTTGCCCGATGCCGACAAGGAAGTTTTGTTGGTACTCGATGGCACAACGGGTCAGAATGGCCTGCTGCAGGCCAAGGAGTTCAAGCAGATCGCCGGTGTGACCGGCATTGCGCTGACGAAGCTCGATGGTACGGCCAAGGGTGGTATTGTGATCGCGGTGGCAGATGCCCTGCAGATCCCGGTTAAGTATATTGGTGTCGGTGAGCAGATGGATGATCTGATGCCTTTTGAGGCGAAGGCCTTTGTTGATGCGTTGATTTAAGGAGGAAGCAATGAGAGTTGACGGCAGAGCAAACGATGAGATGAGAAAGGTCAAGGCAACCTTAGGCTTTTCTAAATTTGCCGAAGGCAGCTGCCTGATCGAGGTCGGTGACACAATGGTTTTGTGCAATGCCTCTGTAGAAGAGCGTGTACCGTCCCATGTGAGCAGCGGCGGATGGGTCACGGCGGAGTATTCCATGCTGCCGAGAGCGAACAGAGAACGCAGCAAGCGTGATGTAACCAAGCTGAAGCTCTCTCCGAGAAGCGCAGAGATTCAGCGCCTGATCGGCAGAAGTCTGCGTTCAGCGATTGATCTGGAGCTTTTGGGGGAAAGAACAATTACCGTCGACTGTGATGTTTTGCAGGGCGATGGCGGCACAAGAACAGCCTCTGTCACGGGCGGATTTATCGCCATGACCCTGGCTTGCAGAAAGCTGATGGAACAGGGCCTTATCTCGCATATGCCTGTGCGCACTTATATCTCGGGTATTTCCGCAGGTATCGTACGCAATGAAGCGATGCTCGACTTGTGCTACGAGGAGGATTCTCGCGCAATGGTCGATCTGAACTGCATCATGACCGCTGAGGGAGACCTGATCGAGCTGCAGGCTACAGGTGAGGGGCGCCCCTTCAGTGTGGAAGAGGAGAGAAAGCTACTTGCGCTGTGCAGAAAAGGCAATGCTGTTTTGGCGCAGATGCAGCGTAGATGTCTGGGAGGTCTGGAATGAAAATCGTACTTGCAAGCAACAATGCACATAAGCTCGAGGAGCTGCGTGCGATTTTATCGACCCTTGGTATGGATGTTGTGCCGCAGAAGGAAATGAATATCAATATCGAGCCGAATGAGAACGGCACGACCTTTGAGGAGAATTCTTACATCAAGGCCAAGACGATCATGGATGCCTGTGGCTTGCCGACGATCGCTGATGATTCGGGTCTGATGGTTGAGGCGCTTGGTGGCGAACCCGGTGTCTATTCGGCACGATACGGCGGTGAGAGCTGCAAGACAGACCGTGACCGCCTGAATTATCTGCTCAAGCGTCTGGAGGGCAATGAGAACCGCAATGCAAAATTTGTCAGTGTGATCACGATGCTCACACCCGACGGCAAGAAGATCGTTGCAAGAGGGGAGTGCCCGGGCAGAATTTTGGATGCCCCGCAGGGAGCCAACGGCTTCGGATACGATCCGGTGTTTTATGTCGAGGAGGCTGGTTGCACCTTTGCACAGCTTCCTTCGCAGGAGAAAAATCGCATTTCTCACCGAGCAAGAGCGCTGAAGATCTTTGCCGAAACGGTCAGAAGGGAGCGGAAATATGCTGACAAGTAAACAAAGAGCCGAGCTCAGGAGCGAGGCCAATACCCTCGAGACGACTTTGATGGTCGGAAAGGGCGGTGTCACGGAGAACGTGCTTGCTGAGGCAAGAACGCAGCTCGAAGCAAGAGAGCTGGTCAAGGGCCGTGTTTTGGAAACGGCACTGATGACCGCCCGTGAGGTTTCCGATGAGATCTGCGAGGCGATCGGTGCTGATGGCATTCAGTGTGTCGGCTCAAAGTTTGTGATCTATAAAAAGTCTGAGAAGAAGGCACAGGAGGCCGCCAAGGCTGCCCGTGCAGAACAGAAAAAGAAGGCCAATCCCGTGCGCCGTGGTGCGCAGGAGCGCCGTAAGAAGGCGCGTGAAGAGCGCGAAAAGCGCAATGAGTATTTCCGGCAGAGCGCAATTCAGGCGGCCATTGAACGCCGCAAGGGATAATTTCGTTAGGAGAGAAAGATATGGCGAGGATCGGGATTTTCGGCGGCAGCTTCAATCCGCCGCATCTGGGACATATGCTTGCAGTGCGTGAGTTCATGGAAGAGCTTACGCTGGATCGTGTGCTTATCATTCCGGCAGCGATCCCGCCACACAAACAGCTTTCTGCGAATTCTCCGGATGCTGCGGCACGGCTTGAGATGACCCGTCTGGCAGCGCAGGATATTGAGAACGCTGAGGTTCTGGATATCGAATTGAAGCGCCAGGGAGCAAGCTATACGGCCGACACTGTCGCACAGCTGCATGAGCAATATCCGACCGATGAGCTGTTTTTGCTGATGGGAACGGATATGTTCTTCTCGTTTGAGAAGTGGTATCACCCCGAGCGTATCACTGCTCTGTGTACGCTTGCCGTGGCGCATCGTAACGCCGACAATGCACAGCTGCTTCACCAGTGTGTGGAGCGTTTGCGGGAGAAATTCGGTGCGAAGGTCTGTGTGATCGAGAACGATTATTTACCGCATTCGTCTACATCTGTGCGTGCAATGTTGGCTTTTGGCTGCGCTGAGAGCTATATTTCTCCCCGTGTGATGGAGTATATCCGAAACCATAAACTGTACTATGTTGTTGATGACTTGAAGAATATGCCGTTCGGGAGGCTCAGCGAGGTGAGCCTGTCCTTGCACGCTGCAAAGCGTGTCAATCATGTTAAGGGCTGCAGCCAAACGGCGATGACTTTGGCAGAATTTTACGGCGAAGATGTGGAAGCGGCCGGGAGAGCCGGTATCCTACATGATATTACAAAGGCACTTAATGCGGAAGAACAGTTGCTATTGTGCCGAGAATATGGTATGATATTAAATCAGTTTGAGACAGACAATCCGAAGCTCCTGCATGCAAAGACAGGGTCTGAGGTCGCACGGCGCATTTTTGGCGAGAACGAACTTGTTTATCGCGCGATCTGCTGGCATACGACCGGCAAGGAAGAAATGACTGTGTTGGAAAAAATCATCTATTTGGCCGATTATATGGAGCCGAATCGTGATTTTTCGGGTGTTGAGGAGCTACGGCGACTGGTTTATGAAAATTTGGACGAAGCGATGCTGCTCGGACTGCGCATGAGCGTGGAGCAGCTTACTTCGCGCGGTATGCAGATCGATCCGAACTCGCTTGCCGCGCTCAGGTCTTTGGAGGCGAAGCTATGAGCTTATTTGAAAAGAAACAAGAACAGAAGCTGGAAAATCAGGTTGGTTTGCCCGCCAAGACAAGGGCAGCGATCTGGCTGATCCTTTCGGCAACGGTTTTTCTGTGTGCGGTCGTGATGTGCCTTGTGCTCATCGGAAAGAGCGCAAGCGATGAGCACGATCCGCTCAACAACATCGAAATGCACGTTGAGGATATCAAGTATGTGGCCAATGCAACGCAATCGAGTGATACACCGTTGACTTCTGAGGATACAGAGGTGGAATTGACCGCCCCGAAGAGCGTTAATGATTCGACCATGCTCAATATTCTTCTGGTCGGCGTGGATGTCGACAGTGAGCTGACCGATACGATGATGCTTATCAGCATCGATACCGAAAAGGCACTGCCTTCGATGCTAAGCGTGCCGAGAGACACTTATATCGCAGGTGATTACGATGTGCCGAAGGTAAATCGTATTTATAAGAGCAATGGTTCCCGCGGTGCCGATGCGCTGAAGGAAGCTGTGGAGAACATGGTCGGATTCCGCATTGACAAGCATATGTTCTTCGATGAGAGTGCGCTGACAGACATCCTGTCGGTAACCGGCCCGATCGACTTTGAGATCCCGGAGGAACCTGACTATCATGATCTTCCGGCAGGGAAGCAGAGCCTGAAGGATGAAAAGGCCTTTGAGCTGTTCCGCTATACTGAGGAGTATACGGATGTGGAGACGGAGCCGTACAAAGTACAAAGAAGCTTTGTTGCTGCGATTGCCGACACCCTCCTTGCCGATCAAGAGAATCTGTACGAGAATGCAGAGACGATCTGCAACGCAACGCAAACGGATCTGACCCCTGCTGAGCTGGCTTACCTTGGCAACCTCCTGAAGAATGCCCGCTTTGCGGCGTCGTTCAGCAGAGCACTTCCGGGTGGCGAGATTACTATTGATGATGTGGATTACTATCAGGTCGATGCGGTCAGTGCTTGTGAGCTTCTCAATGCGCATTTCAATCCGCTGGACACGACCTTGACGGAGTATGATGTCCACTTCCGTCAGCTGCAGGGTGACAGCGGCGAGGGCGAGATGCCCGATTGGGGTTTTGGAGGCCCTCACCCGACCACGAATCCCGATGAACCCGACCCTACAGAGGAAACCTCTGAGGATACAACCGATGAACCCGAACCGATTGAGCCGATTGAGCCGACGGATCCGCCTGCACCGAGTGATCCGGAACCGATTGAGCCGATTGAGCCGAATGAATAAGGAGAGATGAAAATGTATACACCGAAAGAAATCGCAATTGAGGCAGCAAAGGCATTGGATATGCACAAGGGCTTGGGGATCAAGCTCTTGCAGGTTACAGATGTGACCAGCATTGCAGACTATTTTCTGATCTGCACCGGTACCTCCAACACTCACGTCAAGACCCTTTGCGACTGCGTAGAAGCAAAGGTGGCCGATGAGCTGGGCGAGACCCTCCTGCACCGCGAGGGCCATCGTGGTGGCACCTGGGTGCTTCTGGACTTTGGCTGCCTGGTCGTTCATGTATTTACCAATGAGACGCGTGAATTTTATGATCTGGAACGCAAGTGGAGCGATGCGACACCTGTTGCATTGACTTTTGAGGAAGAGGCATAAGCTATGAAGTACGATTTTACTGTCATTGAGAAAAAATGGCACAAGATTTGGGAAGAAAAGCAGCTGTACAAGTCCATCAACGGCTCGGAAAAAGAGAAATTCTATACACTGATCGAATTCCCATATCCGTCGGGTGTCGGACTTCATGTCGGCCATGCTCGTCCGTATACTGCCATGGATACCGTGGCAAGAAAGCACCGTATGCAGGGCCAAAATGTTCTGTTCCCGATGGGCTATGATGCCTTTGGTCTGCCGACGGAGAACTATGCCATAAAGAATCACATTCATCCTGCCATCGTTACGAAGAATAATGTCGCCAACTTCCGTGCACAGCTGCAGGAGCTTGGCTACAGCTTTGACTGGGATCGTGAAATCAACACCACTGACCCCAAGTATTTTAAGTGGACGCAGTGGATATTCCTGCAGCTGTTCAAGAAGGGCCTGGCCTATAAGGCACAGATGCCTGTTAACTGGTGCACCTCCTGCAAGTGCGTGCTTGCCAACGAAGAGGTCGTTGACAATGCCTGCGAGCGCTGCGGCAGCCCAGTCATTCGCAAGGAGCAGAGCCAGTGGATGCTCAAGATCACCGAGTATGCTCAGAAGCTGCTCGATGACCTCGACGAGGTCGATTTTGTTGAACGCGTCAAGCTGCAGCAGCGTAACTGGATCGGCCGTTCTACGGGCGCGCAGGTGCGCTTTGGCTCCACACTCGGTGATGATATCGTGATCTTTACGACGCGTCCGGATACCCTTTTCGGCGCAACCTATATGGTTCTTTCTCCGGAGCACGTATTAGTCTCCAAGTGGATGGACAAGCTTGAAAATGTCGAGGAGATCAAGGCATATCAGGCAGAAGCTGCGGCAAAGTCTGACTTTGAGCGTACCGAGCTTGCCAAGGACAAAACCGGTGTGGAGCTCAAGGGTGTGCGCGGCATCAATCCCGTCAACGGAACCGAGATCCCCATTTTCATCTCTGACTATGTACTTTCTACCTATGGAACGGGTGCGATCATGGCCGTTCCCGGCCATGATGACCGCGACTGGGCCTTTGCCAAGAAGTTTGGGTGCAAGATCATCGAGGTTGTCCGGGGCGGTAATGTGGAAGAGGCAGCATTTACCGATTGTGAGACCGGTATCATGGTCAATTCCGATTTCCTTGACGGCATGAGCGTTGAGGAGGCAAAGAAGGCGATTATCGACTTCTTGACGGAAAAGGGGATCGGTGAGGCGAAGGTCAATTTCAAGCTCCGTGACTGGGTCTTTTCCCGTCAGCGTTACTGGGGTGAGCCCATTCCCATTGTACATTGCGAGAAGTGCGGCGCAGTTGCTCTGCCCGAAAGCGAGCTTCCGCTGCTGCTGCCCGAAGTAGAGAGTTACGAGCCGACCGATGACGGCCGCTCTCCGTTGGCTGCTATGACCGATTGGGTCAACACGACCTGCCCATGTTGCGGCGGCCCTGCCAAGCGCGAGACCGATACCATGCCCCAGTGGGCAGGCTCTTCTTGGTACTTCCTGCGCTATATGGATCCGCACAATGACAAGGAGCTTGCTTCGAAGGAGGCTATGGAGTACTGGGGCCCTGTTGACTGGTATAACGGTGGCATGGAGCACACGACGCTCCACCTGCTCTACAGTCGTTTCTGGCATAAGTTTCTCTATGACCTCGGTGTAGTCCACACAAAGGAGCCGTATGCCAAACGCACCAGCCATGGCATGATCCTCGGCGAGGGCGGCATCAAGATGTCCAAGTCACGCGGCAATGTCATAAATCCGTCGGATGTCATCGCAGAATACGGCGCAGATACCATGCGTACCTACATCGTCTTCATCGGTGACTTTGAAAAAGCGGCGTCCTGGTCTTCCAACGCAGTCAAGGGCTGCAAGCGCTTCCTGGATAAGGTTTGGAATCTTGCCGAGACTGTGAATGATCAAGAGACGGCATATTCTGCTGCAAATGAGTCTATTATGCACAAGACCATAAAGAAGGTCTCGTCGGATATTGACTCGCTTAAGGGCAATACTGCGCTTGCTGCCCTGATGACGCTGTGTGGCACGCTGACAGACAATGGCTGCAATGCCGCTGAGCTCAAAACGCTGCTTCAGCTTCTGAGTCCGTTTGCTCCGCATATCTGCGATGAGCTGTGGGAAATGCACGGCTATGAGGGCATTTGCTCTGTGTCGCAGTGGCCGAGCTATGACGAGGCCAAGTGCAAAGACAGCGAGATCGATATGGCGGTTCAGGTTAACGGTAAGCTCCGTGGCACGATCCATGTTGTGGCAGATCTGGATAACGATTCCGTCGTTACTGCGGCCCTTGAAGATGAGAAGATTGCACGCTTCCTGGAGAAGAACGGAGGCAGTGTGATCAAGACCATCGTGGTCAAGAATAAGCTTGTCAATCTCATTGTTAAGTGAGCAAAGGAATTTTGGACGAAATTTGCAAAAAAAATGAAAAAATTTGTGGATAATGCTTGACATTTCCACTATATTTCATTATAATTAATGGTGCCGTTTGAAAACGGCCCTGAAAGCATCCTGGATTGAACCGGTTGCGTCGGAGGGAGGGAAAAAGATGTCTGAAATCCGTGTCAAAGAGAACGAGTCTCTGGAGAGCGCACTGAAGCGTTTCAAGAGAAGTTGCCAGAGAGATGGCGTTATCGCAGAAGTTAAGAAGAGAGAGCATTACGTCAGCCCGAGTCTCAAGCGGAAGCAGAAGTCCGAAGCTGCTCGCAAGAACAAGAGAAGAGGTTTCTGATTTTCCTTCTTTACTGTCGATTCCTTGAGAATCGAACATAGCTAATTACGGAGAGTTCTTAGGAACTCTCCGTTTTTGCTTTTCTATTGGCCTTGATGGGCAATGAAAAATTATACTGTTTCTCGATAAAATGATTTAAAAATCATTTTATCGCCGGATGAATATCCTGCACCGCCTGTGGCGGCGAGAAACGTATTGTACAACATTCTCGGCGGCTATGCCGCCACCCGCTCACAGATCGGATAATAAAACGATTAAATTGTTTTATTGAGAATTAGTATAAGATATCATGAATATCCAGAAATAATCAAAGAATATCCAGAAATAATCAACGAATGATTGACAAAATTTGATTCATTGGTATAATAAACTTGTTCAATAAATTTAATGGAGGGTATATTTATGAAGAGAAGATTGATGTCCAGTCTCTTGTGCATCTGTATGTTGATCGGTCTTTTGCCGATGACCTTCGTTGCGCATGCGGCAATCCAAACAGGTACGCAGGGGAGCATTACCTGGGAAATTGACACCGAGACTGGGGTGCTGACTTTCTCCGGTAGTGGAGCGATCACACCCGGCGGAGCATGGAATCAGTATAGAAATGCCATCAGAACGATTGTGATTGAGGATGGGATTTCTAGTATCGAATCATCCACATTTGCCGGAATTTCGACACTAACCAGCGTATCCATTCCTGAAAGCGTTACGAATATCGGTTCTGCCGCTTTTATTTCCACAGGATTGACAAGTGTGGTGATCCCCAATAGCGTCAAATCAATAGGCGCATCAGCCTTCTATTCATGTACATCGCTGCGTGATGTAGAAATCCTGGCCTATATTGAGACGATCGAACAGGACACTTTTGGCGGCTGTACCTCGTTAACTGAATTTGCGATTCCAGAGGGCGTTGTCACTGTCCTGGATAATGCTTTTAATGGCTGTTCTAATTTGGAGAAGGTGACGATTCCGAAAACGGTAGAAACGATCAGCAATAGTGCTTTTGGCGGTTGTGTTGCCTTGAGCGAAATGATTATCGATGAGGATAATGCAAATTTCTGCATCGATGAACTCGGTGTTCTGTACAACAAGGAAAAGACGGAACTTCTTTATGCGTTGCCTTCCGTCGGTGGTACTTATGTTGTTCCCGAGGGAGTGCAAATCATCGCCGATAGTGCCTTTAGAGGAAACCAGAACTTAACGACAGTCACATTCTCTGACAGCGTTTCTACAATCGGAAGCTATGCTTTTAGCAGTTGCGCTGCATTGCAAGAGGTATCCTTTGGCACAGGAATTACTAGTATTGGAGCAGATGCTTTTAACGCTTCTGGATTGACTGCTGTGACAATCCCTAACAGCGTTACAACTCTTGGCATAAGGGCGTTTGCGAACTGTAAAGCCCTGACTACCGCAAAAATTGGCGATGGTGTTGAAGCGATTGACGGCTATACATTCCAATACTGTACATCGTTGGATACAGTAGTCCTTGGTGAAAAAGTTGCTTCGATTGGAACATGTTCTTTTTACGGTACTACTGCATTAAAGCAGATCGAACTTCCCGACACTTTAACGACGATCGCAGCACGTGCGTTTGAAAACTCTGCGATTGAAAGTGTTGCGATTCCTGCAAGCACAATCAATATTGCAAACACTGCATTCGACTGCTGCAAAAATGTAACGGCATACACGGTCGATCCTGAGAATCCGAATTACTGCAGCGACAGCCATGGTGCATTGTTTAATAAGGACAAGACGACCTTGATTACTTTCCCGGGTGCCTATTCCGGTGCATATGTGATTCCGGCAAGTGTTTTGACAATAGATTATAATGCGTTTGCGTATTGCGACGGTTTGACGAATATCACGATTCCGGATACAGTTACTTCGATCGGTGGCAAGTCGTTTATGTACTGCGAGGGCTTGACGGATGTGGTACTACCTAATGGCATTACAAAAATTGAATATGATGTATTTGTTGGTTGTGTGAATCTGGAGAGCGTCTATATTCCTGAAGGGGTTACATCTATCGGTAATTATGCTTTTGAAAACTGCAATAGCTTGAAGCAGATTGTTATTCCTGAGGGAACGGAAACGATCGGTGTGTATGCTTTTAAGAATTGTGATTCGTTGCAGTCTGTTACCATTCCGGTGAGCCTGACGAAGATTTCCAATAATGCATTTTTTGGTGCGAATCAGATCACAGCTGTGTACTATGGTGGCAGCGAAGAGGCTTGGGGACAGATAAAAATTGAAAGCAACAATAGTGCTCTTACCAATGCGGAGATTTACTACAATGCAGCTCCGATCATTACCTATCCCGTAGAGGGCGGCAATATCTACATTGAAAGAGCAACCGGTTTGGTAATTGATGCAGACGAGACTATCACAGCGGCGGAGATTCCGCAGATGGTTGAGGGTGTTACGGTTGTCGGCATCGGTGACAAGGCCTTCTACTACTGCAAGAGCCTGGAAGCTGTCAGCATTCCCGAAACGGTAACGAGCATCGGAGAATATGGTTTCTATTATTGCTCAGCCTTGAAGGAAATTGATATTCCTAATGGTGTGAGCGAGATCGGCACTTTCGCCTTTAATCTGTGCCATACGCTGACGAGAATCGAGATTCCGTCAGCAATGACGGAAATCAAGAAGGATACTTTCTCCAGATGCAACAATTTGGAAACGGTTGTTATCCCTGAAAGCATTAAGACAATTGGTGACCATGCTTTCTATGACTGCCCGAAGCTTATGAATGTTACGATTCCCGATGGCGTTGAAACAATTGAGAATTGGGCATTTGCACAGACGGGAATTGTTGAGATCAAAGTGCCGGATTCTGTAACGAACTTCGGTTACTCTATGTTCTACGGCTGTAAGAACCTGACCTCCGTCACGCTTGGAAAGGGAATTACGACGATTCCGAACCAGTGCTTCGCTGAATGTGATTCCTTGGTAGCATACGAGATTCCTGCGCATATTACGGCATTGGAGCATAGCGTGTTCAGTGGCTGCGGCAAGCTGGAGCAGGTCATGCTCCCTGAAGGAATTGGTACAATTCCTCTCAACACATTCAATAGCTGTACGGCACTTAAGAGTATCATCATTCCTGACAGCGTAAAGACCGTTGGTAGCGGTGCATTCAACGGATGCAGCGCACTGGAGAGCGTAGTGATCGGCAGTGGCGTTGAAACCTTTGAAAACTACCAGAACTTTGCCTCGACGACCTCACTGATTGCCTTTACGGTGGACGAAGCGAACGAAAACTTTGTTGCGGTGGATGGTGTACTGTTCAACAAGGAGCAGACGGAGTTGGTGTTCTATCCCGGCGGTCTGGCTGGCGCATATGTCATTCCCGACGGTGTTCAGACGATCAATGCATTTGCATTCTATGGCGCAAATAAGCTGACCTCGATTACGATTCCGGCCGGCATGGAAACCATCGGAATGAACGCATTTACGAACTGCTCTGGATTGGAGAATGTGGTCATTGGTGAGGGAGTTGAGACGATTCCTGAGAACACCTTCGCAGGTTGCACGGGCATCAAGACCGTCACCATCCCTGCAAGCGTAAAGACCATTGGCGCATCTGCATTCGCTGGCACCTGGCAGATCACGGATGTCTATTACGGCTCTACTGAGGCGGATTGGGCGCTGGTCGAGATTGATAATTCCTACAGCAGCAACAACTTCTTTATCAATGCAAATATCCATTACAGCGAGCCTATTATTACTTATCCCGTAGAGGGCGGCAATATCTACATCGAAAGAGCAACCGGTTTGGTAATTGATGCAGACGAGACTATCACAGCGGCGGAGATTCCGCAGACGGTTGAGGGTGTTACGGTTGTCGGCATCGGTGACAAGGCCTTCTACTACTGCAAGAGCCTGGAAGCTGTCAGCATTCCCGAAACGGTAACGAGCATTGGAGAATATGGTTTCTATTATTGCTCAGCCTTGAAGGAAATTGATATTCCTGATGGTGTGAGCGAGATCGGCACTTTCGCCTTCAATCTGTGCCATACGCTGACGAGAATCGAGATTCCGTCAGCAATGACGGAAATCAAGAAGGATACTTTCTCCAGATGCAACAATTTGGAAACGGTTGTTATCCCTGAAAGTATTAAGACAATTGGTGACCATGCTTTCTATGACTGCCCGAAGCTTATGAATGTTACGATTCCCGATGGCGTTGAAACAATTGAGAATTGGGCATTTGCACAGACGGGAATTGTTGAGATCAAAGTGCCGGATTCTGTAACGAGCTTCGGTGACTCTATGTTCTACGGCTGTAAGAACCTCGAGAGCGCAACAATCGGAACGAACATTACGAAGTTGCCGGCTTGGACATTCTATGACTGCGATTCATTGACCGAGTTTGTTATTCCGAATCATATTACGGAGATCGGCGATTATGCTTTCGGCTCGTGCTCGAAGCTTGAGAGTGTAACAATTCCGGAAAGTGTCACTGCAATTGGTAAAGGAGCATTCTCTGGTGTTGAAAAAATGAAGGCCATAGATATTCCTAACAGCGTCAAGATACTTGGAGACAGTGCAGTTTCCGGCTGTACGGCATTGGAGACGATCAAGATCGGCAGTGGGGTGGAGAGCATTGGCATACAGTGCTTTGGCAACAATCCCTCGTTGCTTGCATTCGAGGTGAATGATAAGAACGAGAATTTTACCGATATTGATGGGGTGCTGTTCACTAAGGATGAGACAGAACTTTTGAGCTTCACAGGCGGATATACCGGCTCTTATAGCGTACCCGAAGGAACAAAGGTAATTGACGAATTTGCATTTGTCGGTGCAACAAAGCTGACTGAGGTCATTATTCCTGATGGTGTACAGACCATTGGCCAAAATGCATTTACCAATTGTTCAGCGGTGACAAATGTAGTGATTGGAGAAGGCGCGGAAACAATCGAGACATACACTTTTGCAGGCTGTACATCTTTGAAGACAATTACCATTCCTGCAAGTCTGAAGAAGATTGACAGTGGCGCATTCTCGGGTACATGGCAGCTGACGGATGTGTACTACGGCTCTACCGAAGAAGATTGGGCACTTGTCCAGATAGATAACAGCAACAATTTTGTTATTAACGCAAATATCCATTATACTGAGACATATAAGGTTACATGGGATGTGGACGGCAATGTCACTGAGGAACTGTATAAGGTGGGACAAATGCCTGTATTTATGGGGTCTACCGCAAAGGCGGCTGACGGCTGTACAGCATATGATTTTGCCGGTTGGGACACGCAGTTAGTTCCGGTCAGTTCTGATGCAACCTATACCGCAACTTATACAGAGCGTGAAAAACACATTGCTGAGGTTATTGATATTGCGGTTGCACCCACATGTACAGAAGCAGGCCTCACAGAAGGCAGTCATTGTGATGCTTGCGGTAAGGTTATCATTGCACAGAATGAAGTTCCTTCGTTGGGGCACAGCTTCACATACACGGATAACGGAGATGACCATATTGTCAGCTGTGCCTGTGGCACCTTCAATGAATCGCACAACTATGTAGACTATTCATGCATCTGTGGATCGAAGGTTGTTGCTGTTATTGGCGAGGTGAGCTATACGCAGATCAACGATGCCTTTAAGGCAGCTCTTGATGGAGATGAAGTCAAGTTGGTCAACGATGCAACGATGATTGACAGAGCGGTTTTCGAAAAGGATATCACTATCGACCTGAATGGACACACTTTGACTACCTATGCTGATAATAACAATTATGACATTGTAATCAAAGGAGATGTCGTTATTGCAGATAGTGGCGAAGTTGGCAAGATGATCATCAGTGGCATTTACGGTATCGGTGTTTCTACAACAAGTGGCTCGAGTTTGACGATTGAAGCTGGCGAGTTTACACACAACGGCGACTATATGATCGGCTCATGGGGTACTGTAACAATCAACGGAGGAAACTTTGATGGTGGTTACTGCGTTGTAAATGCCTTTGCTGGTGAGGCGGAAATTACCGATGGATACTTCTCGGCAAAGCATGATGACAGCATTCTCATTGCTGGTAACACCGCACTCTATGGTGGAGCTTACGACCGCGATGTGAGCGAGTATTGCGCAGAAAGCTTTATCGTTGAACTGAACGGTGAAGTCTATTTGGTTAAAGAGTGTGTACACGAGAAGACAGTGACAAATCGAACCGAATCGACATGTACCTCTGATGGTCTTGAGGTCATTAGCTGTGCACAGTGTGGCAAGGTCATTGCTGAGAGTGTTCTGCCCATGGCCGAGCATAGCTACAGCTACACCAACAATGGTGAGAACCACACCGTCACTTGCAAGAACGGCTGCGACTACTCCGCAACCGAAGATCATACCTTTGAAGATGGTAAGTGCATCTGCGGCGCAGAAGAGGTCACCGAACCCACCAAGGAATTCGTCGAGACCCTAAAGCCCAGCATGAGCATTGTTGTCGGTGCGGAAATGAGCGTTGCATTTACCGTCAATCAGTCCATGGTATCCAAGTACGAGAGCTTCTACCTCGTTGTCGAGAAGGATATGGTTGGCGCAGAGGCCAAGACCGTGACCTTCGGCTACGGCGAAGGACAGACGGCTTTGACCCCGATGCCCAATGCAGCAAATCCGTTCCTGCACAATGCAAGCTTCACAGGCCTGACCGCAAAGGAAATGGGCGATCAGATCCGTGCAACTCTGTACTGCGTGGATGCAGACGGCAACATCTTCTACGGCCCGACGCAGGCTGACTCCGTCAAGGATTACCTGATGAGAGGCCTGGATCTGGCAACCAGCACCGATGCAAAGAAGACCATGTATGTCGATATGCTCCGCTACGGCGCAGTGGCTCAGACCTACTTCCAGTACGACACTGAGAACCTGGTTGACGCTGACCTGACCGAGGCTCACATGGCTTATGCGACCATGGAGACTCCGGAAGCAGTTGACAACTCCAAGGCAGAGGGCGGCCTCGGCACGCTGAACACCAGCGTCGTTCTGAAGGCAAGAGTCACCCTGACCCTGTCCCACCTGAAGCCGGGTGCAAACCTGGCAAACATGAAATTCATCGTGAAGGACGCACTCGATGGCACGGTCATCAAGGAACTGCCTGCCTACAACCTCAACCCCGTCATGATTGCAGCAGACTTTGACGATGTCGGCGCAAAGCAGATGAGAAGACTCATCACCGTCACTCTGTACGACGGCGACACTGCCATTACCGATACCGTGACCTGGAGCGTTGAGAGCTATGTTGCAAAGACTCGTGCAACGAGCACCGACGCAGGCCAGATCGATCTGGTCAACGCAATGCTCACCTACGGTGATGCCGTTGCTGCCTACATGGCAACCCAATAACAACAAATCAAAACGGGATAGGCTTCGGCCTATCCCGTTGCAAAAGAAACCGAGCGACTTATGTCGCTCGGTCAGTCTGTCGAATAACCCCTGTTTTGCGTCAAGCAAGACAGGGGTTATTCGGACATTGAGCGAAAATAAAAGAAAATATGTGCAAAATAAAGCTGTTATGAGTATCCCTCCAGCGCCATTTTGCA
>SVMF01000007.1 GCA_015067565.1 Oscillospiraceae bacterium | reverse complement strand
CAGATCGTACAGACACAAAAACATTTATTCCATTTATGGAGAAGCTGCTCAAAAAGTATCCCGTAAAACGAACCACACTGGATTCCGGCTATGAAAGCGAAGAAAACTACCATTATGCGGAAGAATACGAGCAATTATCATTGTTTGTAAAGCCATCCAACCACGAACAGAAGAAGAAAAGGAAATACCGCACCGACATAGGCCGCAGAGAGAATATGCCCTACGACAAGGAGAAGGACGAGTATACCTGTGCACAAGGAAGAAAGCTGAAAGCTGTGGATGTAAAGAAAAGAAGATCCGAAAACGGTTTTGAGCAGGAAGTAACCATATACGAATGTGAAAACTGTGCTGGATGCCCGGTTAAGGAAAAGTGCATTCGGCAAAAGAAAACAGATAAGGTTCCTTTAGAGGAACGAGTAAAGCGGCTGAATGTGTCGAAATACTTTGTTGCCCAACGGGAACTTATGGAAGAAAAAATCTGTACAGAAGAAGGTGTTCTTCTGCGAATGAACCGTTCGATCCAGGCAGAGGGCGTATTTGCTATGATTAAGGAAGATATGGAATTCAGAAGATTTATGCTGCGAGGACAACGAAATGTAGCTGTTGAATGGACTCTTCTCAGTATAGCATACAACATTCTCAAACTGCACCATAAAATACAAAATGGTCGGTTGGGAAGACACCTGATAGAGCCAAGGGCGGCTTAGACACAAGTCCAACCGAAAACACACCAAACCAAGGGTGGTAAACTCTACCACTCTGATTTGGTGTGTCTTTTTTTAGGAAAAAACCAATTTTTATGCACAAAAACATGATTTTCTGTGCACAACTTGTCTTCGGCTATTCATTAGGGGTGGATGCTGAGCTATTTAGTTTTGAGACAGCCCCTTTCCGTTTTTTAACCAAGTACGTTCTCAATAAAACGCATCAGAATGGTTGCTACCTGTGCCCGGGTTGCATTGCCCTGCGGATCGAGGTAATTGTTATTTCCGATTTTCGAACCGGTAATCAACCCTTCTGCATTCGCCCACGACAGTGCTTCACTTGCCCAGGAGCTAACCTTATTTGCGTCGGGGAAACTCGTCAAATCCGCACATTTTGATGTGTCAATACCAAGCTTGGTGGCATAACGGTAGAGAATTGCCGCCATCTGCTCGCGGGTGATATTCCCATTCGGATCGAACTTTCCGTTTCCGACGCCGCCAACAATCTCATTGCAAGCGGCCCATGCAACCGCTTTGGTGTAATAAGTATCGCTCCCAACGTCTGTAAAGATATTTTCGCCCTCAGTCGGCTCGCCCGCGTATCTCCAGAGCACCGTGACAAGCATCGCTCTGGTCATCGAGCTATTGGGAGAAAAGGTTGTTTCACTCGTACCGTTAAACAAGCCATGCTCCACAACAAAATCAACCCCTGCATGTGCCCAATCTGTCCAACCAGGTGCATCTGTAAACATCACGGTTGGGCAATAGCCATATTCATGGTTCTCGTATGGCGGCATAACGTTCACAAGATGATCTCCGCATCTGCGGCATGTATAAACCTTTTTACCAGGCTCAGTCTCTGTTGGATATATTAAAACTGTACCTGTATCCCAATCGTGATCAAGCGGTTCGACAATATCATATTCTGCCGTTCTGCTACCACAGGATTCACAAATCCCAACCGTATAACCGTACTCTGTGCAGGTTGCCTCTACGGTTTCAGTGATAGAATAACAGTGTATGTGAGCACTCTTCGGAATACTCTCCGTCTTTGTTGCCGAACAGCGTGTGCAGGTATACGTTAGCTCTCCTTCTTCATATTCCGTAGGCCATTTTGTTACAGTGCCTTCGTCCCATGCGTGACCTAAAGCATCTACATAGCTGTCGTTATAACTGTCTCCGCAACGAGTGCAAGTATAAACCGTATATCCCTTTGCAGTACAGGTAGGTGCTATATTTTTCGCAGTATAACTATGCCCTGCAGAGCAGTCAGCAGTCCAATGCGCATAAAGAGTATGGTCCGACTTTGCAGTTACGGGTGTGATTTCTGTAACTCTCAGTCCACCGTCCCTTTCTGTATACCACCCATCAAAAGAATAACCGCTTCTGGTTGGTATAGGCAATCCACCATAAGATTTGCCATAAATTACAGTCTTGCTAGTTGTAGAAACATTACCGCCGTTTGCATTGAACAATACCGTAACTCTAATATCTTCATATTCGCATATAAATCCTTTGCCACTTTTATTTGTATTGTAAGTGTTCACCCACCGATAGTCTGCACTTTTCCGCATATCCACAAAATGTTGAAGCGTATAACGTGAACCGGTTGCGCAGGGCTCTCCTACTGCCCAATTAGAATAATCAAATTTCTCACCAGTAATCCAAACAAAATCAGGCTGTGAATCCCAATCTCCTGTATTATTATGCGCACCCAACCAATACGACGATTGCACACCACTCTTAACCAAAGAACGAATTGTGTAATTTTCTGCCGCACTAGTAATGGTAACTAAATGACCTCCTAACTTCTCACACATATGCTTTGCAAAATCCCATGAGCATTCCACATCATAAAGCTCATAAATGTGTCCATCTGTTACAACAGTCTGAACTGGAACATATTTATCGTTATAAACATAAAACGTTATCCAATTTGATTGCGCGCTCCATCCGGCTGAATTTTCTGCGTGGACAAACATACTATATATACCGTTTCCTAAGGTCGTCGTAATATATGTATTTGTTGTTTTAATTTCGGGAGTATCGTAGGCATACCCATATGGGTATTCACTGATATATCCTATATACGAGGTAGCATCATCTACTTTATTCCATGAAACCGTAATAGAATTGTCAGAAGTATTTATTGTATTATCAATGCTGATCACCGGAGCTTTCGGCGCCGTCCCACTTACTGAAAAGCCGGTCCATTTACTTTGCGTATCATTTGTGTTGGGTCGAGAAATAATAAACGCACAATACTCACCTGGAACAACATTAGAAAACGTACAGCTTGTAGTATTAGATGAAACAGACTTGGAATACTTTATGTCTTCCCATCCCCAAGGAGATTGAACCAAATAAATATCGTAACTTGTTTCATTTGCTACATCGTTCCATTTCACAGTTACTGTTCTATTCTCCACTGATACAGTAGGTGCAGATGGACTTTCTGGATATACAGAAGTATCGCCGCCAGTATAGGCATGTATTCTGGTAAACGTTGAATACTCGTCTACGAGCTTCACATCAGCATTCGGACCTTTCTCATTCGAATTCATTATGTACACTTGCCCTGTTGCAAGGGATTTTACCTCATCAACGGCAACCCAATGTCCTCCGCCATTTACGCAAATGGCCATGTGATATCCTGCTTTTATCCAAGAGATTATCTTGCTGTTATAGTCTGAAGACGAATATGAACTCTTAGATAATAGTTGGCCGTAATATTTAAAACCAGATACACACTGAGACGGTTTCGCCCAAATTAATCCTGCGCCTTGAAAGCCGTTATTATTATTCAACCAATTTACCAAAGTACCTACATTAAAATCAGAAGCATCTCTTAGACCGCTTTGGATAATCAGCTTTGTTACACTAGTCACCAAACATCCATCACTAGCAACTGTTTTAGAGGAACTACCTAAGGGCAAACTTCCCCAACGGCTGTCATGTTTCGACCATGCTCTCCAGTCTTCTTCCGCATTTGCACTTAACTCAAAAGTAGGTAGGAATGTCAGAAAAAGTGCCACTGCCAATAGTAAAGAAATTGCACGTCTCTTCATAAATATCTCCCCTGTTAAATATTTAGCAAACTTCTTGCCATAATTTAGTATAGCGAAATTCTCGCTAAAAGTCAATAGCGAATATCTCGCTAAGCTATAATAAGCAGGTAATTCATTCTTGGAGGTCGCACATGTACGAACGAATTCGCAATTTGCGCGAAGACAAGGACTTGACACAAAAGCAAATGGGCGAAATTTTATCGTGCAGTCAGCGCGTCTACAGCAATTATGAGCGTGGAGATATCGATATCCCAACAATCATACTGATAAAGCTTGCAGATTTTCATAATGTCTCTGTAGACTATCTTCTGAACCGCACCGACAATCCTACAACTGCAAGATGACACACTTGATTAAAGCTCTTAAAGGCAAGTGCGTTTTTGTTTTCTCACCTTAAATGTTCAATGTGTAGTCACGAAAAAAGGAACTGACTTTTTATGTCAGTTCCTTTTGCTTATTATGAATTACACGAGCTCGATGATTGCCATCTCAGCTGCATCGCCGCGACGAACGCCGATGCGGATCACGCGAGTATAGCCACCGTTACGGTCAGCATACTTCGCACCGATCTCGTTGAACAGCTTATGAGCGACATCTTCCTTCGTGATGTAGGACAGAGCACGGCGATAGTTGGCCAGGCCACCCTTCTTAGCAAGGGTGATCATCTTCTCAACTACCGGCTGCACTTCCTTTGCGCGGCAGAAGGTCGTTTCGAGCTTGCCGTGTTCGAGCAGGTCGGTGGTCAGCTGACGGAGCATAGCCTTACGCTGATCGCTCGTTCTGCCGAGCTTACGGGTTCCAAACATTCGTATTTCCTCCTTCTTAAAAGGTCAAACGGTTTCTCTTAATTGTTTCCGGACTCTTCCGTGGCGAGGGACAGTCCCATCATTGCCAGCTTGTTCTGAACTTCATCCAGAGACTTCTTGCCCATGTTACGAACCTTCATCATCTCTTCCGGAGTCTTCGCAATCAGATCACGGACAGTGTTGATGTTCGCGCGCTTCAGACAGTTGAAGCTTCTTACGGACAGGTCAAGCTCCTCGATGGTCAGCTTGAGCGCAGGCGGATCAACATCCTGATTCTTCTCGCGAACGATCGGGCCGGCACCAACGGTCTCAGACAGATCTGTGAAGAGCGTCAAATGCTCAGTCAGGATCTTAGCAGCAATGGACACAGCGTCCTTTGCACTTGTCGTAGCATTGGTCCAAACCTCAAGCGTCAGCTTGTCATAGTCGGTCATATTGCCAACACGGGTGTTTTCCACCGTGTAGTTGACTTTATAAACCGGAGAATACAGGGAGTCGACAGGGATCACGCCGATCGGAGTCTGCGGAGTCTTATTGCGGTCTGCGGGAACATAGCCGCGGCCGCGGCTCATCGTGATTTCCATATTGAGCGTTGCATCCGGGCCCAGAGAGCAGATGTGCAGATCCTTGTTCAGAATCTCAACATCATCGTCGGTCTGGATGTCGCCGGCAGTGACTTCGCACTCACCAGTCTTGTCAATATAAACGGTCTTCACGCCGTCGCAGTTCATCTTGGAGATGATTCTCTTGACATTCAGGACGATCTCTGTAACGTCTTCCTTGACGCCAGGGATCGTAGAAAACTCATGCTGGACACCAGCGATCTTGATCGAGGTGGCAGCGGAGCCGGGAAGGCTCGAAAGGAGAATTCTTCTCAAAGAATTGCCGAGGGTGGTTCCATAGCCTCTCTCCAGAGGCTCGACGCAGAACACGCCATGAGACGGATCTTCGGGAGAGTCAATACACTCAATACGCGGCTTGTCAATTTCTACCATTCACTAATACCCTCCTTGTAAAATTGCAAAACACTTGCTTTGCGCTAATAATCAGCTTACCAATAAACGAGGGTGAAGCCTTACTTGGAGTACAACTCGACGATGAGGTGTTCTGCGATCTCGAAGTCGATGTCTTCCTTGGTAGGCATAGCGATAACCTTACCCGTCAGGGTGTTCTTATCGCGGTCAAGCCACTTCGGAGCAGCGATGAATGCATCATCTTCCTTGAGCTTCTTGAAGCGGTTGTTGGAGCAGCTCTTCTCGCAAACAGCAATGACATCACCATTCTTAACCAGATAAGAGGGGATGTTGACGCGCTTGCCGTTGACGGTGTAGTGACCGTGGTTGACGAGCTGACGAGCCTCACGGCGGGTGGCAGCGAAACCGAGGCGATAAACAACGTTATCCAGACGGCGTTCGATCAGGCTGAGCAAAACCTCACCGGTGTTGCCTTCAGCACGGGCTGCCTTTTCATAGTACATACGGAACTGCTTCTCGAGAATGCCGTATACGAACTTGACCTTCTGCTTCTCGGTCAGCTGCATTGCGTACTCGGACTTCTTTGCTCTTCTCTGACCGCCGGGGTTCTTGTTGGAAGTCTTAGAATAACCCATGGCAGCGGGAGAAACACCGAGGGTACGGCAACGCTTGAGAATAGGCTGAGTATTCTTTGCCATTACTTAGTTTCCTCCTTCGTGAATTAGACGCGGCGTCTCTTGGGAGGACGGCAGCCATTGTGAGGAATGGGGGTGACGTCCTTGATGGAGACGACTTCCAGTCCGGCAGACTGAAGTGCACGGATAGCAGCTTCACGGCCTTGGCCGGGACCCTTGACGTAGACTTCTACGGTCTTCAGGCCGCAGTTGTCGATGGCTGCCTTAGCGGCAGTCTCTGCGCACATCTGTGCAGCATACGGGGTGGACTTACGAGAACCACGGAAGCCGAGGCCGCCGGAGGATGCCCAAGAAAGGGCATTGCCCTGAAGGTCGGTTACAGTGATCATAGTGTTGTTGAAAGAGGAGCGAATGTGAACGGCGCCTTTTTCAATGTTCTTGCGCTCGCGACGGCGCTTGATAACTTTCTTAGCATTAGCCTTTGCCATTTACATTTCCCTCCTTACTTCTTCTTGTTAGCGATGGTCTTCTTCGGGCCCTTACGGGTACGAGCGTTGGTCTTGGTGCGCTGACCGCGAACGGGCAGGCCACGGCGATGGCGCAGGCCACGGTAGCAACCGATCTCAATCAGGCGCTTGATATTCAGAGCGACTTCGCGGCGGAGGTCACCCTCAATCGTGTAATTCTTGTCGATAACATCACGCAGTGCAGCTTCCTGATCTTCCGTCAGGTCCTTGACGCGGATGTCGGGGTTAACGCCGGCCATCTCAAGGATGTCCTTGGCGCTTTTTCTGCCGATGCCGAAGATATAAGTGAGGCCAATCTCAATTCTCTTCTCGCGGGGCAGGTCGATACCAGCAATACGTGCCATATTCTTTAGAGCACCTCCTATTAGCCTTGTCTCTGCTTATGCTTGGGATTTTCGCAAATTACCATGACGCGACCCTTGCGCTTGATAATCTTACACTTTTCGCACATGGGCTTCACGGACGGTCTAACTTTCATACTGTTTAACCTCCATATGAGAACATGTCTCTTTTTACTTACTTCTCCATGTGATTCGACCCTGGGTCAGATCATACGGAGACATCTGAACAGTTACCTTGTCACCGGGCAAGATCTTAATATAGTTCATTCTGAGCTTGCCGGAAATGTGTGCCAAAATGGTGCGTCCGTTGCCGATATCGACTTTGAACATCGCATTTGGCAGTGCATCGGTTACGATGCCCTCAAGTTCGATTACGTCGTCTTTTGCCAAGTTTAAGAACCCTCCTTGGTTGAAACGTTGATTTCCTGACGAATTGCCGCCAGTTCCCTTCGTAATTCGCTGTTGAGTATTTGCTCGCCGGAACGGATTTTCGCAGCGAGAATCGAATCTGGCCGAAGGACTTTTCGGACATGGAAGCGCTTCTTGCGTTTCGGCTTCTCAACCGTTCTTTGCTTGCCGTCTGCGAGGAAGACGTACACACCGTCTGTGTCCATCACATAGAACACATTTCCTTTATCGTGTCCGGCAAGGGAAAGTACAATGTCTGATTTGGAAATTTCCATTTTCAAAGCCCCTCGGTGACGGTGAGAATTTCCGGCTCGCCGTCTGTAATGAGCACAGTATTTTCGTAATGGGCGGAGAGCTTACCATCGGCTGTGACAGTCGTCCAGCCATCTTTGAGCACTTCAACCAGGTGGGTGCCGATGTTCACCATCGGTTCAACCGCAATGGTCATGCCCTTGATAAGTCTCGGGCCCCTGCCGGGCTTTCCGAAATTCGGAACCTCGGGTTCCTCATGCAGCTCCTTGCCGACGCCGTGGCCGATAAACTGGCGCACCACGGATAAACCGTGAGCCTCGACATATTCCTGAACCGCATGGCCGATATCCGACACTCGGTTGCCCTGACGGGCGAATTTTATGCCCTCGAAAAAGCTCTGCTTCGTGACATCAATGAGCTTTTGTGCCTCAGGAGTGATACTCCCTACAGCAAAAGTAGCGGCGCAGTCTCCGTGAAATCCTTCATAGAACGCTCCGACGTCGATAGAAACGATGTCTCCATCCTTGAGCACCCTGCCGTCCGGTATTCCATGGATGACGGTATTGTTCACGGAGATACAGGCGCTGGCGGGATAGCCGCAGTAATCCAGGAAGGACGGTGTTGCACCCTGTGACACGATATAATCGTGGACAGCTTTGTCAATCTCTTTGGTTGTTACGCCGGGTCTTACCATTTCCCCTGCCAAGGCACGGGCTGCCGCGGTAATTCTACAGGCACGACGCATCATAGAGATTTCACGTTCGTTTTTGATCGGTATCATATTGTGACACCCAACGCCGCCATAATATCACGAGTTGCATCTTCGATGGGCTGATTTCCCTCGATAAGCCGCAGCTTGCCGAGCTTTTCATAAAAGCCCTTGAGTGCCTCGGTCTCTTCGTGGTAAACCTCAAGGCGATGGCGCACCGTTTCGGGTGTATCGTCCTTGCGGATCACAAGCTCAGAGCCGCACGCATTGCAGATGCCCTCAGTTTTGGGCGGGTTTGCAACGATATGATAGCTTGCGCCGCAGGTGCCGCAGACACGGCGACCGGTCATACGCGCTTCAATCACATCGTCAGAAATTTCAATAGAAACAACGCGGTCGATCTCGACGCCTTGCTCTAACAGGGCATTGGCCTGCGGGATCGTGCGAGGTACACCATCGAGGATGTAGCCTTTGGCACAATCCGCCTCTGCCAGGCGTTCTCTGATGATGCCAATGATGACATCATCAGGAACGAGCATACCCTTGTCCATGAAACTTTTGGCCTTCAAACCGGTTTCGGTACCGTTTTTGATTGCTTCCCGAAGGATATTGCCGGTGGAAATGGTCGGGATAGACAGACGCTTGGCGATGATCTCAGCCTGCGTGCCCTTGCCCGCACCGGGCGCACCTAACAGAATCAGTCTCATGTATGGCCCTCCTTACTTCTGCAGGAAGCCGGAGTAGTTACGCATCATCATCTGAGCCTCGATAGCGGTGACAGTCTCAAGAGCGACACTGACAACGATGATGATGGAGGTACCGCCAAAGGAGAACGTGGTGTTGCCGGTGATCGCACTGAGGACGACCGGCATGACCGCAATGATACCGAGGTAGAGAGCACCGAAGAGGGTGATCTTGTGGATAACCTTGCGGATGAAGTCCGAAGTCGGACGACCCGGACGGAAGCCAGGGATGAATCCACCATTGTTCTTCAGGTTGTTGGCAACCTCAACGGGATTATACTGGATCGTCGCATAGAAGTAGCTGAAGCCCACGATGAGCAGCAGGTAGAAGATCGTGTAGATCACACTGGTGCTGCTGAACACATTGTCATACCACCAGCCGGAAGTAGTTCCGGTGAAGGCACAAATGGTTGCGGGCAGGCTTGCCAAAGACTGTGCGAAGATGATGGGCATGACGCCGGACATATTCACCTTGATGGGCAGGTGGCTGCTCTGGCCGCCGTAGACCTTACGGCCGACGACACGCTTAGCATACTGCACGGGAATACGGCGCTCTGCCTGAGAAACGAAAACGATGAACGCGATGATTGCCAGCAGGGAAACCAGCAGGCAAATTGCCCAGTACCAAGTGGAGGATGTGCCCTCGACAGAGGGGAAGCACATTTCCCACAGCGGGCTGATGATCGTGCCGGGAACACGAGCGACGATGTTGGCAAACAGAATCATGGAGATACCATTGCCGATGCCGTGCTCGGTGATCTGCTCACCCAACCACATAACGATGGCGGAACCAGCGGTAAAGGTCAGGATAATAACGACTGCCTGCAGGAAGCCGGTATCAGTGAGCAGAGTGCTGCCGGTCTGGCTGATGAAATCGGTGTTGTAGTTCTTGAGCATGACATAATAGGCAAAGCCCATCAGCAGGCCCAAACCGATGGTGGTGTAGCGGGTGATACGGCCGATGATCTTCTTGCCTTCTTCGCCACCTTCCTTGCTCAAACGTTCCAGAGCAGGGATTGCGATGGTCAAAAGCTGAATGATGATCGATGCATTGATATACGGCTGGATCGACAGGGCGAAGATCGTTGCCTGCGAGAAAGCGTTGCCGGACATCATATTGAACATACCGAAGATGGTACCGCTCAACTGCTGGTCAAACATGACCGACATGGTCTTGGTGTTAACAAAGGGAACCGGGATTACATTGCCGATTCTGTAGAGGACGACGATCAGGAGCGTGAAGAGGAGTTTCTTGCGAAGGTCAGCGATCTTCCACGCATTACGAAGTGTAGTAAACAATTACACCACCTCAGCCTTTCCGCCTGCCTCCTCAATCTTAGCTTTGGCACTGCCGGAGAATGCTGCTGCCTTGATGGTGAGCTTCTTGGTCAGTTCGCCGTTCGCCAGAACCTTCAGGCCGTACTTGCAATCACGAATGATGCCTTTTTCCTCAAGAACTGCTGCGTCGACAACTGCGCCATTCTCAAACACGTTGAGATCGCCCAGGTTGACAGCTGTCAGAGGCTTTGCAAAAATGTTGTTAAAACCGCGCTTCGGAATGCGGCGTGCCAAAGGCATCTGGCCACCTTCAAAGCCGATACGGGTCTTGCCGCCGGAGCGAGCGTGCTGGCCCTTATGACCACGGCCTGCAGTCTTACCGTTGCCCGTACCGCAGCCACGGCCCTTACGCTTGTTCACGTGAGTGGAGCCGGCGATGGGAGCAAGTTCATGTAAATTCATTCTTGTCTCCTCCTTACTTTACTTCAGTGACCTCGAGCAGATAGCCGATCTTGGCGATCTTGCCGCGGGTCTGTGCATTGTCGGGCTGGATGGTCTCCTGGCCGATCTTACGCAGGCCGAGGGAGTGAGCCGTTGCAATGTGCTTCTGGATACGACCGCTGATGCTCTTAACGAGCTTGATCTTTAACTGTGCCATTGTTCGTATCCTCCTTATCCGATGATTTCTTCAACGCTCTTGCCGCGGATGCGAGCGACCTCTTCCGGTCCACGCAGGCTCAGCAGGCCCTGCATCGTTGCCTTGACAACATTCTGCGGGTTGTTGGAGCGCAGGCACTTGGTACGAATGTTGGTGATGCCGACTGCTTCCATGACAGCACGGACAGCGCCGCCAGCGATAACGCCGGTACCGACGGATGCCGGCTTCATCAGAACGGTGCCAGCACCGTAGATGCCGATAACCTCATGAGGGATCGTTGTGCCGGAAAGAGTCACCTTGTGCAAGTTCTTCTTAGCGTTTGCGATGCCCTTGATGATGGCTTCGGAAACTTCCGCTGCCTTGCCGAGGCCGTAGCCAACGGTGCCGTTGCCGTCACCGACAACAACCAGAGCGGAGAACTTCATGACGCGGCCACCCTTAACCGTCTTAGAAACACGGTTCAGGTATACGACGCGTTCGATCATTTCGGGAGCATTATCCTTTTCAGGAGCTCTGTTATAAGCCATTTCCAGTTCCTCCTCTTAGAATTTCAATCCGCCTTCGCGGGCGCCGTCAGCCAGAGCAGCGACACGGCCATGGTAAACATAACCGCCACGGTCGAAAACGACCTCTTCAATGCCCTTGGCCTTTGCACGCTCAGCGACGAGCTGGCCGACCTTCTTCGCTGCCTCGGCATTGCCCTTGGCACCCTCGAAGGACTTCTCTACGGTAGAAGCGGAAACCAGAGTGACTCCGTTAACATCATCAATGATCTGAGCATAGATGTTAGCATTGCTTCTGAACACATTCAGGCGGGGTCTGCACGGTGTGCCGGAGATCTTGCCACGAACGCGAATATGGCGATGCAGGCGCATTGCCTTCTTGTCGGTCTTCTTAATCATTTACGCACACCTCCTATTATTTCTTACCGCCGGCCTTGCCTTCTTTACGGCGAATGACCTCGGTAGCGTACTTGATACCCTTGCCCTTGTAGGGTTCAGGCGGTCTCTTGGAACGGATATTGGCAGCGAACTGACCGACCTTCTGCTTGTCGGTGCCGGTGACAATAACCTTGTTGGGGGAAGGAACTTCGACGGTGACACCTTCGGGCTCTTCCATGTTGACAGGATGAGAGTAGCCGATGTTCAGGACGAGCTTGTTGCCTTCCTTGCTTGCGCGGTAGCCAACACCATTGACTTCCAGCTCCTTGGTGAAGCCCTTGTCAACGCCGACAACCATGTTGTTCAGCAGGGTGCGGGTCAGGCCGTGCAGGCTCTTGTTCTCGTGAGAATCATCAGGGCGGGAAACAGTGATAACATTGCCTTCCTGCTTGATGATCATTGCATGATGGAATGTGCTGTTGAGAGTACCCTTCGGGCCCTTAACGGTAACAACGTTACCCTCAGCGATCGTTACTTCGACGCCTGCGGGAACAGTGATGGCCATTTTACCAATTCTAGACATACTGTTACCTCCTTACCAGACGAACGCAAGAACTTCGCCACCGACGTGTGCTGCACGAGCAGCCTTATCGGTCATGACGCCCTTGGAAGTGGAAATGATGGCAATGCCGAGGCCACGGAGAACCTTGGGCAGCTCTTCAGCGCCGGCGTAGACACGCAGGCCGGGCTTGGAGACGCGGCGCAGGCCGGTGATGACCTTCTCTTTATTGCCGAGATACTTCAGGGTGATGTGGATCATACCCTGCTTGCCATCCTCTTCGACGGTGTAGGACTTGATGTAGCCTTCGTCGAGCAGGATCTTGGCGATGTCCTTCTTCAGATTGGAAGCGGGGACATCAACGGTGTCGTGCTTTGCAGAGTTTGCATTGCGGATGCGCGTCAGCATATCTGCTACGGGATCGGTGATTTGCATGTGATGTTTCCTCCTTTTAGAAGTTACGGGCTGTACCCGTTAAGACGCCAGAGTATCAGAGGAATGTGAGCCGTATATCGGCTCCATGTTCCCCTGACTTCTGATGCCTGTTTTACATTTGAATCACACAGTGATTTGTGTGCTTGTTTGGTGAGCACTATTGGTGCTCCGTTTGATCACCAATGAGGTGATTCAAGTTACCAGCTAGCCTTCTTGACGCCGGGAATCTCGCCCTTGTAAGCGCGCTCGCGGAAGCAGATACGGCAAATGCCGAAGTCACGCAGGTAAGCATGGGGTCTGCCGCAGATCTTGCAGCGGTTGTAGCGGCGGGTGGAGAACTTGTTTCCAGCCTGCTGCTTCAGAATCATAGCTTTTCTTGCCATTTCGTTATCCTCCCAAATTAAGCGTGGAACGGAGCGCCCACGAGGGTCAGCAGTTCCTTGGCTTCTTCGTCGGTAGTAGCAGTGGTGCAGATGCAAATGTCCATACCACGGATCTTATCGACCTTATCGTACTCGATTTCGGGGAAGATGAGCTGTTCCTTCAGGCCCATTGCATAGTTGCCACGGCCGTCGAAGGAGTTGGGATTAATGCCGCGGAAGTCGCGGACACGGGGCAGTGCTACGTTGAAGAGACGGTCGATGAACTCCCACATCTTCTCGCCACGCAGGGTGACCTTAACGCCGACAGTTTCGCCTTCACGAACCTTAAAGTTTGCAACGGACTTGCGAGCCTTGGTGGTGATGGGCTTCTGGCCGGTGATGGTAGCGATGTCCTTGCAGATTGCTTCGATTTCCTTTGCATTGTTCTTGCTCTCGCCGCAACCGACGTTCACAATGACCTTTGCGATCTGGGGAATCTGCATAACGCTCTTGTACTGGAACTTCTTCATCAGAGCAGGAGCGATTTCTTCATTGTACTTAACTTTCAGTCTTGCCATTGATACGTTCCTCCTCCTTAGATTTCCTTACCGCACTTCTTGCAGACGCGGGTCTTCTTGTCGCCGTCGACCTTGAAGCCAACGCGAACGCCCTTCTTGCAAGAGCTGCAGTACAGCTGGATCTTATCAACGCGGATGGGAATCTCGCGCTTGATGATGCCGGAGACGTCGTTCTGTCTACGAGCCTTAACGTGGCAGGTAGCAACGTTGACGCCCTCTACAATAGCCTTGTTCTCCTTCGGCATGGCAGCGATGACCTTGCCGATCTTGCCCTTGGACTTGCCGGACAGGACAATAACAGTATCGTTCTTCTTAATATTCATACCATTATCCTCCTTAAATGACTTCCGGAGCGAGGGAGAGGATCTTCATGTATTCCTTATCACGAAGCTCTCTTGCAACCGGCCCAAAGATACGGGTTCCACGGGGATTTCTGTCGTCCTTGATCAGAACAGCAGCATTCTCGTCGAAACGGACATAGGTGCCGTCTGCACGGCGGACGCCCTTTGCGGTACGAACGATGACAGCGCGGACGACTTCGCCCTTCTTCACCGTGCCGCCGGGAGCAGCCTTGCGAACGGAGGCAACGATAACGTCGCCGATGTTGCCGAACTTACGCTTGGAGCCGCCAAGAACACGGATGCACTTGATCTCCTTAGCGCCGGTATTGTCGGCAACCTTCAGAAATGTTTCCTGTTGAATCATTGATTGTCGACCTCCTTATTCAGCCTTCTTGATGATTTCTACGAGGCGCCATCTCTTGTCCTTAGACAGGGGGCGGCACTCCATAACCTTAACGGTATCGCCGATGCCACACTCGTTATTCTCGTCGTGTGCCTTCAGCTTGTAGGTTCTCTTAATGATCTTCTTATACAGCTTGTGCTGCACGCTATCCTCAACAGCAACCACGATGGTCTTGTCCATCTTATCGGAAACAACCTGACCAACTCTGGTTTTGCGGAAAGCTCTGGTATTTTCACTCATTTTCCGTTACCTCCTCAGATTGCGGTCTCTTTTTCACGAATGATGGTCTTGATGCGGGCAATATCCTTCTTCACAGCAGCGATCTTGATGGGGTTATCGAGCTGATTGGTTGCATGCTGCATGCGCAGGAAAAACAGGTCCTTCTTCAGTTCGGCGACCTTTGCGTTCAGGTCAGCTACGGACATAGCTCTCAGTTCTTTTACCTTCATCATTATTCACCACCATTCTCAGATACTGCTTCTTCACGGGCAATGATCTTGGTCTTGATCGGCAGCTTGTGCTGAGCAAGGCGGAGAGCCTCACGTGCGTCCTCTTCGGAAACGCCACCGATTTCGAACATGACCTTCTGTGCCTTCACGACAGCTACCCAGTACTCAGGAGCGCCCTTACCGGAGCCCATACGGACGCCGAGAGCCTTCTTGGAAACAGGCTTGTCGGGGAAGATCTTAATCCAGACCTGACCGCTACGCTTGGTGTAACGGGTCATTGCGATACGAGCCGCCTCGATCTGGTTGCCGGTGATCCAGCCGGGTTCTACGGCCTGGATGCCGAACTGGCCATAGGCCACCTTATTACCGCGGGATGCAGCGCCCTTCATACGGCCACGCTGAACACGGCGGAACTTTGTTCTCTTAGGCATTAACATTAGCGGTTGCCTCCTTCCCTACGATCGTCACGACGACGCTCGCCATTGAAAGGTCTGCCGGAGCCACGGCGGTCGCCACCACGACGATCATCACGACGACGGTCGTTATTGCGGCGGTCACGACGGGGGGCTTCCGGTGCCGACTGACGCAGAGTGGAATTCAGGACTTCGCCCTTGTAGATCCAAACCTTGCAGCCGATCTTGCCATAGGTGGTATTTGCTTCCGCAAAACCGTACTCGATGTCAGCACGCAGAGTCTGCAGAGGAATGGTACCCTCGTGGTAAGACTCGCTGCGAGCGATCTCGGCGCCGCCCAGACGGCCACCGCATGCGCACTTGATGCCCTTTGCACCCAGACGGGTAGCTCTCTGCATCGCCTGCTTCATTGCACGACGGAAGGAAATACGCTTTTCGAGCTGTGCAGCAATGTTCTCAGCGACGAGCTGTGCATTGAGGTCCGGGCTACGGATCTCGATGATGTTCAGGCTGACGGACTTGCCGAGCTTCTGCTCGATCTCCAAACGGAGCTTTTCAATCTCCTGGCCGCCCTTGCCGATAACGACACCGGGACGAGCGCAGTGCAGATTGATCTTAACGCGGGCATTGCTACGCTCGATCTCGATCTTAGCGATGCCTGCACCATACAATTTAGCCTTGAGGTCCTTGCGGATGTTGTAGTCTTCAACGATCAGGTCGCCGACCTTGTCGTTACGAGCGTACCAGCGGGAATCCCAATCCTTGATAACGCCAACACGCAGACCATGAGGATTAACTTTCTGTCCCATAGTAAACCTCCTTATGCCTTCTCGCTCACACCGATGGTGATGTGAGTGGTTCTCTTGAGAATACGATTGTATCTGCCCTTTGCGCGGGGTCTGCCACGCTTCAGGACGGGGCCAGGATTGGCAATGGCGGTAGAAACATACAGCTTCTCAACGTCCATGCCGTTGTTATTCTCGGCGTTGGCAATCGCGCTCTTGAGGAGCTTGAGCACGGGCTCAGAGGCTGCCTTCGGGGTGCTCATGATATAGGCGCAAGCGGTCTTGACGTCCTTGCCGCGAATGAGATCGCACAGGATGGTGACCTTGCGCGGAGAAATACGCAGGTATTTCAGATGTGCTTTTGCTTCCATGTTTCTTCCCCCTTACTTAGAATTGGAGGTCTTGGAGCCGGAATGTCCGCGGAACGTTCTGGTAGGAACGAACTCGCCCAGCTTATGACCAACCATGTCTTCAGTCACATAGACGGGAACGTGCTTACGGCCGTCATGGACTGCGATCGTGTGACCTACAAAGGAGGGGAAAATGGTGGAAGATCTGGACCAGGTCTTCAGCACTTTCTTGTCGCCGGTTTTGTTGAGCTCTTCAATGCGCTTGTACAGCTCAGGAGCAACAAACGGGCCTTTCTTAATGCTTCTGCTCATTATTCATTTCCTCCTTACTTGCTGTTTCTGCGCTTGATGATGAACTTATTGGTCGGGTTCTTGGTCTTACGGGTCTTGTAGCCAAGAGCCGGCTTACCCCACGGGGTAACAGGGCCGGGACGACCAACAGGAGCGCGGCCTTCGCCACCACCGTGCGGGTGGTCGCAGGGGTTCATAACAGAACCGCGGACGGTCGGACGGATACCCATGTGACGGGTACGGCCAGCCTTACCGATGTGGATGTTGCCATGGTCGATGTTACCAACCTGGCCGATACATGCCTTGCAGTTCATGCGAACATAGCGCATTTCGCCGGAGGGCAGACGGACCTGTGCGAGGGTGTCTTCCTTAGCCAGCAGCTGTGCAGCGACGCCGGCGGAACGAACGAGCTGTGCACCATAGCCGGGCTGGAGCTCAATGTTGTGGATGACAGTACCGACAGGGATGTTTGCGATCGGCAGGCAGTTGCCGGGCTTGATGTCGGCATCTGCAGAGGAGATGACAGTGTCGCCAACCTTCAGGCCAACAGGAGCGAGGATGTAGCGGAGCTCGCCATCTTCGTACTTGACCAGAGCGATGAAAGCGCTGCGGTTGGGATCGTACTCCAGGCGCTCAACGATTGCCGGCATATCCAGCTTGTTGCGCTTGAAGTCGATGATACGGTACTTGCGCTTGTTACCGCCG
Organism: Oscillospiraceae bacterium; assembly: GCA_015067565.1. Lineage (GTDB taxonomy): Bacteria > Bacillota > Clostridia > Oscillospirales > Oscillospiraceae > JAZOXB01. Next base: position 82,767 of record SVMF01000007.1, on the reverse strand, counting down.
CCACGATGACGGACAGTGATCTTGCCGTAGCTGTTGCGACCGGAATGCTTCTTCAGGGTCTCAACCAGGCTACGCTCGGGCTTTGCCTTCTTATCGACGCCTTCGAATGCGGAAACAGTCATGTTTCTGCGGGCAGGCGTATAAGGCTTATAAGTTTTAATCGCCATTTTGCGTTACACTCCTTTAATTGAGATGGTTATTAGACCATACCCTCGAAGAATTCGATGGTCTTGGAATCGGCAGTCAGTTTCACGACAGCCTTCTTGTAGGAAGCGGTGCGGCCCATCGGGTAGCGACCCTGACGGTGCAGCTTGCCATCCATGTTGATGGTGGTGACCTTTTCGACCTTAACGCCGAAGATCTCGGAAACAGCCTTCTTGATTTCAGTCTTGTTAGCGTCCTTAGCGACGTAGAAGACGTACTTCTTCATTTCGGTAGCTTCCATGGACTGTTCGGTGATGACCGGACGGATGATGATATCGTATGCAGTCTTCATTATGCGAACACCTCCTGGATCTTTGCCAGCGCAGCCTTATCAAGAACGAGCTTCTTCGCATTCAGAATGTCGTAAACATTGATAATGTTGGCGAAAGCGGTCTTAACGCCGGGGAGGTTGCGAGCGGAGAGGACGACGTTCTCGTTGACCTCAGCGGTGACAACCAAAGCCTTGCAATCAGCATTGACTGCGTTCAGGAAGCCGGCGAACTTCTTGGTCTTGATCTCATTCATCTTGATCTCGTCGATCACGATGATGTCTTCGGACTGAGCCTTTGCGCTCAGGACGGACTTCAGAGCCAGTCTACGAACCTTCTTGTTGAGGGTGTAGCTGTAATCTCTGGGCTTCGGGGCAAATACGATGCCGCCGTGGGTCCACTGCGGAGCGCGGGTGCTGCCCTGACGAGCATGGCCGGTACCCTTCTGTCTCCAGGGCTTCTTGCCGCCACCGGAAACCTCTGCACGAGTCAGAGCGGACTGTGTGCCCTGACGGCAGTTTGCCAGATGGTTCTTCACGACGTCATGAACAACGGACTCATTGGGCTCAATGCCAAACACAGCTTCGGAAAGTTCAACTTCGCCGACCTGCTTGCCGTTCATATCGTAAACATTAGTCTTCATTTAGTTTAACTCTCCTTTCTTAGCTTCTTGCGGAAGCCTTCTGCGGGTTACGGCCGGAAGCCTTCTGCGGGTTCTTGCTGATGCCTGCATCGCCCTTAGCGACCTTGATGGTCTTGACGGTGGACTTGATATAGACGAGACCGCCCTTGGGGCCAGGGATGGCGCCGCGGACTACGAGCATGTTGAGCTCTGCATCAACCTTAACAACATCGAGGTTCTGAACAGTGACCTGCTCTGCGCCCATGTGGCCGGGCATGTTCTTGCCCTTGAAGATACGGGACGGGGTGGAGCAAGCGCCCATGGAACCGGAGTGACGATGAACGGGGCCGCCGCCGTGGCTGTTCTTCTGGACATGGGTGCCATGACGCTTAACTGCGCCCTGGAAGCCGTGGCCCTTGGAAATGCCGGTGACGTCGATGTGATCGCCTGCAGCGAAGACATCAGCCTTGATCTCAGCGCCGACTTCGAGAGCCGCTGCGTCGTCAAGCTTGAATTCCTTCAGGTGTCTCTTGGCAGTAATGCCTGCCTTCTTCAGATGGCCGAGTTCGGGCTTGGTCAGCTTCTTGTCGGCGCAATCGCCGAATGCGAGCTGAACAGACTCGTAACCATCTTTTTCAGTCGTCTTCTTCTGAGCGACGGTGCAAGGGCCTGCCTCGATAACGGTGACAGGGATCACACGACCGGTCTCATCGAAGATTTGGGTCATACCCACTTTCTTGCCGATGATTGCTTTCTGCATTGTTGTTTCTCCTTCATTTTAGGTTATTGGTTGACAAACTTAACCATTGGGCAGTCATTGGTTTGCCAACATGACCCAGGACCGCTCGGCAGCGGTCGGGGGACGCGGGGGTTTCTGCAATATATAATGTATATTACAGCTTTATCTCGATCTCAACGCCAGCCGGAAGGTCGAGGCCCTGCAGAGCTTCGATAGCCTTGGGGGTGGGGTTGAGGATGTCGATCAATCTCTTGTGGGTGCGACGCTCAAACTGCTCACGGCTATCCTTGTACTTGTGCACCGCGCGGAGGATGGTGATGATCTCCTTCTTGGTGGGCAGAGGGATAGGGCCGGATACGGTAGCGCCGTTGCGCTTTGCAGACTCAACGATCTTCTCTGCAGTAGCATCGATGAGCTGATGATCATAAGCCTTGAGGCGGATTCTGATCTTGGTGTTTGCCATGGTTGTTGTTTCCTCCTTGAAACGTACTCAGTTTTTTCGTTTGTCTTTCTGGGTACGGTCGAGACGATTTCGTGTACGCTTAACCGTGCGTATCACTCCGCTTGCATGAAAAACGGCCGACTTGTGCCGACCGATGCCATGTTGCAGCGATATACGCCACATACATTCACGCCTCAGCCGCCCGATGACCGGACATACTCCGCAGAAGTTACCGTTTGGAACGCAATCTCCTGCATCATCGCAGTACGCACAGAGATACCCTCTCTGAACGCCTCACATATTGTAATACACTAACCCGTGAATGTCAAGACCTTTTTTTGCTTTTTTTCATAAATTTTTTAAGATATTTTTGTACATAACAGAGAAAAACCGCCCCTCCCTTTCTTACCGTCCCTCATACTATTTACTAAGAACTTATGTAAACCGCCTCACGAGATTGCCGCGTCGCTTGGATCCTCGCAATGACGCATCGGTTCTTTGCTATTTTTCAATATATTTTTGATAGAGTCGATCGAAAGCTGCGCTTGCCTTGTCGCTGATCCAATTACATGCTCTGTCCATCCGTAACCATTTGAAAATGCGGATGCGCAACAGCTCAACAAATGTACACGACACAAAAATCACCAATGCCGCAATAAGGATCTTCGCCATCCAAATCAGCAGGCTGTCGTTCAAGAATCCTCTTGCAAAACCTTTTAGCATCCGATCAAGGATCAGCGGATGGATATGCAGCAAATACACACCGAGAGCGGTCGGTGAAATTACGGAGATGACTTTGGCTGATTTTGGGCCAATGTTCAGATTTACAAAGATTGCCAGCAGGCAAATCGCCGAAAGCAGCATCAGTGGTGACTGGAACTGCAGGAACATGGTCGGCTGCACCAGGCTCCGAAGTGCTCCCTTGCTCAGGTAGAATGCAAGCACGGAAAGCCCGGCTGTCAGCATCACCGAAACGCAGAGCGTCAATACGTAGGATCGTTTTTTCTTCTGTACAAAGCATTCGTATTTTCTCGCGTACGCACCGATCAGGTACATTAACGCCAACCAAAAGGTGGAATAGCCCCTAGCCTGCCCCGTTGGATCTTTGACCAAAAGCACGGATATACCACATGCGAGCAACAACAGCAGTAGCAGGCACTTTGTCAAGAGCTTTCTGTCCAAACGCTCCACGGCATAATTCATCAGCGGTGCCAGAAACACCACGCCAAAATACGCCGACACATACCACCACTGCTTCGACGAGATCGGAAACAGCGCATGAAGCAGTGCCGCTTTTCCGACCGGTTCCGGATGAAAAAAGTAAAAAATCAAAGTGATACCGATGCTGTAAAATAACACCTGTGCCCAGAGCGGCACGAGTTTCCTCATCGACACCTTCTGTGAAAACATCACATAACCCGAAATCAGGCCGAAGCAATTGACCGCGCAGTAAAGGAAGCTTTGCAGGGTAGTGGCGCAGACGCCCTGAAACGAGATCCAATTCTGCGGGATTGCAAACCCGATGGTAAACATATGTAGGAAAACCACCATAAAGGCAGCAATCATACGAAACAGATCGATGCCGTAATTTCTCTTTCTCATGTTCATCTCCTATATATTTAAATGTATACGCCGACCGTGATTGCCGTGCGATCCTTGCGGGTCTGCCCGTGCTCGGAGAGCAATTTCATCTTGCCCATGCCGCGCACAGAAAGCTCATCAGCGACCGAGATCATACGGTCGGCCTTTTGACACACGAGCGAGTTAAGGGAAACATCTCCTGCGCGGATCAGCTCGCAGGCTCTGCCTCGACTCACATGAAATGCTGCCGAAACAACACCGTCCAGACGCAGTGAGGACACGGTCACACGCAGCTCCTTCATTTTTTGCGGCGGCTTGACCACCGTTTCGGGCGCGACCTCGCTAACCGACAGATGGTGCCGTCCTGCCGAGGACAGGTTGTCCCGCAGATATTTTTTCAGCTCTGCCAGAACAAACACAAAGGCTTCGTTCTCCCCGACGATGATGTCCCCGATCGACTCGCGCTTGATGCCGCAGCCCATAAGCGCCCCGAGGATGTTGCGGTGGCTCAAGGCATTTTTCTCATAGAAGCCCAGCTTCAAGCAAGCAATCACATCGGCATCAAAATAGTCCTCAGCCGTCAGATATTCGGGCAAAAAATAGGCCACAGCGCGTTCTGCCCCCTCCGTGCCGCCAAAAAAACCACACTGCGGCAACAGCGTCCGCAAAAGTGCCTGTTGCCGCGGTGTCAAAAAGCACGAATTTGCCGCAAGGTCGCGCTCCCGTGCCCGTTCCAGCTTGTCGCACACGCGCACAAGGAGCATTCTCTCTTCATCTGATTCGCTGATGGATGAAATTTGTCTGCTTTTATCCATGATTTCTCCTAGCGTAAACGCCCCACCGTCGGTGGGGCGTTCTGTTTCAATCGTTCGGTTCGGTCACAGGATTGCGCTCCTGCTCCGACTGTTCCTTCATCGTCTGCGCATACTCGTTGGCATAGTCAAAGATCATATTTTCAAAATCGATCTTGACTCCAAGAATATCCTCTACCTTGCCGAGCAGCTGCATGACCAGGTTGCCTTCCGGCTCCTCAGTCGGCTCCTCGACCTCGACGGATTGCGTCGGCTCGGTCTCCAGAAGATACGGATCGAGCATATTCTGCACCTTATTGCTGACGAAATTGTAAGCCAGCAACAGCACGATGGCAAGGACAGCAACCTTGATCCAAACTGTCCACCAATATTTTCTCATCCGTCTCACCTCCTGATTTACAGACGATTCTCACGGAAAAAGGTTCCAGATTACTTCTTGGCCCGATCCTGAGCGATGATGAGCTTCAGAGCCTCAACACCAACGCGGACAGCGGCGGAGGTATCCTCGCTCATGTTCTGATCGAGACCTGCAGCCTCGCGCTCCTGGTTCCAGATAACATGGAAGCAAGAACCGCAACGGCAGCCGAGAGCGTCAGCCACGACGAACAGAGCAGCAGACTCCATCTCGCTGGCCTTGACACCCAGACGCTTCCAAGCTTCCCACTTCTGCAGCAGTTCGTAGGAAACGGGCATCTTAGCCGGGCTGTGCTGGCCGTAGAAAGCGTCCTTGCACTGCACGACACCGACATGGGTGGTCTTGCCCATGGCCAGAGAAGCCTGACGCAGAGCGATCGCGATATCCAGGTCAGAAACTGCCGGATACTCGATGGGAGCATACTCCATGGAGGTGTGCTCGAAGCGAATTGCGCCGGTAGCGACAACGATATCACCGGACTGGACATTCAGGTCGATGCCACCGCAGGTGCCGACACGGATGAAGGTGTCTGCGCCGATGTTGTGCAGCTCTTCCATAGCGATGGAAGCAGACGGGCCACCGATACCGGTGGAGCAAACGCTGACCTTCTCGCCCAGCAGAGTACCTGTGTAGATATTATACTCACGGTTTTGTACCACATGCACAGGATTATCAAAAAGCTTTGCAATCGACTCGCAGCGGCCGGGGTCACCGGGCAGCAGGACGTAGCGACCAACATCGCCTTCGACACAACGGATATGGAATTGCTTTTCAAGTTCTTGCATGGCAGAACACTCCTTATTTATTATTTTGCGACTTTATTATACTTCATTTCTCCTCATTCGGCAAATGTTTTTCTGTATTTTGTAGATTTGCACAAATGAGTAAAATGATTTTTGGTCAAAACAACGACATTTGACTCGTTTCCGGCAGTTCCCCAAAGGCACCCGCCTCTGTCAGCTTCTCGATATGCGTTTTCGAGACCTTCGGACAGGCCGCTGCGAACTCCTCAATAGAGATGAAGCTCCTTCCCTCTCTGCCGCTGAGAATATCCCAGGCAGCCGTCTCTCCCAAACCGGAGACCGACACGAACGGTGGCAGCAGCTTTCCATCCTTCTCCAGGAATTTGATTGCGTGGGATTCTTCCAGACTCATCGGTGCAAATTCGAAGCCGCGGATATAAAACTCGTAGCAGACCTCCAGTGTAGTCAGAAGATCGCTGTCCTTTGCCGTGGCATCAGGATTGTTCTTGATCGCACGGATATGCTCCTTGACCGTCTCGAGGCCGTTGGTCATCATCGCTGCATCAAAAGAGTCCTTCTGACTGCGACGGTAAAAATATGCCGCATAGAAGGCCAGCGGTCGGTGCACCTTGAACCACGCAATGCGGAAGGCCATCATAACATAAGCCGCTGCGTGCGCCTTCGGGAACAGATACTTGATCTTCTTGCACGAGCCGATGTACCAATCCGGCACACCTGCCGCGATCATCTCCTGCTCTGCACCTTCCGGCAGTCCTCTGCCCTTACGCACGGCCTCCATAATCTTGAAGGCTCGCTTTTCGGGCATGCCGCACTTGATCAGGTAGATCATGATATCGTCACGGCAACCGATGGCCTGCGAAACGCTGGCCGTACCGCTGACGATCAGATCCTTTGCGTTGCCAAGCCAGACATCCGTGCCATGAGAGAAGCCGGACAGACGAATGAGCACGTCAAACTGATCGGGTTTGGTATCCATTAGCATACCTCTGGTAAAGCCCGTACCGAACTCAGGGATGCCAACCGTGCCGGGAATCCCCAAAAGTGGGTCGTTTTCGTAGCCCAAGATGCGGCTGTTCTGGAAGATCGACATGGTGTCCTTATCGTCGAGCGGAATGAGCTTGGCATCCACACCCGTCATATCCTCCATCATGCGGATCATGGTCGGGTCATCGTGGCCGAGCATGTCCAGCTTCAGGAGGTTTTCCTCCATGGAATGATATTCAAAATGGGTCGTGATGATGTCTGTTTTTGTATCGTCAGCCGGGTGTTGCACGGGACAGAAATCCCAGATCTCATTTTCCTGAGGAATGACGACCAGACCGCCCGGGTGCTGACCCGTGGTTCTGCGCACGTCGACGCAGCCTGCGGTCAGACGATTTTCCTCAGCACGGGAGGCGATCATATTGCGCTCGGCCAGATATTTTTTGACATAGCCATAGGCCGTCTTGTCCGCAACCGTACCGATCGTACCAGCGCGAAAGACATGGCTGGTGCCAAACATTTCAATACAATATTGATGTGCATTGGCCTGATATTCACCCGAGAAGTTCAGGTCGATATCGGGAACCTTATCACCGCCGAAACCCAGGAAGGTTTCAAACGGAATATTAAATCCGTCCTTTTCCAAAACCGCACCGCATTCGGGGCAAACATCGTCGGGCAAATCCGCACCGCAGTTGATGCCGTCGGGGATCTCAAAGGTGGTATACTTACACTTCGGGCACCGATAATGCGGCGGCAAAGAATTGACCTCGGTGATGCCCGACATATAGGCAACCAGGGACGATCCGACCGAGCCACGGGATCCGACCAGATAGCCGTTTTCCAGCGAGTTCTGCACCAACTTCTGAGCAGACATATAGATCACATCGTAGTGGCAGGTGATGATATCGTTGAGTTCGGTCTCGACACGCTTGACGATCAATTCGGGTGGATTTTCGCCGTAGAGTCTGTGCATCTTGCCATAGACGAGTGCCTTCAGATCCTCCACGGAATTTTCGATCTTCGGTGCAAACAGATTGTGCGGCACAGGTCTGATCAGGTCGCACATATCGGCAATGCGGTTGGTATTGGTGACGACAACCTCGAACGCCTTCTCTTCGCCGAGATATGAAAACTCCTCAAGCATCTCGTCGGTCGTGCGGAAATAGAGGGGATTTTCACGGTCGCAATCGGTAAAGCCTTTGGAGGCCAGCAGAATGCGGCGATAGATTTCCTCCTCAGGGTTCAGGAAATGGACATCACCCGTAGCGCAGACAGGAATGTTGAGCTCCTCACCCAGGCGCACGATGGTACGGTTGAATTCCCGCAGCTCTTCGTCGGTTTCCACGATGCCGTCTGCGATCATAAAGCGGTTGTTGCTCAGCGGCTGAATTTCCAGGAAGTCATAGAACGAGGCGATGCGTTTGAGCTCTGCCCAGCTCTTATGCTCCAAAATCGCCTGGAACAGTTCGCCTGCCTCGCAGGCCGAGCCGATGATAAGGCCCTCACGGAATTCCAGCAATTCGGATTTCGGCATTCTCGGATTGCGCTTGAAGAATTTCAAATGCGCATCGGAGATGATGCGGTAAAGGTTTCTCAGACCCATCTGGTTCTTTGCAAAGACCAAAATGTGCTTTGCTCTGCGGTCGTTGATGCGGTGGCCGGAGCGCAGCTGCATCATGTCTGCGTTGATCTGGGAGATCTCACTCAGGCCGCGCTCCTGCAGCATCTTGGCAAAGCGCAGGTACAAGTATCCGCAAGTCAGCGCATCGTCCGACGCTCTGTGATGATTGAATTCCGGCAGACTCAAGGCCTCGGCAACCAGGTTGAGCTTGTGCTTTGACAGCTGTGGCATCAGATTCTGCGACAGGATCAGGGTATCGATGGAGGTCGGTGTGAAGGGAATGTTCAGCCGCTCACAAGCCGCCGTAACAAAGCCGATGTCAAAATCGGCATTGTGCGCCACCATGGGACGATCGCCGCAGAATTCCAAAAACTTCAGCAAAATTTCTTCTATATCCGGAGCACCCTTGAGCATCGCATCGGTGATGCCCGTCAGCTCCGTCGTCTTGGGATCCAGCTTTCGATGTGGTTGCACGAAGCTCTGAAAGGTATCGACAACCTCGCCGTTTTTGAGAATCACCGCTCCGATCTCGATGATTACATCCTTCTGGGCATACAACCCCGTCGTCTCCAGGTCAAAAGCGACAAATTCGCCATCCAGAGGCATATTTTTCTCACCGTGGACCACGATGCGGTCATCCACGTCATTGACATAGTAGCCCTCACAACCATAAAGGATCTTTATGTTCTTGTCTGTTCCGGCGACCTTGCTCTTGCTTGCCTTCAGGGCATCGGGGAAGGACGAGGCAACCCCGTGATCGGTAATGGCAATGGCCTGATGTCCCCACGCAGCTGCCGTTGCCACGGCATCCTTTGTCTTTGTCAGGGCATCCATCATGGACATCGTGGTATGCAGGTGCAGCTCGACTCTCTTGTGCTCGGCCGTGTCCTCACGCTGCGGTGCCTTGGCCTCCATGATCGCATCGGGACGGACAACGACCTCCTTGCTGTACTCGTCATAGTCGACGCGTCCCTGCACACGCAACCATTGTCCCGGCTTCTTGATCAAATCCTCGATCGGCTTTCCGGTGTCCTCCTTGAAGAAGCCACCCAGATGCACCGAGCCGGTATAGTCCGTCATATCGAAGGAAATGATGGTCGCCGTATCCTTACGATTGCGGCGATGATCAACGGCAAACACTCTGCCCTCGATGATAACCTTTGCATTTTGCATATCCGTGGAAATATCTCCCATGGGGGTAGCCTTCCCCTGGAAGGGTCTTCCGAATGCCGCCTTTGGCTTTTCAGCCTTCTCAGGCGATCCAAATTTCGGCACGGGCATCTCCCGCATCGCCTCGCGGCGCATACGTTCTGTCGCTTCAAAGAGCTCTGTTCCGTCAGTGCGCTCATGAGAAATGACCTCAATTTTCGTCTTCACGTCGAAGCTCTCCAGGATGTATCGCTCCACAGCCGGTAGATAGGGCAAGATCTGCTCCTTCCCGTTTCCAATCAGGCGGAGCTTGCTCGTTTCCTCGGCCAGCTCCCAACGGCAGCCTGCCAGAATGGCCGCTGCCGGAGAATACTGCCGGATCACTCGGCGGCTGAGGTCAGATGCTTCCGCATCCTTGAGCGTATCGGCCGGGAATTTCGGAGTAATCTCCACGTGGCGAATGCCATACAGTTCCTGCAGCTCCTCGCAGATGCGGCGAATCGATGGTGTATAGCTTTCAAACTCGACCATCAGACGGATCGACTGTGCCTCACGGTCAATTTGCATATGGCAAACCGCCGCCTGCTGTAAGACAGCACGCAGCGATTCGTCCGGATTATATTCAAAAAACAATTCCAAAAATGGGGTATGCTTTGTCATTCTTTTCTCCTGTATCAAAGACGGTCTATGTACCGCAGCAGGGCAGGCAGTAGCTCGTCATACGGCAGCTTCTCCTTCAGCTCACCCTTGACAAACAGAATACCGCAGTCTTCACCGCCGGCGATGCCGACATCAGCCTCTCTCGCTTCGCCCGGGCCATTGACCACGCAGCCCATAACCGCCACGGTAATATTCTTGTCACAATTGCTCAGCGCCTCCTCGACACGGCAAGCAAGACCGATCAGATCGATCTTCGTTCTGCCGCAGGTCGGGCAAGATACCAGATTGACTCCCTGACGGAGGCCTGCAGCCTTCAGGATTGCCTTAGCCGCGACGACCTCACGCACGGGATCGGCTGTCAGCGAAACACGCACGGTATCGCCAATGCCCATGCATAGAAGGCCACCAATGCCCATGGCGGACTTGATCGTTCCCATGTATTCCGTGCCTGTCTCCGTGACACCGACATGCAGAGGATAGTCCACTTTCTCGTGCATCAGGCGGTAGGCCTGCATCATCAAAGGAACGTTGCTTGACTTCATGGAAAGGCAGATATCGTAAAATCCAAATTTTTCCAGATATGCCGCGTGTTCCAAAGCGCTTTCCACCAGTGCGTCAGGAGTCGGATGGCCATATTTTTCCAGCAGACGCTTATCCAACGAACCACCGTTGACGCCGATACGGATGGGAATGTGATGCGCCTTGCAGCAGTCGACCACGGCCTTGACCTTCTCCTCGCCACCGATGTTGCCGGGGTTGATGCGGATTTTGGATGCACCAGCCTCAGCAGCCGCAATGGCAAGGCGGTAATCAAAATGGATATCGGCAACCAACGGCAGCTCCGAACGCTTTGCGATCTCGGCAAAGCCTTTTGCTGCCTCAAAATCCGGCACGGCAAGACGCGCGATCTGACAGCCTGCGTTTTTCAGGCTCTCAATCTGCACGAGGCTGCCTTCCACATCGGTCGTAGCCGTATTGAGCATCGACTGGATGGAAATGGGCGCACCACCGCCGACAGCGACATTGCCAACCATAATCTGTCTTGTCATATGCGATTCTCCTTTTTAACGGAATAGGCCTATCACATCCTTGAATGTGATAAAGGCCATGAGAGCCAACAGTAAAATCATAAAGCCTGCGTGCAGATAACCCTCATACTTCGGGTCGATCTTGCGGCGCAAAATTTTCTCTGCCACTGCCGTCACAAGCAGACATACCACCCGTCCGCCGTCAAGGGCCGGAATTGGCAGAAGGTTCATCACCGCCAAATTGATAGCGATGAAGGCAAAGAAATAGAGCACCTTTAGCACTCCAAGTCCGACATCCTCGGATTCGACACCGGCCTGCGTCACCGTTTCGACAATCATCACCGGGCCGCCCATGTCACTCATGGAGGCTCTGCCTGAGAGCAGGTCACCCAAACCCATCCAGACGAGCCGTCCAAAGTCCACCGACTGGTAGAACGAATAGGAAAGCACGTTGCCGAGGCTATCGTCCTCAGAGCCGCGAGAGAAACCATACAGAGGACCGTTTTCGCTTGCAAGATCTCGCTTCATTACAACATCCTTCAGCTCGACCTTCTTGCCATCACGAATCACTGTGATATCGTGTACACCGTCTGCCTCCCGATCCAGAAGCATCGTAATGTCGTCAGAAACATACACACGGCGACCGTTGATCTCGTAAAACTCGTCACCGACCTGCAAAACATTCTCAAACGGTCTACCCGGGTGGACATCGACAATCTCCTTCGTTGGCAGAACATCGTGCTGTCCAAAATAGCAAGCTACAAAAATGACCGTCATCAAAAAGCCGATGAGCAGGTTCATGGCCGCACCGGCGACGAGCACAATTGCTCGTTTCCAGGCCTTCGCCCTGGAGAAGGCGCGGGGATTTTCGCTGTCCCCGTCCTCGCCCTCCATGGCACAGTAGCCGCCGATAGGGATACAGCGCAGCGCATACAGGGTCTCCCCCTTCTGCTTTTTCCATATCGCAGGGCCCATAAAGAGCGAAAACTCGTTGACCTGAATCCCAAAGAGCTTGGCCGTGATAAAATGTCCGAATTCATGGACAAGAATCAGAATTCCAAAGAGCAAAATAGCAAGCAGAATATAAAATACGGACAAAACCGTTCACCTCACAGGTTATTCATTACCGCAGCACGTGCTGCTCGATCGGCGGCCAAAATCTGCTCCAGGTCCGGTTCCTGCACAAGCGGAACCGTGTCCATTGCGTGACGAACCAGACGGGCAATGTCATAAAAGCCGATCTTATCCTCCAAAAACAGCGCCACAGCCGCCTCGTTGGCACCGTTCATCACTGCGCAGGCCGTGCCACCGCGCAAAGCCGCTTCCTTCGCCAGTGCAAGGCAAGGAAATGCCTCTTCATCGGGCTTGTGGAAGGTCAGCGCACCGCAGGTGAGCAAATCAAGCGGTTCGGCAGGATTGTGCACTCGTTCGGGATAGGTCATCGCCAAACGGATGGGCACACGCATATCGGGTGTGCCGAGCTGTGCCATCACCGCACCGTCGCAGTACTCCACCAGCGAATGCACGATACTCTGTCTATGGATGAGTACCTCGACCTGCGAAAGCGGCAAGTCGTAAAGACGCATCGCCTCGATGACCTCCAGTCCCTTGTTCATCAGTGTCGCACAGTCGATGGTGATTTTATTGCCCATTTTCCAATTCGGATGCTTGAGCGCATCGGCCTTGGTCACCGTGCGGAGCTCCTCGGGTGTTTTGCCGAAGAACGGGCCACCCGAGCAGGTCAGCATAATCTTTCGCACCTGCGAGCGTCTATTTCCCATCAGGCACTGAAAAATGGCCGAATGTTCGGAATCGACGGGGATAATCTCCGCCCCCGTCTCCTTGGCTCTGCGCATGACCAATTCGCCTGCGCATACGAGCGTTTCCTTGTTGGCAAGAGCGATCCTCTTTTTCTTTTCGATCGCAGCCAGCGTCGGGCGCAGGCCGAGCATACCTACCACAGCCGTGACGACCGTGTCAGCTTTTTCATATTCGGCAGCTGCGATCAGGCCGTCCATACCGTGCAGGACTCGGATGTCCGTGTCCTGCAGAGCGGCCTTAAGCTCGTTCGCCGCCAGCTCGGTTGCCATGACAGCAAGCTCGGGTCTGAATTTGCGGCATTGCTCGGTCATTCTCTCGACATTCGTTCCCGCCGTCAGTGCAACGACCCGAATATCGAGCTGCTCCACGACCTCCAGAGTTTGTCTGCCAATGGAGCCGGTTGAGCCTAAAATCGTCAAAAATTTTGTCATATCACTTCACCGCAAATGGAATGATGAGTAGCAGGATCTCTGCCATTGGAGCCACCATCATCGTCGAGTCAAAGCGATCGAGAATGCCACCATGCCCCGGGAAAAGATTGCCATAATCCTTGATGCCGACCTGGCGCTTGACTACAGATAGGGTCAGATCACCGATAATCGAAGCCACTGCGCCAATCAGGCCGTAGATGGCCGCATACAGATAGTTCACCTGCGCAAAGCCGAAGCACTTGCTCAGAACCAGCGTATAGAGCATCATGCCCAGAACATTCACAATGGCACCGCCGATGGCGCCTTCAATCGTCTTCTTGGGGCTGACAATGGGAGCAAGCTTGTGCTTACCCAAGGCTCTGCCGACGAAATATGCGCCGCTATCGGCCACCATCGACAGCACAAAGGCGACCAGGATATAGTATTGCCCACCATCCATGCCGCGCATTCTTACCAGCGCGCCGATCAGGAACGGATAGACAAAGCCCGCAAACACAGCTGCGCACATTCCCGTAAACTGGATCTTCGAATGACCCGCCAGAAGCTCACAGAACAGCAGGCTGAAGAACACAAACAATCCTGCAAGCGCGCTGATCCAAAGCTGCTCACCATTGAGGATCCGGCAAGCCTTAAGCCACGACCACATCACGGTAGCCGCTGCCATCAGGGCGGTATAGGCAACCACGCGCTTGTTTTTCCAGATGCCCGTTCTCCAAAGCATCTCGTAGGCCGCGATCATACAGGCCAGCGCAAACAAAATTGCAGTTCCGATCGGAGGCAGCAAGAGCACCACCGCGAGCAACAACGGCAAGCCGACAACGGCCGTCAAAATTCTAACCAGCATTTATTACACTCCTCCAAAACGACGCTTGCGCTCGTTGAATGAGGCAATCGCCTTCTCTAAGTCCTTCGGGCCGAACTGCGGCCACAGGACATCTGTAAAATAGTATTCGGCATAGGCGCTCTGCCATAACAAAAAGTTCGATGTGCGCAATTCCCCACCCGGACGGATGACCAGCTCCGGATCGGGCACGCCGGCTGAGTACATCAGCTCGGAAAAATGCGTTTCCGTAAGGTCCTCAGGCCTACATTTCCCGTCCAGACAGTCCTGCGCAAATCGCTGTGCCGCACGAACGACCTCTGCACGACCGCCGTAATTCAGGCAGAAATTGACTTGCACACCCTCGTATTGTTTCGACCGCTCCATGGCAATGCGAGCTTCCTCCTGAAGCTCAGGCGAAAGTCGGGACAAATCACCGAAGAAATAGAATTTGACTCGGTTCTTGTCCATATCCGCAATCGCTTCACGCAGATATTTTTCGAGCAATTCCATGATTGCATTAACCTCTTCCTCCGAGCGTTTCCAATTCTCGGTGGAAAAGGCATAGACGGTCAGGTATTTCAGGCCGATGGACTTGGCATAGTTTGCGATCGTACGAAACGCCTCTGCACCGACCTTATGTCCCGCTTGACGAGGAAGACCACGCTTCCTCGCCCAGCGGCCGTTGCCATCCATAACAATGGCAATATGTGTCGGAACTTTTCGTTCCGCCAAAGCTTTTTGTTTCTTTTTAAAAAACATACGCAACTCCGTTTTAGCCATCAATTTGGCAATATACTGCTGTCAACTTCGTGCTGTCAATCGGGCCGTCAGAGCTTGTTCCGACGTAATCCTCGCCGAGCATCTTAAAAATATTGCCACGAATATTGAACTCAGGCAATCTGCCGATCAACTTGCCGTCACGATATAGGTATGCCGTCTGCACGGGCGAAGCATAATCGCCTGCCGGCGTAATGTCGCCACCGTCTGCCAAGCCCAGATAGATGGCATTCCGACCACCCAGAATTTCCTTGAGTGTGCCGCTTGATTCAAGCTGCAGTGCATAAGGATTGACATACAACGAAGGTACATCATCGTAGCCACCCTCAGCGCAAGCAGTCAACTCCATACCAAACTCGTCTGCGCAGAGCTTATCTGCAATGCCGCGCACGACAACGCCCTTGTCAATAAGCGTCATACGGTCATTGGGCAATACCGTGCCTTCAGCATCGAAGAACGGCGCATTCGGATGGTCATTGCGATCGACAAAAAGGGTCAGTTTTTCGGCAAATACCTTCTGTCCTTCTTTGCCGCTGAGCAAGGATGCATCCTTTTTCAGCTTCTGCGCGTGCAGATAGTCACCCAAAATACCGCTCACCGTGGAAAAACTGAACAGCACCGGCACACGCTCGGTCGGCATCGGCAACAGATTCAAATGTGCGCGCAAGAGTTCTCTGCCACGGGAAATGATTTCTTCCTCATCAAATTCGCTTCCATCCCAAGCAATCACGCTGTCAAAGACATTGGGTGAAGCCTCTTCTTTGACAATGAGCGCACACTGTGCGATATTCTGCGTATTGAAAAGATCCAGTCCCGCATCGTTTTTCAGACTGATGGTTTCCTCTTGCGCAATGATCTTGTTCGACAAAATAAATTCAGGAAATTCTTCCTTCAAGATCTTCAAGACGCGCTCAGCCTTGGCAATCAATTCGCTCTCAGGCAGCCATTCGCCATTGACACGCTTGGCAACCAAATTTTTGTTCGGCTCAAACGGATATGCGATTGCCATATTCAAGGCTTTTTCCGCCTTCTGCCAAGTTTCCTCGGTCGGCTCGCCCAAGGTGCCTGCGATACCGATACAGCCGTTATCGTACACGCGGCAGCCGCTCTTGGTCAGGTTCTTCTTGCGTACGGAGTCGATTTCGCTGTTTGTCACATTCAAAGTCACTTCATTGACCTTGATCTGATATAATTCTTTTACCATAGCGTCCTCCTTACTGCACGGTCAGTTCCCGAACGCGCAGGTACGGGCCGCCAAATGCCACACGCAACGGGAATTGTTCCATCTTGCCACAGCCGCCGTAGGCAGACGAGCAAAGCTTCGTTTCCTTCGTTGCGCCGTCGATCTTGAAAAGCGTTTCCATAACATTGCCCGAAACGACACTCACACGCACCGGTTCTGCGATCTTGCCGTCACGGATGCGATAGGCTCTCGACGGAGCGATCGTAAATGTAGACATACCCGAACCGTGGAAATAATCAGGAATGTAGATGCCGCCCTCAGCCCCTTGCAAAAGGCTCTCAAAAGTATCCTCGCCACTGCCAATGAAGGTAGATGTCATACGGACGATCGGTTCAAATTCAAAGGTAGTCGCTCTTGCATTGCCGGTCACAGCTTCTTCCAAAGCAGCCGCCGTCAAAGCAGAGTGTAAACGTCCCGTAAGAATGCCGTTTTTGATCAAATAGGTTTCGGTTGCCTTGTTGCCCTCATCATCATAGGGAACGAAGCCCGAGCCACTCGGAATACCCGAATCGATGATGTTCAGACCTTCCCAGCCGACCTTCGTACCGATGGCCCATTCCTTACGCATGGTCTCCGAGCCGAGCATAAAATCTGATTCACTCTTATGTCCAAAACTCTCATGCGCAAAAACACCCGTCGTTTCCGGAGAGAAAACGCAGGTATAAACGCCCGGTTCCACAGGAACTGCGTTTTTGGCATAGTCCAACTCTTCTGCGATCAACGCGCGAAGTTCTTCCTGGCGATTCTTCAGATTCTCAAAGTTCTGCTCAAACAATCGCTGAGAATTGCTGTAAGGACTGTCGCCGACATTCATAGTATAAGCAAGCATCATACCTGCGTGCTGATAGTCATAAGTAATATCCGCGCCAAGAGAAGAAATGAAATGACGGCATGAGTATACATCCGTATAGCCGGCTTTTGATACAGCAATCTGCTCGACCTCTGTCAAAAGCGGCAAATAGCTCTCCAGCAATGCCACTTTTTCTTCATTGGCGATCTTATGAACGGCGCAGGATTCGAATGTCATCACTTTATCCTGATGCACCTGGAAGCGCTTGACCACGGGATGCTCCGAGATATCCTCGTTCGGCATTGCCATCGATGCCAAACTATCCAGCTCTTCCTGAAGCCGATCGAGCTCAGTCGTGGCGCAATAATACCAACGCTTACCGTCAAACACGCGTAAAAACGCGCCCTTCGTGTGGTTCTCCTTATTTTGACGGAGCTTGCCGTTTTCGTAAGCGATCTCTGTTTTAAAGACCTCTTCTATGCGAATATCAGCATAAAGCTTCTCCGGAAATCGCATAAATTCTTCCTCCTTTGTAGCACACAAGGGGACGGACATTGTCCGTCCCCGTTTGTTGAATGATTACAGCTCCATGAGCTCCTTTTCCTTGACAGCACAGGCCTCGTCAACCTTCTTGATGTACTTGTCGGTAATGTCCTGAAGATCCTTTTCCGCCTTCTTCTGATCATCCTCGGTGATCTCGGAATCCTTCTTCAGCTTTTTAATGTAGTCCATAGCATCGCGACGGATGTTGCGGACTGCAACCTTGGCATCCTCGCCGTACTTCTTGACCTGCTTGACCAGCTCCTTACGACGCTCCTCGGTGAGCATGGGAAATACAAGTCGGATGATTCTGCCATCGTTCTGGGGGTTAATGCCCAGATCAGAAATCTGGATTGCCTTCTCAATCTTCTTGAGCAGGCTGCCGTCCCACGGCTGAATAACCAGGGTTCTTGCGTCGGGAGATGAGATGGTTCCGACCTGTCCGATCGGAGTCTCCACACCATAATACTCTACGGTGATGCGGTCGAGAACCCTCGCATTGGCACGGCCAGCACGGATTGCACCGAAGTCATCTTGCAGGATCTCGAGCGTCTTGTCCATTTTTCTGGTAAATTCCTTAAAGTCTACTGCCATTTTATAGTTCCTCCTTAGTTAACTAATGTACCGATTTTTTCACCCATCACGACACGCATGATGTTCTCAGGGTCTGCCAAAGCAAACAGAATGATAGGAATATGGTTGTCCATCGACAGCGAGGTTGCCGTCGAATCCATGACCATCAGGTGCTGTGCCAGCACCTCCTCATAGGAGATATGATCATAACGCACAGCCTCAGGGTTCTTTGCCGGGTCGTCGGAATAGACGCCGTCGATGTTCTTGGCCAGCAGAATCGCATCGGCATCAATCTCCGCAGCGCGCAGCACCGCACCGGTGTCGGTCGAGAAGAAGGGATTGCCCGTTCCGCAGCCAAAGATCACAACGCGACCCTTCTGCAGATGGCGGATGGCCTTACCACGGATGTAGGGCTCTGCAATGCGGCTCATCTCGATGGCTGTCTGCACACGCACCTCCACACCACGCTGCTCCAGACTGTCAGCAACCGCCAAGCAGTTGATCACCGTTGCGAGCATACCCATATGATCCGCACGGGTGCGCTCCATACGGTCTCCACCGTCCTTGATACCACGCCAGAAGTTGCCGCCGCCAACGACGATGCCAACCTGGACACCTGCCTCGACGCAGCGCTTGACCACATCACAAACCTGGCCGATCACATCAAAGTCCAAACCACGATGCTTATCGCCCGCCAGTGCCTCGCCGCTGATCTTGAGCAAGATACGACGATATTTCGGCTCGTTCATACCGAACCACTCCTTTGTTTTAATTTGTCTTCTACTATTCTATTCTATAATAATTCTGTCCACTTGACAAGCAAAACTTATGAAAAACCTGTCCCGAAAGCAAAAATTTTTTTATACGAAGATTTTTTTGGCAATTTGTACGGAATCCGTCTTGCAGTTTTGGACAAAATGATATATAATATGGGTTGAATTTTACCGAGAGGATGAAATAGATATGCCTGAGATCAAGAATTTTATCGAAGCCTTTGTGGAAGAGGACATCTCCGCAGGCGGCCAGTTTGAGGGAATGACCGTTCACACTCGTTTCCCTCCGGAGCCAAACGGCTATCTGCACATCGGCCACTGCAAGGCGCTGTGCATCGACTTCGGCACAGCCGAAAAGTTCGGTGGCATCTGCAACCTGCGCATGGATGACACCAACCCCACCAAGGAAGATGTAGAATATGTCGAGGCCATCAAGGAAGACATCCATTGGCTCGGCTTTGACTGGGATGACCGTTTCTTCTATGCTTCGCAGTATTTCGACAAGATGTACGAATGCGCTGAGGAGCTCATCAGGAAGGGTCTGGCCTATGTCTGCGAGCTGACCCCCGAGCAGATGCGTGAGTACCGCGGTGACCTGACCACGCCGGCCAGAAGCCCGTTCCGTGATCGTCCGATGGAGGAATCACTGGATCTGTTCCGCCGTATGCGTGCAGGCGAGTTCCCCAACGGTGCCATGACCCTTCGTGCAAAGATTGACCTTGCCTCCGGCAACTTCAATATGCGCGACCCCGCCATCTACCGCATCAATCATATGCATCACCACACCACGGGTGACAAGTGGTGCATCTACCCGATGTATGACTTTGCCCATCCGATCGAAGATGCCATGGAGTGCATCACACACTCTCTGTGCTCGTTGGAGTTTGAGGCACACCGTCCGCTTTATAACTGGGTCGTGGAGCATTGCGATCTTCCGAGCAAGCCCCGTCAGATTGAGTTTGCAAGACTCGGCATCAACTACACCGTCATGTCCAAGCGCAAGCTGCGCCTGCTGGTCGAGGAAGGCCGTGTCAGCGGTTGGGACGACCCCCGTATGCCCACGTTGTGCGGTCTGCGCCGCCGCGGCTACACACCCAAATCCATCCGCAATTTCTGCGAGCGCATCGGCGTCGCCAAGGCCGCTTCTACTGTGGAATACGCATTTTTGGAGCACTGCCTGCGCGAGGATATGAACGAGTCCGCCAGCCGTGTCATGGCCGTTCTTAGGCCCATCCGTCTGACCGTGACCAACTATCCTGAGGGTCGGAGCGAGGTCTTTGAGGTTGAAAATCACCCGAATTATCCCGAAATGGGCACCCGTGAGATCACCTTCTCCCGTAACCTGTGGATCGAGGCCGATGATTTTATGGAAGAAAAGGTCGGCAAGTTCTTCCGCCTCTTCCCCGGCAACGAGGTTCGCCTGAAGGGTGCCTATGTGGTCAAATGCACCGGCTTTAACAAGGACGCAGACGGCAATATCACCGAGGTTCTGTGTGAATACGACCCCGATTCCCGTGGCGGTGATCCTGCCGACGGAAGAAAGGTCAAATCCACAATCCACTGGGTCGATGCACATACCTGTGCCGATGCTGAGGTTCGCCTGTACTCCAACCTCTTCACCGATCCCGACCCCGATGCCGCCGACAAGAATTTCCTGGATTGCCTGAATCCCGATTCTCTCGAGATCCTCAGCGGCTGCAAGGTCGAGGCCTGCCTGACAAACGCAAAACCCGGCGATGCATTCCAATTCATGCGTCTGGGTTACTTCTGCCCCGACAAGGATTCAACCGCAGATCATCCGGTTTTCAACCGCTCCGTCAGCCTGAAGGACAGCTATAAGCCTGCATAATACTTTTTAGCACTCTCACATTGAGAGTGCTAAAATTTACAATTCATTCATAGAATGCTGTTTATTTGTTCATACTATTCAGCGATAATGTGGATAGAAAACAAAACACATCATGAATGGAGGAAACGATTATGTTTGGAATCACACCTTATCGCAGAAGCAACGATTTGTTTGCTAACCCGTGGCGCGCAATGGATGCCTTTGAGCGCAGCTTTTTCGGTGGTGACCGTGCAAGCTTCCGCATCGACATCGAAGACGAGGGCGGTGCCCTGCTGCTCAGCGCAGACCTGCCCGGCTTTGAAAAGGAAGACATTCACATCGACCTGAGTTCCGATCGTCTGACGATCCGTGCCGAGCATCACACAGAAACCGAGCAGAAGGAAAAGAACTATCTGCGCTGCGAACGCATCTGCGGCAGCTACAGCCGCAGTTTCGGCCTCGATGGCATCGATGCCGACAATATCAGTGCCAGCTACCACAACGGTGTGCTGAAGCTGACCCTTCCAAAGCTCGCCGCACCGCAAAATGCACCTCGCCGCATCGAGATCCAGTAAAGTCAAAACCGCCGGCTAAGCCGGCGGCTTGAGTAAGCCCTATAAGGGCATTATACGGACGAAACCCCTAAAGGGGCGCCGAAAGGTTTGCCGACCGCATTACCTTTTCCGGCGGCCCCTGAAGGGGCTTCTTTTATGCCTTCTTGTTCACGCTACCCGTAAACGGGTCTATGAATTCTTTTATGCTCATCTGATCTGCTATTTGATCTTCGGTTAGCTGGTTCTTGATGTACTCTGCTATTTGCTTCTTATTCCTTCCTACCGTATCTACATAGTATCCGCATGCCCAGAAATGTCTATTTCCATATTTATATTTCAGATTTGCATGCCTATCAAATATCATCAAACTACTTTTCCCTTTTAGGTATCCCATTATTTGTGATACACTATATTTCGGTGGGATGCTTATTAGCATGTGGATATGGTCTTTACACAACTCTGCTTCTATTATCTCGATGCCCTTTTGCTGACATAATTGCCGCAATATTTTCCCGATGTCTACCTTTATTTCTCCGTATATTGACATCCGTCTGTATTTCGGTGCAAATACGATATGGTATTGACATCTCCATGTGGTATGGTTTAAACTACTTATGTCTTTTTCTTTCACGATTAAGACCTCCTGATTATTTTAGTTGTGTGGTCGGCAAACCACTTCTAATATAATCGGGAGTTTTTTTCTTGTCTACTTTACTTCTCGCTATAAGCTATTTTTTTACCACCGGCATAGCCGGTGGTTGACTTTGATGAATCAAACCAAAACAGCCAATCGACAATTGTCGATTGGCTGTTTTATCACTCTTTGATCTTGGGACTCTTGCGGACATAGAGAACACCGAGGCAACCCTCGCCGCAATGGCAGGAGATAGTGCAGCCGGCGGTCGTCTCATAAGTATTCTCAAAAGAGGCCGATTCTCGTACCGCAGTTTTCACCGTCTGCAAAACCTCGTCCGACACGGGCGTGTGGGTAATAAAGATCTCACGCAGATTCAGTGCATCGGAATCCGTCAAGCGCTCGCGGACATAGTTGTCCATGCACTTGGCATAGTTGCCACGGTACTTCTTTCCGACAACCATCTTATTGTCAATGACCTCGATACAGGGCTTGAGCTTCAAAAGATTCGCACCCAGAGCCGCAACCGTAGAGCAGCGGCCGCCCTTCTTCATGTAGTCCAGACGGTCGAGCAGGAAACTGGCATCGACCAGCGGTGCATACGCATTGAGCTTCTCCACGATCTTCTCCGGATCGTCGCAAGTCTCTGCCAGGCGGCAAGCCTCCAGAACCACCAAACCGTGACCGGTCGAAAGGTTGCGCGAATCGACGACATAGACATTCTCCATCTCCTGCGCAGCCAGAACGGCATTGCGGTGGGTTGATGAGAAGCCCGAGCCGATGTTGATATGGATGACCGCATCGGCATCCCTCAAAAGCTCTGCGAAGTGCTCCTCGTACTCTCCGATGGGAACTGCCGAGGTCGTGCAGAGCGGATTGCCCGCAGCAACATAGGCAAAGATCGTCTCCGGCACAATGTCCACACCATCGTAGTAGCTGTTATCGCCCATATTGACGATCATGGCCTTGATGGCGATATTTTTCTCGCGGATCTGCTGCGGCGAAAGATCGCAAGTGCTGTCGGCAGAAATTCTGATTTTCATAGCATTCCTTCCATTCTTGTTCATTTTGTTTCATTATAACTTTATGACAAAATCTTGTCAAATGTCAGTTGATTTTTGCTGCCCAATGAGATATAATTATGATGAGGTGATATGCTTTGACATTGATTGAGCATTATTTGCGTGATATTCAGGAAATTGCAGACGGTACCCGTCAGGCACCCGAGGGCATCGAGCTGACCGAAACCGAGCCAATGCAGCGCGCAACGCAGCTGCAGCAGCAGATCTCCCAAATGGGCATTGCCGAGTTCGTCCGTCGCTGCGCAGCGCAGGACGGCAAGGTCCTGCCTCAGGAGCTTTATGACGATTTCAAGCCCGAGGATCTTTTGGCAACGCTCAGTGCTTTGAGTGCACAAGACGCGCCCGAGAAGGAGACCGACGAGTCCGCACCGCCCAAAATCGATGAGCCGGACGGCCCCCGCAATGCTTATGAGGTTCTGCTCGATTGCTGCTGTCTGGACGAAAAGCTGTTATATTACTTCATCGACACATTGAAACGCAACGATGAGCTCGAATTCCAAAAGCTCGCCCTTGTCACCGCACGCAAGGCTTTCACGATCCACGACTTCCTTTACTGGTTTGCAACCCTGCAGGATCGTGCTGAGCAGGAGGAAATGATCTGCGTCACAATTATGGATGCCTGCCTGGATCGTCTGGCTGTCGAAAGACAAACCGAGCTGATCGCCGCCCTTATCAGCGGAGATCGGACGACCTTTGAGCTTTTCCGTTGTGAGGCACCCGAGCTGGTGCATCTGCCCGAGGCCACCTTTGAGTGGTTCGAGCGAAACTATCTGTCCAAGCTTTATCCCATTCGCTATATGCTGAAATTCAACAAAATTTCTTTCCCGACGGAGGTACAGCATGAATCGTGCTGAGCTCGCAAAGAACAATTTCACCGGCGGCTGCAACTGCGCCCAAGCCGTCTTTCTGGCGTTTTCCGATCTGACCAAGCTCGAAAAGTCCACCGCTTTGAGGCTCACAGCCTCCTTTGGAGGCGGCTTCGGTCGACTGCGCGAGGTCTGCGGCGCTGTCAGCGGCATGGTCATGGCGCTGGGTCTTCTGTACGCAAGCGATGAGACAACCGATGCAAAGCAGAAGGCTGCACACTACCAGCGTGTGCAGGAGCTTGCCGCAAAATTCAAGGAAATGAACGGTTCCATCATTTGCCGTGAGCTTCTGGACGGCACTCCCACCACCGCGGGCCACGCGCCCGAGGCAAGAACCGAAGCCTATTACGCAAAACGTCCCTGCGCCGAGCTGTGCGCCACCGCTGCTGAAATTCTGGAGCAGTATATTCAAGAGCATCCGCTATAAAAAGGGACTGTAAAAACTCCTTTTATAAAAAAACAGCTTCCATAAAAAGTTATAAATTCCCCGCAAAACCAGAAAAACACACTGGCTTTGCGGGGAATTGTTATGCTGAATTTTTTAGTTTGGGCCTTTTTTACAGCCCCTTTTATGCGATGCTATCGCAAGCGCCGACCGCAGCAATTACAAAATTCATGGCCAGACGGGTTGTCTGCACCACAGTATGGGCAGTCGCAGCGGCTACTTGCGGGAGGGAAATCCTCATCCTCCAAACCTTTGTGTTTCTTCCAGTACGCTTTCGTTTCATTGGTAAAGTAGTACAACACTAACACACACCAGACGATAGTGGAGATGACACTTGCCGTTTGTTTATCGTCAACCCCATTGATCAATTTGTGAACTCCCATGCCGAACAGGACCAGTAGCATCAAAATTCGCATCAAAGACGGCTGTCGAGAACCTCCCCGGGCACGAGACATATTATTCCTCACTCACGATGGCGATATGCACATCGTCCAGCTGCTTCTGCTCAACGACAGAGGGTGCGCCCATCATGACGTCCTGTGCGTTCTTATTCATCGGGAACGGGATGATCTCACGAATGGACTCCTCGCCTGCCAGGAGCATGACCATGCGGTCCACACCGGGAGCAATACCTGCATGGGGAGGTGCACCATAGCAGAAGGCATTGTACATAGCCGGGAACTTGGCCTTAACATCCTCTTCGCCAAGGCGAACCATCTCGAAGGCCTTGATCATGATCTCCGGATCGTGGTTACGCACTGCGCCGGAGGACAACTCAACACCGTTACAGACCAGGTCGTACTGGAATGCAGTGATGGTCAGCGGATCGACCTCGCCGTTCTTGGCCTTCTCGAGGATCTCGAGGCCACCGTTGGGCATGGAGAACGGGTTGTGGCAGAATTCCAGCTCGCCGGACTCCTCGCCGATCTCATACATCGGGAAGTCGACGATCCAGCAGAACTCATAGCGTTCCTTATCCATATGACTCTCGACGGTATTGCCCAGGATCTTGCGCAGAACGCCTGCGGTCTTCTGTGCAGCAAGCTTCTTGCCTGCCGTCACACCGACGAAGCAGCCGGGCTTCAGGCCCAGAGCCGCAACGACCTCGTCCTTGCGGTCGGCCAGGAACTTGGCGATGCCACCGGCGATCTCTCCGTTCTCGTCGAGCTTGAACCACATAGGCTTGTTGCCCGAAACCATCTCGACCTCAGCAACGATCTTATCCACAGCCTTGCGCGCAAGGTTGCAGTTTTCCACAACGATCGCCTTGACGGTGTTGCCCTCTGCAAATGGGGCAAAGTCAATGCCCTTGACCAACTCTGTCATATCCTGCAGGACAAGATCGATACGAAGGTCGGGCTTGTCCGAGCCATACTTGTCCATAGCCTCGAGGAAGCCGATGCGCTTGAACGGAGCAGAAGACGCGATGTTATACTTGCCGTACTTGGCAAAGATCGGAGGCAGCACTTCCTCCAGAATCGCAAAGACATCATCCTGGCCTGCAAATGCCATCTCCATATCGAGCTGGTAGAACTCGCCGGGGCTGCGGTCGCCTCTGGCATCCTCATCTCGGAAGCACGGAGCGATCTGGAAATAGCGGTCGAAGCCGGAGGTCATCAGCAGCTGCTTGAACTGCTGCGGAGCCTGCGGCAAAGCATAGAACTTACCCGGATGCTTTCTCGACGGAACAAGATAGTCTCTTGCGCCCTCGGGAGATGAGACCGTCAGGATCGGGGTAGTGATTTCAAGGAAATCATGCTCGGTCATGGCCTTACGCAGGGCGGCAACAACGTTGCAGCGCAAGACAATATTGTCCTTGACCGCGGGGTTGCGCAGGTCGAGGTAACGGTACTTCAGACGCACCGCCTCGTCTGCGTCACGGCTGCGGTTGATCTCGAAGGGCAGCTCGTTGTAGCGGCAGCGACCGAGAACCTCGATCTTCTCGGGAACGACCTCGATGTCGCCTGTTGCGATCTTGCCGTTCTTGCTGGCACGCTCACGGACAGTACCCTCAACCGAAATCGTGGATTCCTTGTTGAGCGGCTTGATAATCTGCATCATTTCTTCGTTCTCGATAACGACTTGCGTCGTGCCGTAGAAGTCACGCAGGATTACGAATGCGAAGTTGTTGCCGACCTCACGGACATTTTCCATCCAGCCGACGATTTTGACCTTCTGGCCAACACTTTCGATGCGGAGCTCACCGCAGTTATGAGTACGGGATTGGACCATTTTTCATTACCTCTCTTTTTCTATGATCACGGTACCCTCGTTTGCGATACCGCTCAAAATCAATTTTGCAGCTTCCTCAGGAGAAAGACTGACCTGCTCGCCCGTGGCAAGGCACTTGACAGCGCACACACCCTGCACGATCTCATCGTCACCCAGGAAGATGACATAGGGGATGCCGAGCTTGTCAGCATACTGGATCTTGGCCTTGAACTTGCGCTGCTCGGAATAGATCTGTGTGCGCACACCGCTGTTTCTGAGAAGGGTGGCAAGTCCGACTGCTGCACCTAAGTCCTCCGTCATCGGGATAAGCATACAATCCGCCGGAGCCGTCACGAGCTTGTCGTTGAGAAGACCCTGCTCGCCCAAAACATAGAACAGACGGGTCAGACCGATGGAGATGCCCACACCGGGCAGCTGACGGTCGGTGTAGTATTCTGCCAAATTGTCGTAGCGGCCGCCGGAGCAGACCGAGCCGATCTCGGGATAGTCCAGAAGGGTCGTTTCATACACCGTGCCGGTGTAATAATCCAGGCCTCTTGCAATGGTCAGGTCCACAGCGAAATTCTCCTCCGGAACGCCGAAGGCCGTCAGATGTGTAGCGACCGTCGTCAGCTCTGCCAGTCCAAGGTCAAAGGTCTCATTTTGGCCCTTCCATGCATCGAGTGCGGCAAGAACCTCTGCATTGGTGCCCTTAATCTGCATGAAGCGCAGGATCTCGGAGACCTTTTCGGATTCGAAGCCTTCATCCAGCAGGATCTTCTGCACATTCTCCACACCGATCTTATCGAGCTTATCCACCGTGCGCATGATGTCACCCGAGCGCTCGCTCAGACCCAGCAGCGCATAGAAGCCGTTTAAGAGCTTGCGGTTGTTGACACGAATGACGAAGCGTTTCAGGCCAAAGCGCTTGAAGATCGTGTGGATGATGGACGGGATCTCGGCCTCGTTGAGGATGTCGAGCTTGCCGTCGCCGATGATGTCGATATCTGCCTGGTAAAATTCGCGGAAGCGCCCGCGCTGCGCACGCTCGCCACGGTAAACCTTGCCGATCTGATAACGGCGGAACGGGAAGGCGAGCTCACCTGCATGCAGGGCAACATATTTTGCCAACGGCACAGTCAAATCAAAGCGCAGCGCAAGGTCGCTGTCGCCCTTCTGAAAACGGTAGATCTGCTTCTCCGTCTCGCCGCCACCCTTAGCCAAAAGGATCTCTGATGATTCCATCACTGGCGTATCCAGCGGCGTAAAACCGTACAATTCGTAGGTTTCACGCAGGATCTGCATCATACGCTCGAGCTGTACCTGCGGCGCAGGCATCAGTTCCATAAAACCGGACAAAGTCCGCGGTCTGATCTTTTCCATATTTCTACTTCTTTCTTACTTAAAAAATTAACTCCTCCAGGGTGTAAAGCTTCGGTGCTCTGTTCGCCAAAGCCTCCGCCGCACGCAGGGCACCTGCAGCAAAGATCCGACGGCTGTTTGCCGTGTGGGTCAGGCTCAAGCTCTCATCCTCACCGAAGAAAAAGACGCTGTGCTCGCCTGCGACCGTGCCGCCTCTCAGCGCAAAAACACCGATCTCATTTTTCTTGCGCTTTCCGCAAAGGCCCTCACGACCGCTGATAACATCAGCCTGCGCCCCGGGGTCCAACTCCTGCAAAAGCACCTTGGCCGTACCGCTCGGGGCATCGATCTTCTGATTGTGATGCTTCTCAACAAGCTCCTTGTCCCAATCGGCAAGCACCGGGGCATAGTCCCGAAGCATCCTGCGCAAAACCGCAATGCCGGTGGAATAATTCGCTGCCCAGATGACGGGCACCGTTTTGCTCAAATCGGAAAGCAGCGCAAAATCAGGCTCTGTCAGACCGGTCGTGCCGCACACCAAGGGAGTCTTGGTGCGCTCGGCATAAGAAACGACCTTCCCGAGAGCTCCGACGCCCGAAAAGTCGATGCACACATCGGCTTTTTCAGCCGTGTCATAGTTCTCCGGGCAGTCGATATCGGCATAGCCGACGACCTGCCAATCCTTTGCCTTGGCAAGCTCCTCGATCATCTTACCCATGCGGCCGTAGCCGCTTAAAAATATCCTCATGCGCCATCCTCCGGTGTCAGTCCCGCTTCACGCATGATCTTGGCAAGCTTCTTGCGGTTCTCATCAGCCATCGGGAACATCGGCATACGGAAATGGCCCACCTTGAGTCCCATCAGGTTCATGGCTTCCTTCACGGGGATCGGGTTGACCTCCATGAACAGCGCGTTGATGAGATCCAGATAGCGCAGCTGGGTCTGTCTGGCCTGCTCGTGGCGGCCCTCCAGGAAGTCCTTGCACATCTGATGCACGGTCTTGGGCATGATATTCGCCCAAACAGAGATCGTGCCGACCGCACCGACCGACATCAGGGGAACGGTAATATCATCATTGCCCGAGAACATCACGAAATCGTCGGACAGATAGCGAGCAACCTTCATCGCATAGGCCATGTCACCGCTGGCTTCCTTGATGCCCATGACATTCGGGTGAACAGACAATCTCTTGACGACCTCGGGTGAGATCCTGCAACCGGTTCTGCCGGGGACATTGTACAAAATAATCGGAGCGGTCGCCACATCGGCAGACATCAGGAAATGACGATACATCCCCTCTTCATTGCTCTTGACATAGTAAGGGCTGATGCAAAGCAGCGCATCTGCGCCCATTTCGGAATACAAAACGCTCTTATGCTGCTGCATCTGGCTGGAGTTCGAGCCGCTGCCCGCGATCACGGGGATGCGGCCGCCGGCCTGATCGATGACGGTGCGGACGGTAACGATGTCCTCCTCCAGCGTGGTCGAGGCGGTCTCGCCCGTTGTACCGAGTACCAGGATGGCATCGGTCTGATTCTCAATGTGCCAATCCACCAGCGCACGCAATCTGCCCAGATCGACAGAGCCGTCTGCGTTGAAGGGCGTCACCAGAGCAACCACAGAGCCTTGAATTTTCTTCATACAAAAACCTCCTTGTTCATATCCAAAACAAGCCGACTTTCTTACTCATATACAATACCATTTTTTTGTCCGAAATGCAAGCACTTTATGCCGAATTTCGCATCTGTCGGCAGTTGACACACCTCAGGCGATATACTATAATGGTTTTATCAAACAATTATACCCCATATTTATTTTAAGGAGGATGCACAATGAAGCGATTGGTTTCCCTGCTTTTGGTCGCAATTTTGTTCCTGCACGCACTGCCTATCGCGCCCGTTCATGCTGCTACCACCGGCACCTGCGGCAACCTGACATGGACATATGACAGCGGAACCTTGACGATCTCCGGCTACGGCCCAATGCCCGATTTTGACACGACCTACGCTAACACCCGTGCGCCATGGTACAATTACAACACCCTGGTGGACACCATCATTATCAAAAACGGTGTCACCTCCATTGGCGCAAATGCTTTTTACAACTATGAATTGGTTCCCTCGATCAATATTCCCGTAAGCGTCCGCAGCATCGGAGAAAAGGCCTTTCTGTTCTGTGATCTGCTGGCCGATGCGCCCTTGCCCCCTTACCTTTCCCACATCGGAGAAAACGCGTTTGCCTTTTGCGCCCTGAAGGAGATCATCCTCCCCGAAACACTCACAGAGCTGAGCGCTAAGGCCTTTTATTATTGCACAAAAGCAACCACACTGCACTTTGGCAGCAACCTTAAAACCATTGGCGCCAGTGCATTTGAAGGCTGCGAATCGGTCAGGGAGCTGACACTTCTGCAGGGCATGAATGTCGGCGGCTCTGCCTTCAAGGACAGCGGCCTTGTCAAGCTGACCATCCCCGACCGTGCCGAGGGCGCAAAGGATATCACCCTCGGCAAGTATGCCTTCGATGATTGCCGGCATCTGGAAGAGGTCTATATCGGTGACAGCGTGACAACGATCAGCGATTACGCGTTCCGTAATTGCACTGCGCTCAAGAAGCTCACCATCGGCGGACGTGTAAGCACTATCGGCAAATATGCATTTAACGGAGACACCGCCTTGGCGGAGGTAAAGTTCCCGAACAGCCTCACCCTGATCGATGATTTTGCATTTATGTATTGCACCGGCCTGAAAAAGATCACGATGGGAAACCGTCCTGTGACAACCGATCAGCATGCCTTTGATAACTGCAACGCGCTCGAGGGTGTGTATATCAGCGATCTTTCTGTGTGGTGCCATTCGGATTTCTACATGTATGGCGGCTCTCCCCTCTATTATGCAAGAAATCTCTACCTCGATGGTATTCTGGTGGAGCATCTGGTCATCCCCGAGGATGTCACAATGCTTAACGGCAGCACATTTGATAATATGTCGTGCCTGAAAACCGTTGTTTTGCCTCCAAATGTTCACAAAATCGGCTGGACAGAGTTTAGCGGATGTTACAATCTGGAGCGGATCGTCGTTTTGGACCCCAACTGTGAGATCGCCAACCCCCAGAGCACCTCGCAAATGGGAACCGTCAAGAAAACCGTCCTGCACGGCTGGCGCGACTCCACCCTGCAGACCTATGCAGAAACTTACGGCTATACCTTCACCACCCATAATGAAAGCATCACGGTGCTTTCCGAGCCGACCTGCACCGAGTCCGGTGAGCGTTTGCATCACTGCTCTGTGTGCAAGCATTCTTACACTGAGTCGGTTGCCGCACTCGGTCATGACTACACAAGCTCCTCGACCGAACCAACCTGCACGCAAGGCAGCGTAACGACCCACGTCTGCAACCGCTGCGAGGACACCTACAGCACCGTTGGCAAGCCTCTTGACCACAAATATCAAAGCGAAATCACTGAACCGACCTGCACAACGGAAGGCTTTACCACCTACACCTGCATCGACTGCGGCCACAGCTATGTCGATAAAGTGATGGAGGCATTCGGCCATCCTTATACCGCAAAAACGACTCCCCCAACCTGCACAGAAGGCGGTTTTACCGAGTATACCTGCTCCGTCTGCGGTGATTCCTACATTGATGATTATACCGAAGCCAAGGGACACAAGTATCGCACAAAGGTCACCCAGCCGAGCTGCACAGAGGGCGGCTTTACCGAGTATACCTGCTCCGTCTGCGGTGATTCCTACATTGACGATCATACTGACCCCAAGGGTCACGATTACATCGCAAATGTCATCGAGCCGACCTGCATAAACGGCGGCTACACCGAATACACCTGCACCGTCTGCAGCGATTTCTACTTTGCCGATCATACCGACCCCAAGGGTCATGATTACATCGCAAATGTCATCGAGCCGACCTGCATAAACGGCGGCTACACCGAATACACCTGCACCGTCTGCGGTGATTTCTACATTGCCGATCATACCAACCCCAAGGGCCACGATTACATCACAAATGTCATCAAGCCGACCTGCATAGACGGCGGCTACACCGAATACACCTGCACCGTCTGCGGAGATTCGTATGTCTCTGATCACACCGAGCCGAGTGCCCACAACTACCTGCCGCACATCACAAAGCCGACCTGCACCACGGACGGTCGGATCGATCACATCTGTTCCTTCTGCGGTGATTGCTACAGCGAGATCCTGCCAGCCCACTGCCCGTCTGCACATCTGGCGGATGTCAGCCTCTCTGTGTGGTATCATAACGCGGTCGATTACGCGCTCGAAAACGGTCTGATGAAGGGCATGAGCGAAACGACCTTCGAGCCTGATACCGCCATGAACAGAGCCATGCTCGTGACTGTGCTGTGGCGCTACTGCGGCGAGCCTGCCGAGGGTGAAAACAGCTTCGTCGATGTCGTAAGCGGGCAATGGTACACCAACGCGGTCGCCTGGGCCGCTCATAACGGCATCGTCGGTGGTGTCGGCAACGGCCGCTTCGCCCCGAACGGCAATATCACCCGCGAGCAGCTTGCGACCATCCTCTTCCGCTACTGCAACGCAAACGGCATCGACACCACCGCAAGAGCGCCTCTGAGTTCCTTCCCCGACGGCAGAAAGGTCAGCTCCTATGCCGAAGATGCCATCTCCTGGGCCGTCTCCGTCGGCCTGCTGGCAGGCACCAAGATCGGCAATCAGACCTATCTCGACCCGCAGGGCAACGCCACACGTGCACAAGTTGCCACAATTTTGATGCGATTCATCGAAAATATGATGAAATAATGTAAAAAACTGTTGACAAATCTTTATTTTGCAAGTAGAATATATGAGCTTGCGAAAACAAGCAATCCTTGCCGGCAACGAGATTGTCGGCCAACAGTCCAAAAGGAGGTGCAAACAACAATGGCTAAGATTTCCGCAAAGTATGAGATCATCTATATCATCGATCCCGCGAAGGGTGAAGAGGGTATTGCTGCTCTCGTGGAAAAGTTCAAGGCGATGGTTGAGGCAGAAGGTACTCTGACCGGTATCGAGGAGTGGGGCAAGCGCCGTCTTGCTTATCCCATCAACGATCTGCCCGAAGGCTACTATGTCCTCATGACCTGCGAATGCAAGCCCGAGCTCCCCGCAGAGCTGGACCGTGTGTTCAAGATCACTGATGGCATCCTGCGTTCCATCATCGTCGCAGTCGAAGCGTAAGGAGGCCAAATCATGTTGAACCATATCGTTCTCATGGGTCGTCTTACCCGTGACCCCGAGCTCCGTCGGACCAGCTCCGGCATCGCCGTGGCCACGTTCTCGCTCGCAGTGGATCGTGATTTTGCGAACACCACCGGCGAACGCGAGACGGATTTCATTGACATCGTCGCATGGAGAAATACTGCTGAGTTCGTCAGCAAGTATTTTGCCAAGGGTCGTATGGCAGTGGTTTCCGGTCGTCTCCAGATTCGTAACTGGAACGACAAGGACGGTAACAAGCGCCGCAGCGCCGAAGTCATCGCCGACAATGTCTATTTCGGTGATTCCAAGCGCGAAGGTAGTGACAGCGGCTACAGTGCTCCACAGAGCTACGCAGCTCCGACCAACAACTATGGCTATGCCGCTCCCGCTGCTCCCATGGCTGATGCAGGTTTCTCGATGATCGAGGACGACGACAGCCAGCTGCCGTTCTAAGTAACTTTTCTGCTTGAGTATGTAAGAAGGAGGATTTCGTTCATGGCTAACGAGAAGGTCGCTCGCCCGCGCAAGCGCAAGAAGGTATGTAACTTCTGCGTCGATAAGGTTACGAGCATCGACTTCAAGGACGCAGGCAAGCTCCGCCGCTACACTTCCGAGCGCGGTAAGATTCTGCCTCGCCGTACCACCGGTACCTGTGCAGCTCATCAGCGTCAGCTGACCATCGCTATCAAGCGTGCTCGCATGATCGCCCTGCTGCCCTACGTCGCCGACTAATTTTCGACAAAAACCTCTCTGCAAGAACTGCAGAGAGGTTTTTCATTCATGATGCAAGAAATCCTTCGCCGCTTTGGCGAAGGATTTCTTTTGCTTATTCATCCATAGCTGCGACACAAGCATTGAGTACCTGCTGCACAATGGGAAGGCAGGTCGCGCTGCCCGAGCCGCCCCCCTCCACAACGACAATATAGGCCAGCGGATAGTCGGGATCACGGCTGAAACCGACATACAGCGCATCGTGTGTGCTGCCATCACGCTCTGCCGTACCGGACTTGCCGCCCGATCTCAGTCCCGCAAACACGCCCGACCAGCTATAGTTCGTATCCACAGCATAGCACATCAGGTCTGCTGTGCGGTCAGCCGTCTGCTTATTCAGGAAGGATCGCATCTGCGTTTCTGCCTTGTATTTCTCATCACCACCATAAATGATCCGCTCGACAACATAGGGAACCGCCGCGCGGCCACCATTTGCGATGGCGCCAACGAATGTCATAAACTGACACGGATTGATCAGGTCACTGCCCTGCCCGATGCCGGCCCAGGCCACCGCATGAGAGTCAGCCCCATCCCATCGTACACCACCCGGTGTGGTTTTCAGACCATCAAATTCCAAACGCTCGCCAATGCGCGACTTTTCTGCGAACTCGGCCAGAATCTCCTTGCCGAGCTCGTCGGATATCTGAGCGAAAGCGACATTGCAAGACTTTGCCAACGCATCGCGGAAGCCGATCGTGCCATGTGCCTTGCCACCGGCACATTCGATCTGCCGTCCACCGATATAGATTGAGCCATTGCATTCAAAGGTGCGCGTTTCGATGTCGTCCATGCGCTCAATTGCAGCCGCAGCCGTCACGAGTTTGAAGGTCGAGCCAGGAATGTAAGTCGAGCGAATGAAGCGGTTAAAATACACACCGTCATACTCAGGAAGCACACTACCGTCAGAGGCATAGATCGTCTGGGGCGGATTGGCCGGGTCGTAGGTCGGTGTAGAGAGCAGACACAAGACCTCACCCGTCTGATAATTGTACACGCCCACAACGCCCTTCCTGCCCTGCATGGCATGATAGGCTGTTTTTTGTACCATGGGACTGATGGTGAGGGTCATTTTCCCCTGTTCCTCCTCCGAGCTATATACACCGCCAAAGTGGTCAAAGCCTGCCAGCTCGTCGCCGTAGGCATCGGTCACATAGGAAGAAACATTGCCCCCGTCCCCCAGAAGGTGCAGCATAGATGCACGCAGCGCCGCATCGTCAGCATAATGAATCGAATCGGCGGTATCCAGGACTGTCGTTCCGTCACGCAGACAAACCGAATAGCTGTTGAGTGCGCCGCCCATCTGTACGGACGGATTGCTTCGGAAGCCAACCCACATTGCTGCATCGGTCCCATAACGGAAGATGATGACGCCAAGGCCAAAGAGAAGAACTCCGGCAAGCACAAGGGAAAACCATGCGCGCTTTGCAAGCTTATTCATACTCCACCTCCGGCATCTTGATCGTCTTGACCGCCACAGAAGCATTCTGCCGGGTATCGACGCATTTGATAAAGGCCAAGAGGCCCCAACAGCATAGCATACTCGAGCCGCCGTGGGAAACAAACGGGAATGTGACACCCGTCAGAGGCAGCAGGTCCATCGTGCCGAACACATTCAGAATCGTCTGCATGATCAGAACAGTTGCCGCTGCGCAGGCCGCAATGGTATAAAAGCTGCTGCGTGCAACCACACAGGAGCGGAACACAAACACCGCAAGTGCAACGATGGCAAGAACGCACATCACAGCAATCAGGAAGCCCCATTCCTCGCCAACGAAGGCAAAGACGAGGTCTGTATCGGCCGCCGCAACATGGTGCAGCCATCCGTTGCCCGCACCGAGTCCGAGCAGGCCGCCCGAAGCCAGGCACATCATCGCTCTGACCTGTTGGTAGCCCATGTTGTACGGATCATCCCAGACGTTGCCCCAGACAGAGAAGCGCCGTTGGATATAACCGCTGTAGTCCTCAAAATAGAGCAAAAGGATTAGCACCGCAAACACGACCGCCGCAATGGCAAGCGTCACGGTCGAGAAGCTGCCTGAGCGCATAAATGCAATCACAAGGAAGGTCACAAAGAAGATCAGCGCCGCACCAAAATCCTTCATCAGCGCAAGGCAACCGCACATCAGCACGGAATAGATCAAAAAGCTCAGCACATTTCGCTTGCTGACCACACGGTCCATCGTCGACGCGCCCACCAGGATGAAGCACAGCTTGACGATCTCAGAAGGCTGGAAGCTCATCGGGCCGATAGCGATCCAGTTTCTTGCTCCATTGATCTCCTGACCGATGACGAGGTTGATCAAAAGCAACAAAATGCCAGCCACGGCAGCAATATAGCGCACCGTTTTGGCTCTCGACAGATCGCGCAGCGACCAAGAGATCACAAAGTAGATCACGATGCCACCAAAAATGCAGACGATCTGCTTCATCATGTCGTGCGGTGCCGACGAGGCGATCACCGCAAGGCCGATCGTGGACAAGAACAGTGCGATCGTCTCGACCTCAAATCCGCTTCGCCGCATCAGCCTCAGTGTGAAATACAGCACCCACTGCAGCCCAATGAGTGTGCCGAAGGCGATCGTAATATCAAGCAGAGCCTTAGCCTCGCACGCAGTCCACAGCTGCAGCACAGACAGAAGCTGGAATATGGTCAAAAGCAACAGCGTCAAGCCGGGCATCGAAACATCGTTAGGGCGGGTACGGTAGTAATTCTGATCTTCGATCTCTTCGGCACTCAAGGGCATCAGCTTCATTTCCAAGCCCCCCAGAGAGATGATATCGCCGTATTGCACAGCACTGACAACAACCTTTTTGCCGTTAACCGTCACCGCGCCGCGGCCGCCGATGTCCGTAATGGACCAACTGCCGTCATCATAGCGCGTCAGAACCGCGTGGCTTCTCGACACCGTGGGAAATTTCATCACGATATCACTGCTTTTGGCTCGTCCGATGATACTCTCCCAATGCGTCACGGGGAGCTGCTCACCATCGGGTGTCAAAAGCCATGCCCACAGCTCTGGTTCCCGGCGAAAACGCAACAAAGGCTTGATGCATCGGTAGAGGATCAGCGCAGCAAGCGCCGGCGCGACAAAACGCCAAATGGAGCAAAAGGTTTGCGCCAGGGCACTTCCATCGGTCTGCAAATACTCCCCGACTGCTTCAAAAAATTGCATCTTCCCACCTCCTTGTCAATGCACCGAACACACAGAAAGCTCTGTGTGTTCGAAAAAAATCTCATCTTATGTGATCGCCCGTTTTGCACGGGCCAGATCCTTCTTGCGCACGTAGATATAGTAGACATAGCTCCGTGCGGAAACATCGTTATAGGACACGCAGTTCGATGACTGCATGGCCGCCTTGGCATTGGCCGCTCTGCCGAAATAGCCCTCCGAGCAGGTCGTTTTCAGATAAAAAGGAATATTTTGTGCTTTCAGCTTGCTGCGCAGGATGGCCAGCTTTTCCGGATTCTGCTCGGTCAGCAATCGGGTTCTGTTGAATACCGTGATCATATGCGTTCTCCTTTCAGTCAGTCAAAATCCTCAAACTCATCCTCCGGTTCAACGTTCAGATCGTAGCTTGGTTCCATCGTGATATAGGAAACGGAGGTAGGTTTGGTAATCGGCAGGTCGTTGACACTGTGCATCGTGTAATACAATTCCGTCTCGACGGGGAATCTCTTGCGACGCAGGCGCTTGTTGACTGCGTCGGAAATCAGAGAATAGATCACCGCAAAGATCGGCACACCCAGCAGCATTCCGGCAAATCCGAACACACCGCCAAAGAGCAAAATAGAGACCAATACCCAGAAGTCGGAAATGCCGAGCTGAAGACCCATGATACGGTTTTCGATGATATTGCCGTCAATCATCTGCAAAATGACGATGAAAATGATGAAATACAGCGCATCAATCGGATTCTCGATCAGCAGCAACAACGCCGACGGCGCCGCACCGATAAACGGGCCGAAATACGGAATGATGTTCGTGATGCCGACAATCGTGGCAATCAGCACCGCAAAAGGCATTCCCATAATCAAAAGGACAACATAGGTGATCACACCAACCAGGAGCGCATCAAGGATCTTGCCAATCACATAGCCGCTGAAAATGCGATTGGTGCGGCGTGCAATCTCAAAGACGCGGTCTGCATGGTCGTTTCTCAGGAAGGATGTGACGAGCTTCTTCGACTGGGAGCACAGCTGCTTTTTGTAAATGAGGATATACACAGCTGCCACGATGCCAATGAGGAAGCTGAACAGGCCGCTGACCACACTCACACCCGCACTAAAGATGTCCGAAACAACACCCGACAGATTGATCTTTCCGATGATATCCTGCGCCAAAGTGAAGACGCTCTGCAAATTTTCCTTGACCCACTGCGCAAAGGCCGTACCGGCAAACACATTGTTCACCCAGCCGAGAATGGTGTCATAGTAGCCCTGCAGGCGTTCCTTCGTCAGAAGCTCCTCCAGGCTTGCAATGATGTTTGGCACGATCAGCGCAATGAGGGCATACATCGCCCCGAGCAGCACAATCACCGCAACCAGCACACCGCAAGGCTTGCTGATTTTGTGCACAGTTCTTTCCTTGAGCTTCGTTTTTCCCAGGAGTTTATCGACCATACGGATGGTAAATTCCATCACAGGATTCATCAGATATGCAAAGAAACAGCCGTAGAGAATCGGAGAGAGAATGGCGATCAGGTCCAGGATCAGCTCATAAAACCCACCGAAATTGGAAAAAATGATCCAAAACAGCGCACCTGCCACAAAGACCAGAAAGGCCGTGATGCCCCATTTGAAAAATTTATCGTTATGACGCAATTTCATACGCATTCTCCTTTCGTTTGTTTCTTTTTAGTATACCACGAAGTTACAAAAAGTGCAAGTGCAGAAAAACACTTGCATTTACTGTCCGATTTATGGTATCGTAATAGAGAGGTGATGGTTATGCCAAAGAGCAAGCAGCAAAAACTGAAGCTTCTGTATTTAAGAGATTATCTGCGCCGCAACACCGACGAAGCCCATCCCGCATCGATCTCCGAATTGATCGATCATCTGGCCTCGAAGGGCATCCGTGCCGAGCGCAAGAGTATTTACGACGATTTCCTCTCGCTCTACGAGTACGGTATGGAGGTTTTCTATCGACGCAGCAAGCCGTCGGGCTACTATGTTGCCGAGCGTGATTTCGAGCTCTCGGAGATCAAGTTCCTGATCGACGCCGTGCTGTCGTCTCGTTTCCTGACCCCCACACAGTCGGCAAGCCTCATCCGCAAGCTGGCAAGTCTGTCCAGCGAGCATCAGGCCGCCCTTTTAAGACGACAGATCGTCCTGTCGGGCCGTGTCAAATCCTCCAGCGTAGATGCCTTTGAGAACATCGACACCCTGCACGAGGCAATTGCGCAGAGCCGCCAGGTAAGCTTCCGCTATTTTGATTGGGGGATCGATCGCCAAAAGCATTTCCGCCCGAACCGTTATACAGCCAGTCCCTATGCGCTTTTGTGGGACGACGAGAATTATTATCTGATCGCCCATAGCGAGCGCCACGGCCTGACGCACTACCGCGTGGACAAGATGGAGGATGTTCTGATCACAGAAAACACCTGCATCGTGACCGAGGAAACAAAAGATTTTGATCCTTCCGCCTATTCCAAAGAGATCTTTGGAATGTACCGCGGCAAACGAATGCAGGTCAAGCTCCGCTTTGAAAATTCGCTTGCAGGCGTGGTTCTCGATCGCTTCGGCAGAGATCTCGTACTCGTACCGAGCGGCGAAAAACACTTTGTATTCACCGTGCAGTTGTCCTTGTCTCCCAATTTCTTGGGTTGGCTTGCAGGGTTCGGCGGTCGGGCAACCATTCTCTCACCCAAAAAAGCCGTTGACGAATATCGCAATTTCTGTCAGGCTGTCACCGCAGCCATTGATGAAAAATAGAAAAAGCACTGTAGCAAAGTGATATGCTACAGTGCTTTCATTGTTTATGCTTCCACCTCGACGATGCCGCCAGCCTTGACCGTAATCTTCATGCCATCTTTTACATAGCGCAGGAATTCCTCGCCGAGCGAGTCGATCACGGGCATCGTTACATTGTCGATCCAGACCTCAGCCAAAACCGCACCTGCCGCAGCCAGAGAGTCGATATGGTTTGCAAAGAGCATACAGGCAGGGTTCTTCTCCATGGCGCAGGCGCAGTAGAGCACCAAGCCACCTGTGGTCGAGCCGATGGTCTGCGGCAAGCAAAGAGCCTTGCCAAGCAGAGGCTTTCCATAGAGCTCGGTATTGCTCTGATCGCCGCATTTGACCTCTTTATCACCAAACTGCAGGGCCATTTGGAGCGAAGCAAGCGTATTGAAGCCCTCTTTCGTCACCACAGCCTCTGCCGTAACCTCTCCGGGGGTGATCACTCTTCCCTTAAACTGTTTCATTTCGTTTTTCCTCCCGTGATTGCCTTGAGAATCTCCGCATCGGTGTAATATCTTGCGCTCGTATAGGTGCGGAGTTTGTTGGACGATGTGATGACAGGCATCTTCTTGCAAAGAGGATTGTTCATGTACATCAGAGGGCAGATATAGGATGTGATGACACCCGTCGTTTTGAGTCTTGCGGCATATTCGGTGGCCTCAAATGCCTTCAAAACCGCCGGCGCTGCGGTGAAGACTGTCTTGATCGTGACCTTCTTCCTGCCGTTTTTCTTCAGCTCCGTCTCGAGTTTTTCTGTCCAATCCTTGAGCTGCTGCAGCGAAAGATGGGGACAGCCCACGAAGCAGAGCTTGGGGGTTGCATCGGGATTTTTCCAGATGACAGGATAGTTCTTCTGCACTCTCTCGAGCTCGGCATCGTCAATGATATATTCTCTGGCTCCCTCAGCGATCAGGCTCTTGCCAAGCTCTACCGCTTCCGGTGTCAGATTTTCAATATGGTAAAGACCGACTGCGCCGTTTGACGCGGTCGCTGCGCCGAAATCCTTGAGATAGGCACAGGCGGCATCGTCGAGCTTCTCTCCAAGCCACTTGTCAAGTCCGGTGACATAGGGCACATCCTCCATGACCTTCATGCCGATAGCAGAGCCGAGAAGCTGCGCCTCGGGCCGTTTGGTCGTGCGCACCTTGACGATCCAAGTCGCCTTTCTGCCCTCGTCAGTCAGCAGGCCGAAGTACGGAACATAGCCGACGATCGAGCCCATGATATCGATGATGCCGGAATTTCGGTTGCAGCGTGCACCGAGAACTGAGTTTGCATAAACGACCGCACTCGACTCTGCCCACGACAGGACTTCTCCCTTTTTCGGCTTGTTGCCGACCTCGTCCATGTAGCAGGTGCAGGTGAAGGCATTTTCATCCATGAGGCCGAGCTTTTCCAGCTGTTCCTCGTAAAAATCCTGCTTGGTGTACATGAACTTGTGAAAGATCAGCTTCTGCAGGAAGTTTGCGGGCACCTTCTTATCCAACGGACGGGGGTCGACGGAAAACTTCTGCTCCGAGGCAACATCCGCATCGAGGAGCTGCTGCATCAGATCGTAAACAGGCGACATGACCTTCAGGCCGAAGGAGGTCACAAGATGATTGTACTTTGAGGTAATCGGCACGAGCTTTTCGGCCTCGAAGGCCTCGCCGTACATCACGAGGGTTTTCATAACCTTGGCAAGCGTTTCCCCCTTTTTACCGTCGAGGATCGCTTGCTGTTCTTTTGTCAAAATCATGGTTTTTCTCCTTATCAAAGCTTCATGCAGGTCTTCCACGCACCCCAGATCACACTGCGCAGATTGCCGACCTTATCGGCATCTCCGATGACATGGATGTGTCTTCCCTTGGGGATGACCGGTGCGGGATTGTAGCCGACGGACAGAATCACAGAATCTGCCTGCACGGTAAAGATCTTTCCGTTCTTATCCTTGAGGGTCACATCTCCGTTTCCGATTTCGCAGAGGGAGGTTTCAAGATGTACAGGAACCTTGTTGGTCTTGAAAAAATCACGCAGATAGCTGGTGTTGGCAAGGCAGACACCCTTGGTCGTGATCAGGTCATCCTGCATTTCCACGATCACAGGCTTCTTGCCCTTCAGATACAGATCATAGGCAATTTCACAACCCGTCAGGCCACCGCCGATCACGACAACATTCTCGCCCACTTCCCTGCCAAGCAGATAATCGATCGCCTCAATTGCACTCTGAGCACCCTTGACAGGGATTTTTTTCGCCTTAGCGCCGGTTGCCACGATGATCTCATCGGCTTGGAGTGACTTGATATCCTTGATCTCCGTGTTCAACTTCACACG
This sequence comes from Oscillospiraceae bacterium, assembly GCA_015067565.1. Taxonomy (GTDB): domain Bacteria; phylum Bacillota; class Clostridia; order Oscillospirales; family Oscillospiraceae; genus JAZOXB01. The sequence continues at coordinate 40,447 of SVMF01000007.1, read as the reverse complement.
GATCGGATACTTGGCGATCTCACGCAGGTACCATGCGATCAGCGCTCTGTCCTTTTCCTTGAAGCTGGGTGCCGCTGCTGCGATGAACACACCGCCAAGCTTGTCGGACTTTTCATACAGCGTCACCTTGTGCCCACGCTTTGCACACACAAGCGCCGCCTCCATGCCGCCGATGCCGCCGCCGATCACGGCGATCTCTTTCTGCTTTTTCGCACGCTCGATGTAGAACTTCTTCGACTGCATGGTCTGCGGATTCAGCGCACAGCGTGCCAGACCCATCGTGTCGCTCAGATCCTGCGTGTTGGCATGACCCTTCGAGGAGGAGAAGTTGAAGCATCCGCTGTGACAGCAAATGCAAGGCTTGATGTCCTGCAGACGGTCTTCGATCAGCTTCGTGACCCACTCGGGATCGACGAGGAACTGACGGGCAACACCTACGGCATCGATTTTGCCCTCAGCCACCGCCTTCGCGCCGATCTCAGCATCCATTCTGCCTGCACAAACCACGGGAATATCGACAAATTTCTTGATATGTGCCACGTCCTCAAGGTTGCAGTTTTCGGGCATATACATCGGCGGATGCGCCCAGTACCACGAGTCATAGGTGCCGTTGTCGGCATTGAGCATATCATAGCCGGCATCCTGCAGATATTTCGCTGCGCGTTCGGATTCTGCCATATTGCGGCCGACCTCGACATAATCCTCGCCGGGCATTGCGCCCTCGCAGAAGCCCTTCATCTTTGACTCCACGGAATAGCGCAGCGACACGGGATAATCCTTTCCGCAGCTCTCCTTGATTGCCTTGACGACCTCAGCAGCAAAGCGATAGCGGTTTTCAAAGCTTCCACCGTATTCGTCAGTGCGCTTATTGAAGAATTCCATGGCAAACTGATCCAGCAGGTAGCCCTCATGCACCGCATGGACCTCCACACCGTCGACTCCGGCCGCCTTGCAGAGCTTTGCCGTCTTCGCAAAGGCATCAATGATCTCATGGATCTGCTCTTTGGTCATCTCCGGACATTCGATGTCGTGTGCCCAGCGGGAGCGCTGCGGCGACGGAGAAGCCAGTTCATGCGATGTATCGAGCACCGGCTTGAGCAGTGCACGAGTAAATCTATTCTTATGCAGAGGTGCGATCAGGTCGGTGATCGCCCAAGATCTGCCCATGCCGGCCGTGAGCTGGATGAACAGCTTTGCGCCGGTCTTGTGCAGCTCATCCATGAACTCCTTAAGCTCATCGAACATCTTTTCATTCTTCCACAGCCACTTTCCCCAGAAGGTATCGCGCACAGGTGCAATGCCCGAAATGATCAGGCCGACATTGTTCTTCGCTCTTTCCAAAAACAGCCCGGCCGCTTCCTTATCAAAATGGCACCCCGTCAGCTCAAACCAACCAAACAGTGAAGTGCCCCCCATCGGGCACATGACAATTCGATTTTTGATCTCCACATTTCCGATCTTCCACGGGGTGAATAAAGCCTCGTACTTTTTATCCGTTTGATTCATATCGCCCTATTCCTTTCTCTGTGCATATTTTTCTTGCTCTCTTTATACAACGCAAGCTTGCCGAAATGTCAACAAGCTTGCGTAGAATCTCTGCTTTTATCGTGAAATGGCTTCGATGGCAGCCGAAAGCTCGCCGAGCTCCAATTCCTCTGCCAGACCCTTGTCGCACTTGTCGGCCACAGAAGGATCAATCGGAAGTCTTGCCAAAATCGGCAGAGCATACTCCGCCGCAATCTTGTCCAGATGGCTCGCGCCGAACAGCTCGTGCTTTTGGCCGCAATCAGGACAACGGAAGTAGCTGTAGTTTTCCACCAGTCCCAGGATGGGAATGTTCATCGCGTTGGCCATCTTGACCGCCTTGGAGACGATCATGCCTACCAGCTCCTGCGGAGAGGTCACGATGATCACCCCGTCAATCGGCAACGACTGAAACACTGTCAGAGGGACATCGCCCGTTCCGGGAGGCATATCAACAAACATATACTCCACATCGTCCCAAATAACGTCCGTCCAGAACTGTTTGACTGCGCCTGCAATAATCGGGCCGCGCCACAGCACGGGATCAGAATCGTTCTCAAGCATCAGGTTGATGGACATGATCTGGATGCCGCCCTTGCTGCGTGCAGGATAAATACCCTCGTCATCGGCTTCGCATACCGAAACACCGAAGGCCTTCGGAATCGACGGACCGGTGATATCTGCGTCCAGTATCGCTGTGCGCTTGCCGGATCTGTGCATGGCTGTTGCGAGCATACTTGTCACGGTGCTCTTGCCGACACCGCCCTTGCCCGACACGACCGCAAAAACCTTCTTTACAGACGATCTTGCGTGAAGCTCGGCAAGCAGACTCTCTGCCTTGCGCTCACCGCAGCTCTCTCCGCAAGAACTGCAATTTCCGCTGCATTTTTCACTCATAATATAAACTCCTTTTCTGATAGTATCCCATATTGCGTCCGATCTGTCGGGCAGGCCATCGTGGGAAACGGCTACAGTCGTTGTCTGTGCAGGAACCACCGTATTGGCAAAAATTCCTCATAAAAACGAAGTGTTCGACAAATCCGACCTTGTATATCACTCATACAGCTCTGCAGCAGCGTCTTCCCACTGCTGCATCAGGCGGTTGAGTTCTTCCTCCTGCGCTTGGCGCTCCTCAGTCAGGCGCATCAGCTCCTGATAATCCGACGACGCTGCCTCCAAGGCCGCATCCAGCTCGGCCAGCACCTGCTCCTGCGCCGCAATTTCGCGCTCCAGGCGACGTACGAGCTTCTCAAGCTCCTTGCTGCCTGTTGGTTTGGCAGGCTTTTCCTTTTTCTTCGGAGGCTGATAGCGCGGAAGCGTTTCATGCTCCTTGATGGATCGGTATTTGGCATAGCCGCACGGGAAATCCCGAATTTTTCCATCCTCGAGCTCCCAAATGCGCGTTGCAAACTTATCGACAAAGTAGCGGTCGTGTGAGACGAAAATCAGCGCTCCTTCGTACTCATCGATGGCACATTCCACCCATTCACGGCTGGCCACATCCAAGTGGTTGGTCGGCTCATCGAGGATCAGAAGGTTGATCTTCTCGTCCATCAGCATACAAAGTCGAAGTCGCGACTGTTCTCCACCCGAAAGCGTGCCGACGGTCTTGAACACATCCTCGCCCGAGAACAGGAATGCGCCAAGTCGGTCACGCGCCGACTGCGGTGTGCATTTTTTCTCGTAGAGCATCGTGTCGTACAGCGTTCTCTCCGGATGCGCAAAGTGCATCACCTGCGGCAGGTAGGCCGTCTTGACCGTGGGACCGAATTTGATCTTCCCCTCCCCTGCCAGCTCGCCAAGAAGCACACGCAGGAAGGTCGTCTTTCCCGTGCCGTTGTCGCCCAGAAGTGCAATGCGCTCCCCACCTGCAACCTTTAACTCCACATCGGAAAACAGCATTCTGTCGCCAAAAGCCTTCGACAGATTTTTCACGCTCAAAACCTCATCGCCGTGAAATTCCTTCTCCCCGAAACGTGCGCGCATGGTCTTTTCCGTGCGTGGGCGCTCGGTCTTTTCGATTCGGTCCATGCGGTGGCGGATCGACATCGCCCTGCGGTAGAGCACGCGGTTGTTGATGCCCCAGCCCTTCATGCGCTCGAAGGTATAGCCGAGCTGTTTGAGCTTGGCCTGCTCCTGCTCATATTGCTTGAGCTGGCGGTTGAAGCGTTCCTGCTTCTCCTGCAGGTAGAAGGTGTAGTTTCCGCTGTAAAACTCTGCCTTTCCTGCTGAAATTTCAATGATGCGGTCGACCACACGATCCAGGAAGAATCGGTCGTGAGAGATCGTCAATACCGTACCCTTGAATTTTAAGATATATTCCTCCAGCCATTCCACACTTTTGAGATCCAAGTGGTTGGTCGGCTCGTCGAGCAGCAGAATGTCGGTCTTTTCCAAAAGAAGTCTGCCCAGATTCACGCGAGTCTTTTCTCCGCCGGACAAACGATCGAACTCCTGATTTCTCATCTTTCGGCCGATGCCAAGGCCATTGCAGATCTTATCGACCTCGGTATCCTGCTCGTAGCCGCCGCCCGTCAGATAGGCATTGCTCAGGCGATCGTACTCATCCAGGAGTATCTTCGGCGCAGATGCCGTCAGCTTGTGCTCCAAAGCCTCGATCTTGCGGTGCAGTGCCTCCAGCTCGGCAAATGCCGTCCTGAGCACCATTTCCACCGTATACCCGGCCGGATATTTGGGAATCTGCGAGATCAGGCCGAGCTTTTTGCCTGCGGCGATCATAATTTCGCCCTCGTCAACGGCAAGTTCCCCGGTCAGAAGTCGAAACAGCGTCGTCTTGCCACAGCCGTTTCGTCCCATGATGCCGACGCACTCACCCTCATGAATATCAAAACTCAGATCGTCGAGCAAATTGTCTCCGACCTCAAACGATTTGACCAGATTTTTTACTGAAATATCAATCATTGTTTACTCCATATCGTCTGTCAAATTCCTCATAGCTCATCAGAAGATTCAGCGCATCCAGAAACGCGTTGGCACCCAAATGCTCGGGCAGGCTGAGCTCCGCCTGCAGTATCCTTCTGCGCGAGGCACTGTCTGCCGTGCCCGAAAGTCCTGCAAAGAACAGATCCGTGCGCGTGATGCGTCGTGTCGGCTGAAGTGTCTCGTCGGTCTGCGCACCTGCATTTTGCAGAGCCTGCAGTAAAACCTCCTTGCTCATGCCCTCCACGCCGAGCTTGCCCTCCTTGCCGGGATGCGCCTTGCGACGCTCCTTGCCATACACATCGGGGATGTAAGCCTGCAGCACCTTTCCCTTCGGCAATGCACCCTTCAGATAATTGCGGATGACAAATCCCGCACCATCCGAATCCGTCAGGATAATCAAGCCGCGTTCCTGCGCCACACGGCGCAAAAACTCCAGCAGCCGCTTATCACGCATCACACCGAAGCCGTTGGTCTCAAAGATCGGCGCATCGACAAGCTGCGACAGCGTATTTTTGTCATATCGCCCTTCGACCACGATGGCCTGCTGCAGCTTAATCATTACGTGCCTCCTGCGCCAGCTCCAGAACGAGCATCTGCGTCAGTCGCTCCGGCTCGTCATAGGAAGTTTTGAGCTTGTAGTCCGTATCGGCGCACAAAAGCACCGCACGATTGCAAAAGCGTTCAGAAAATCTGCGTGCCTGCGTCATTGTCTTGTTGGCCGCAAAGCTCTGCAAGGAACAGACGCTTGCCAGCTCGTCGGCATTTTTGAGAATCTTTGCCGCGCGGAGTCTGCGCATTTGCGTGCCAATCATCGCAACGATCGGGATCGCCTCACCCTGCAGCTTGAACATCACATGAAGCCGCTCCACCGCATCGTCAAAGCGGCGGTCGGCCAGTGCATCGGTGATCTGGAACACCACCGCCTCCGGCGTCGGCTCGACCACGGCATCGATGTCGCTTTTGACGATCGCTTCTGCGTCGCTGTAGCCGCAGATCTTCTCGATCTCACCCAGCAGTCGGGTCATGGAGGTTCCGCTCAGACTCATCAAATAGTTGCACAGATCGGGTGTGACAAATTTCCCTGCATCCTTGAAATGCTTCGTGATCCACGGGCGGAGCATCGTCTCGTCTTGAAAATTGAATTCTGCCAAGACCGCATTTCTTTCGACGGTTTTCCACAGTTTCTTCCGTTTATCCGGCTTGAATTCCGAATAAGTCATCACAAGGCAACAGTAGTCAGGCACATCAGCAAGCATCTGCGCAAGGCGCTCAGACTCGTCTTCATTGAGCGCAAACAAATCGATCTCGTCCATGTGCACGAGCGAACGCTCCGACATCATCGGAAGCGCCTCCATGCTGTCGCTGAGCAGCTGCAGAGAAAAATTCTCCGTCGTCAGACGGTGATAGTTGAAATCCGCCGTCAGATCATCGAGCAGCAGCTTCGACAGCTGGTCATGATAGTAACGGCACAGATAATCCTCCGAGCCGTAAATGATGTAAAAACGCCCGGGGGATTTATTCTTCAGATCGCTTTTCAGTTGAAGGCCGCCGGCTGTATCGCCGCTGGGTTTCTTCGCCATAGTTTACCTCACAATAAAAATATCCCCGTTTTCATCGGTGCGAAACACCGCCGCACCGACCTGTTCAATTCTTGACAACACCTCTGCGGCAGGATGTCCGTAACGGTTCTCTCCCACAGAGATCAGCACCACAGCAGGTCTCGTCCGCTCGAGCAAAATTTCGCTCGTGGAATGTTTCGAGCCGTGATGACCGGCCACAAGCACCTCCAAAGGCGGGATGCTGTGGCTCTCAAGCAGGCGATATTCCGAGTCCTTGCTCATATCGCCCGTAATCAGTATATCATATTCTCCCAGAGACATCAATGCACAAATACCTTCGTTATCCGAAGATTCTGCCATCGGTGTCCAGATTTGCACACTTGCTCCGTATCCCTCGAGCGAAATATCCCTCGTAACAAAGTAAACGGGTGTCTGATAGCGTTCTGCCGCAAGCAGAATCTCCTCTCGGCGCCCGGAATCATCGGAAATATCCGGTAGGAAGAGCGTTTGAACATTTATGCGGCTCAACAACTGCTCCACACCGCCGGTATGGTCGTCGTCATAATGTGTCAAAATCAGCGCATCGAGGCGGCTTTGCCCTCGGGTAAGCAGGCATCTTGCCGCCGTTTCTCCATCGACATCCCCATTTTCGCCGCCACAATCGACCATGACAGTAAAATTGCCGCTTTGCAGCAAGGTCATCTGTCCCTGCCCGACGTCGAACATCAGGAAACTGCTCTCCGGAACGCTTAAGAAACCGAAGCCGACAGCGCACAGCAGCGTCGCCGCCACCGCAGCCGCCAAGTGCCGCAGTCTGCGCTGCTGGCGCAGCAGAAGAAATACCGCGAACATGAAGTAAGCAATCACCAGCCAGGCTATGACAAAATCAGAGTTTGTATACACTGCAGCAAACGGAATCCCCGCCAACACGCCGATCATATACAGCACGAAGCGGATCGGCCATGACAGAAGCCATGCCGCAACCGTCCCCACCCCCGGGATCAGGCTCAGAGGCAGAATGGCAAAGCCTGCCGTAAAGATCACAGCAACCAGATTCAAAAGCAGAAGATTGGAAAACGGAGCAATGAGTGAGATCGAGCCGAAGCTTACCGCCATCAGCGGAATGGTCAGGCTCGTTGCGCTCAAAGAGGTCGCCACACTCAGACAGAGCGTGCTGAGCAGCCTCTTTCCGAAGCTCTCAGGCAAGAATTTCTCCGTGCGCACATAAATTCGCCGCGCAAACAGAAAGATTCCTGCCATTGCAAGGAACGACAGTTGCAGGCTGATGCTTGCGATTGCCCATGGATTGAAGATCAGAATGACAAACAGCGCAAAGCTCAGCGTAGTCGCAGCATCGTTTTCGCGTTGAAGGATCGGCGCAAGCAACACAATCGCATTCATGATCACTGCTCTCGTGACCGACGGAGAAAATCCGAGCATGGCCGCAAAGATCAGCATCGCCACGACAGACAGCGTTGCCGCCAAATGTTTGTTTCGGATCAGCATCATAAAGAAGCCTACCAGCAGCGACACGTGCATTCCGGACACAGAGAAAACATGCGCAAGGCCTGTAACGGACATCTGCGTCTGCACCTGATAGTCCATGCCGCTCTTATCGCCCGTGAGGAGCGCACGCATGAAGCCTCCGGTATCCTCGGGGAAGGTCTTTGAGATCTGCTCACGAATACATTGCACCCAAAAGGTCGGCAAGTATTTTGCAGGGACACCATCTGCCACGCGGATCACAGCTTCCTCATTCTGAAACGCCAAGAGGGAAATATCTTTCGACTGAAAATACAAGTTTTCGCTCTCGCCACCTCTTGACACATCGCAAACCTCGGCTCGCAAGGTAAGCTCGTCTCCCGGCCTGACAGAGCGATCCTCGTTGAGGTAAATAAGTACCGTTCCGCCTGCAGCTTCTGCCTCCACGCGGCAACCATACTTCGTTTTCTCAGGATGGGCGCAGACCGTAGCCCGGAGCAGAACATTCTCACCGCAGAGCTTGCGCATGGGCGCAATGTGGAGCATTTCGTATCCATAGCTCCAAAGAAGACCGAAGGCCAAAGCACCACAAGCAATCCGTGTCCGTTTGGCGGGGTCCGTGTGACAAGGAAGCAGTATGAGCATGCCGACAATCAGCACAATTGCGCACAGCAGCGCTGTTTCGGCCGAAAGCAGCCATACATATGCTGCCGCAGCCAACGCAAAGCTGCTCGAAAAGATCGCCAGCTTCCGCATCGTCTTCCTCCCCACTAAATGATTTATATTTGCAAACAAATTTCCTCGGTCTGGTTGCGGCTCCGAAAGATCCCGGTCTGACTTTCACTATCACTGGCTTTGTCAGTCGCAATGAGGTCCGAAGAATGCCTTAGCACTCAACAAATCGTTTTTTTCGCATCATAGCTTGAAAGGTGGGATGAACAGCATCCCACCTTTTGTTTTTAGTTAAAGCTGCCCAGCTCCTTGCCGCCAAGGACGTGGAAATGCAGGTGATCGACCGTCTGGCCTGCATCCTTGCCGCAATTCGTGACCACACGGAATCCGTCAGAGAAGCCCATGACGCTCGTAACCTTGCGGATCACGCCGAAAATGTGGCCAATCAGAGCCTCCTGCTCTTCGTAGATCTTGTTTGCGCCCGAAATATGCTCCTTCGGGACAACCAAAAAATGCTGCGGAGCCATCGGGGCAATGTCGTAAAATGCCAGGCACAGGTCATCTTCATAGACCTTCTTGGAAGGGATCTCGCCTGCGATGATTTTACAGAAAATACAGTTTTCCATATTCATACAATCCTCCTGATTTAAAAAGGTAACGATCAAGTTCCGATTTATCGTGCCGTTTGCACACACCATTGTAGGGGCGGGTCATGACCCGCCCAGCACAGACAATTCCGTATTCGCAGCAGCTTCCGGCGAAATTGTAGCGATTGCCGCCGGTAGGGGCATGCCCCTACCCTACAACGAGATACGATAATCAAGGCGATAAATCGGAATATTTATTTTACGCAATATGGGTTTCGACAAAGTTGTCAACGATTGCCAGCGCATCATCGAGCTTCATCAAATCCTTGCCACCGCCCATAGCACTGTCAGGCTTGCCACCACCGGAGCCTCCGCAAACTGCAGAAACCTCCTTGATGAGCATACCTGCCTTGATGCCGGCTGCGATGGCATCCTTGCCGCAAACAGCCAGAAGGGTGATCTTCTCGCCCTGCGTGGTTGCCAAAACCGCAACCGCCTTCGGCTCACGGTCACGAATGAAGTCGCCCATCTTGCGCAGATCGTTTGCCGCAATATCGTTTCTCAGAACGGTCAGAACCTTCAGTCCACCGACTTCCTTGGCCGCAAACAGGCAGCGCTCGATATCGCCGGTAAAGAGCTTATCCTTCATCTTGTCGATATCCTGCTTGAGTTCCTTCATCTCAGCCATGACGCTGTGCGCACGGTTGATGAGTTCTCTCGGGGTGGTTTTGAGCTCTTCTGCCGTCTCAACGAGCATGCGGTTGGTGTTCTCAAACTGGTTGAGGACAGTCTTGCCGGTGTAAGCATCGATACGACGCACACCCGATGCGACCGAAGCCTCGCTCAAAATACGGAACGGGCCGACCTTTGCCGTGTTATCCAGATGCGTACCGCCACAGAATTCCATGGAATCGTCTCCCATCTTGACCACTCGGACGGTATCGCCGTACTTCTCGCCAAACAAAGCGGTTGCACCAAGCTTCTTCGCCTCTTCCACAGGCAAAACCAGAGTCTCGACCTCGGCACCGTTCAGGATCATATCCATAACTTCGCCGTTGATCTCGAGCATTTCCCTAGGAGTCACAGCGGAGAAATGAGTGAAGTCAAAACGCAGGTGGTCAGGCTCGACCAGGGAGCCTGCCTGATGGCAATGCTCGCCCAGAACACGACTCAGCGCCGTTTGCAGCAGATGGGTTGCAGTGTGTGCTCGGCGGATGGCCTTACGGCGGTCGTTGTCATAAGAGACATTGTAGCTCTGGCCGACCTTCAGGCAGCCGCTCATGACCTTGCCGTAGTGCATATACTTGCCGCCCTTGTTCTTCTGCACGTCATGCACCTCAAAGCGGCCTTCATTGTTTTCAATCACGCCATGGTCGGCGACCTGGCCACCCATCTCAGCGTACATCGTGGTCTGGTCGAGAACGACGATGGCTTCGACGCCCTCACCGATCTCCTCGCGGAATTCTTCGTCAGCAACGATGGCAAGGATCTTGCCGTCGCACTTGTCATTATCATAACCGACAAATTCGGTCGACGGCATGTCCTGACCGAAGTCAATGCCTGCCCAGCCGAGGTCGCCCAAAGCCTTGCGAGCCTCACGAGCGCGAACCTTCTGCTCCTGCATGAAGGCCTTGAAGCCTGCTTCGTCGACTTCCATGCCCTCTTCCTTGGCCATCTCGATGGTCAGGTCGATCGGGAAGCCATAGGTGTCATAGAGCTTAAATGCGTCTGCGCCTGCAAAGATCTTCTCGCCTTTTTCCTTATGAGAAGCGAGCATCTCCGCAAAAATACGCATACCGCCGTCGATCGTCTTGGCAAAGTTCTCTTCCTCGACACGCACAACACGGATGATATAATCCGCACGCTCACGGAGGTCTGAATAGTGACCTTCGTTCTCCTGAATGACGGTCGGAACGACATCGCACAGGAAGGGCTTGTTTACACCCAAAAGCTTTCCGTGACGAGCTGCACGGCGAAGCAGTCTGCGAAGAACATAGCCACGGCCTTCGTTCGAAGGCAGAACGCCGTCGCAGATCATAAAGGTCGATGCACGGATGTGGTCGGTGATGACACGTAGGGAAACGTCCTTTTCCTTGCTCATGCCGTAGCTTGCGCCGGTGATCTGAGTAACCTTGTTGGTAATGTTCATAACGGTGTCAACATCGAACAAGCTGGGAACATCCTGACAAGCAACTGCCAGACGCTCCAAACCCATACCGGTGTCGATATTCTTCTGTGCCAAATCGGTGTAGTTGCCCTGACCGTCGTTATCAAACTGGGAGAAAACGTTGTTCCAGACTTCCATGTAGCGGTCGCAATCGCAGCCGACGACGCAATCAGGCTTGCCGCATCCATACTTTTCGCCGCGGTCATAGTAAACCTCGGAGCAGGGGCCACACGGACCGGAGCCATGCTCCCAGAAGTTATCTTCCTTACCGAAACGGTAGATGCGGTCAGCGGCGATGCCGATTTCCTTGTTCCAGATCTCAAATGCCTCATCGTCATTTTCATAGACGGACGGATAGAGTCTGTCCTCTTCCAGGCCGCAAACCTTGGTCAAAAATTCCCAGCACCATGCAATCGCTTCGTGCTTGAAATAGTCGCCGAAGGAGAAGTTGCCCAGCATTTCAAAATAGGTGCCGTGGCGCGCGGTATGGCCAATGTTGTCGATGTCGCCCGTACGGATGCACTTCTGGCAGGTGCAAACTCTGCGGCGAGGCGGTGTGACTTCGCCCTTGAAATAGGGCTTCATCGGTGCCATGCCGGAGTTGATGAGCAGAAGCGAAGCATCGTTCTGCGGAATGAGCGAGAAGCTCGGAAGGCGCAGATGACCCTTTTCCTCAAAATAGGACAGGAACATCTCGCGCAGTTCGTTTACGCCGTACTTTTTCGTTGCCATAAAATCATATCCTCCTATTGAATCTACCAACGATTCATATTTTTTTCAAATTTATTGATATAGGTTTGCTTGAGTTCTTCTTCGGTGATGCCGTAACAGAGCATAATGTCATTAAAATACATCAAAACATCTGCCATTTCTTCGACAAATTCCGCTCGTTTTTCCGCCATAACCTTTTCGTGGCCGTTTTTCTTGATCAGGTCGATCACTTCTCCGATCTCTCCGATCATCCAAAGCAGTTTGTTTTGACCGATTTCGGGACAAATCGGCTCCCATTTGCCCTTATAACGCTCCTGCAAAGCATTTTGCATTTCCTGCATTTCTTGGATGCTGAAGTGCACCATAAGAACCTCCATTTTTATGAACAGCAAAGAATTTCAAATTCCGATTTATCGCCCTGATTACCGTATTTCGTTGTAGGGTAGGGGCATGCCCCTACCGGCGGCAACCGCTACGATTTCGCCGGAAGCTACTGCGAATACGGATCTGTTTCTGCCGGTTGAGGCATGCCTCAACCCTACTGTGGCTGTGCAACAACAGACAGTAAAATCGAAATTGGTTTGCGACATTACGCCTTACAAAAAAGAAACCCCGCCCCGTTGATAGGGGCGAGGAAGCTCGCGGTACCACCCTAATTCGCCTTACGGCATCTTAGTCACCCTATAACGGGGGTGAGGCGTCTCACTCATCGTGAGCTGCTCGGAAGTGGCGGTTCATGCTTCGTGGCCGCAGGGCTTACACCCTCCCCTGCTCGCTGATGCCGTCTGCATAAATTAGCTTCCTCAATGCATATTTCGCATATTGCGGTAATATTTTAACAACAAAATGCACATTTGTCAACGGTTTTTGCAAAAAAGGAGTGCCAATTTTCGGCACTCCTCTTACATTAAATCTCCGCCACTGCCTCGACCTCGACCAAAACGCCCTTCGGCAGCGCACAGACAGCAACGCAGCTTCTTGCAGGCTTCTCGGTGAAATACTTGGCATAGACCTCATTGAAGGCAGCAAAGTTGCCCATATCAGTCAGGAAGCACAACGTCTTGATCGTCTTTGCAGGCGACGAGCCGGCAGCTTCCAAAACAGCCTTCAGGTTCTGCATGACCTGCTCGGTCTGTCCGGTGATGTCCTGCGCCTCAACATTTCCGGTCTTGGGATCGATGGGAATCTGGCCAGAGGTGAATACCAGATTGCCGATTTTCATTGCCTGGCTATACGGGCCAATGGCCGCCGGTGCATGTTCCGTGAAGATCTTTTCCATAGTCAATTCTCCGTTTCTTAGTTTTAGATGCTTTTATGATAACAAACAATCCGTAAAATGTCAACTTGAAAACCTGCTCGAATTCTATGCTCACATGATTCTGTCCGTAACATATGCAGCAGGACAAACACAAATCATAAAAACACTCTCATGTCGCAATGGACACGAGAGCGCTTGTCTTGTCTTCAGACATTCAGACCAATCTGCTCGCGGATATATCCGAGAACCTCGGTCTGCGGAATCTCCAGCACAAGGGCAAATTCATCCTTTAAAACCTTTTCCGCATCACGCAGCAGTTGTTCATCCGCCGTGCGCAGATGCTTTCCTTGTTTCCGCAACATCTGGCGGCGCAAGTAAAGTGTCTTGAGCATCCGCAACAGGCTCAGCCGTTCGCCGCCGAGCAGAGTTTTTTGATACTCGTTCTTTCGCTCATTCGGTTCCTCGATCCAAGCAACCTCGCCGTTCGGAAGTTCCTGCAAAATCGCGGTGATCTCCTCAGCTGAAAGGAGAGGACGAATCTTCTCCAGCAGCTCCGGCTTGTCCTCCGGCACAAAAATCGTAGAGTTTGGGCGGAATACCGGGCGCAGGACATAGTAGATGCTTCTCGTATGCCCGACCTTCATTTTTTTGCGTTCTTCAATGGTGCATACACCCTCCATGCCATAAAGCACAGCTTGTCCGATCTCAAACATACGACGGCCCCCTTTGCCCACAATAATTCCTAATTATATTATACCATTTTTTGCAATAATTGCCATAGACACAATCGACAAATTTCGGTTTTTTGATTGGCAGTTATACTTTTATTTCTGTACAAAATGCTGTAAATTCTTTGTCGTCTTGCATTTTGATGCACTTTCCGTTATCATATGGAAAAAGGAGGGTTTCTATGAAACGTCACATTCACTCACCCGTCCCCCTTGGTGCAGATGGTCTTCTTCCGCGCACCGGCCTTGGTGTTGGGCAGAGCGCCCCTCACGTACTGATCCCCGGCGATCCACACCGGAGCAAGAAGATCTCCACCTTCTTCCGTGACGCGGAATTCACCGCCCACAGAGGCACCTTCGCAACCTACACCGGCCACACGAACAACGGCACAAGTATCGCCGTAACCAGCAGTGGCATGGGTCCGGCCTGTGTTGCAACCGTCCTCGAAGAGCTCGCTGATGCCGGAGCAAAAACCGTCATTCGTGTCGGCACCTGCGGCGGTGTGCAGCCGTGGATGCAGCCCGGCCGGCTCGTCATCGCAAGCGGATGCGTACGCGGCGAAGGTGCAAGCTATGAGCTCGTTCCTCCCGAATTCCCGGCGGTTGCAAATCCGTTCGTCGTTGCTGCCCTGCAACAGGCCGCCCGTGAGATGGGCGAGGATGCCCTCGTCGGCCTGTATCGCAGTCACGATGCGTTCTACATGGAATCCAAAGCAGCGCATCCCGGCCTGCGCGAGAGAATGCAGAAATGGATTGACACCGGCGTTCTTGTCGTTGAAAACGAGAGCGGCACGCTCTTCACCTATTCCCATCTGCTCGGTCTGAGAGCCGGTTGCATTTGTGTCGCATTGGGTTCGATGTTCGCTGATCCCAACGCACCGAAGACCTCGGTCTACGGTGCCTATTCCGACCCCGATTTCCTCGCAAAACGAATCGAGGTCGCTTCCCGCATCGCCATTCGCGCGGCAGAAATTCTTGAGGAGGTGCAGCCATGAGCTTCCAGAGCGTCAAACTAACCCACAACGACGGCACGATGCACCATCTGGGTGTGGATGAAACCATGATCGCTCCGAAGGTCATCATCACCCCCGATCCCTTGGAAATTCCGTTTTATGCAGCGCTCCTGGATGATGCGCAGAAGGTCGGAGAATACCGCGAATATGTGACCTACACCGGCACTTACAAGGGCGAAAAAATGAGCGTCATGAGCTGCGGCACGGGTTGTATGCCCGTAGCCATTGCCGTCGAGGAGCTCAACCACATCGGTGCCAAGGAAGTCATCAAGATCGACTGCTGCCCCGCCATCTCGCCCGATCTCGAAGTCGGCAGCCTCATCGCTGCTTCAGGCGCTGTCCGCGGTGAGGGTGCCAGCCGTGAGTACATCGACATCTCCTATCCCGCCGTGGCGGATATGGATCTGCTGCGTCGTATGCTGAAGGTCGGTGTCCGTCAAGTCGGCATCTTCCGCAGCCACGATTGCGTGAGTCTGGAGACCCCGTGGGCCTTGGGTGGAAAGGAACGCATAGAAAAATGGACAAAGCTGGGTGTCGATGTCATTGACAGCGAGACCAGCTCAATGTTTGTCATCTCTTCCATTCTGAAGTTCAAAACCGCTTCACTGGCGCTGATCGGTGAAAACTACTGTAACGGCAGTAAGCTTGCAGCACTCGGCGAGCTGAAAAAACAGCTCTTCCTGACCGCTGCCGATGCACTTATAAGTGAATAAGCAAGGGAGGAAGCTATGTCCGAAACATTGCTGATTAAAAACGCGCTTGTTCCAAATTTCGAAGAACTCACCACCAATAAACAGGATATCTTGATTGAAAACGGACGTTTTTCCAAGATCGTGCCATTCCTCCGCGCGGATTGCAAAACCATCGATGCCAAGGAAAAGCTGATCCTGCCCGGGATGGCAGACATCCACACCCACATGGTGCAAAGTCTGACCAAGGGGCCGCTGGACGATCTCAATATCACCCATTGGCTGACCAAGATGCTCTCGGCGCAGTGGTCGCTGAGCGCCGAAGAATGGTACTACGGTGTGCTTCTGGGCTGTCTGCAGAGCCTGCGCTTCGGTGTGACGGCCGTCAACGAAATGACCTACTTTCCCCACATCGATGCCGTCGTGCAGGCCTATCAGGATGCCGGCATCCGCGCTACCTTCGGCATCGGTGCAACCGATTTTGCAGAAAATGACCAGATCAAGCTCACCTCCATCGATGAATGTCTGCGTCAGGCAGAGCTTCTGTACCACAAGTGGCACGGAAAGGGCCTTCTGCGCACGGCTGCTGTGCCACAGGGTCGTCCTGCCTGCACCGCCGAGCTGATGACGGAGCTGAAGCAGTTCGCCCGTGAGCGGAAGCTGGTCTACCACACCCATCTGGCAGAAGGCAAATACGAGACCGATCGTATCCGCGCGATGACGGGTCGGGGCGAGGCCGAGGAACTGGCACATCTGGGCGTTCTGGATGAAAACACTATTTTGGCACATAGCATCTGGCTCAGCGACGATGAGATCCGTCTGCTGTCCGAGAGCAAGGCCGTGGTCGCCCACTGTCCGTCGACGAATATGAAGCTCTCTGACGGTGCACCTCGCATCGCGCAGATGCTCGCGCAAGGCGTTCGTGTTGGCTTCGGCTGCGACGGCGAGGCCTCCAGCGCCAACCGCGACCTGCTGCGCGAGGCGCGTCACGGCAGCTATCTGCAAAAAGTTCTAACCCTCGATGCAACCGTGATGCCCGCAAGTCAGTGCTATCCAATGCTTACGCAAATCGGCATGGAAGCCTTGGGCTACAAGGATCTGGGCAAAATTGCCGTCGGCTATCAGGCAGATTTCTCTCTCGTGAAGACTGACGACATCTGCACCACCAACCACCGCAGGATCCTGACCAATTTACTGTATGCCGGAAGCGGCCATCAGATCGACACGGTCTATGTCGCAGGAAATTGTGTGCTTGAAAACGGCAGCTTCCTGCACCACGACATTGGAAAGGTTTTGGAAAAATGCGAGGAAATTCTCTCGAAGCTCGAACAGCGGATGTGATCTTTGAGGACGAGTCGCTACTCGTGTGCCTCAAACCGTCGGGCATTCTGTCCTGCGCTGATGCCTCCGGCAAAACGAGCATGAACGACCTTCTCCTGCCTCGCAAGGTCTATCCCGTACACCGTCTGGATCGCGAAGTCAGCGGTCTGATGCTCTTTGCAAAAACAAGCCAAGCCGCTGCGTTTTTGTCGAACGAGAGCGGCCTTGTGAAGGAATATCTTGCCGAATGTGCAGGGATGCCACCCAACGAGGGCGAGTGGACCGACCTGCTGTATCACGATCGCATCAAAAACAAAACCTATGTCGTCAAGCGCAAGCGAAACGGTGTCAAGGAGGCAAGGCTTGCCTTTCGGGTGCTCGAGCAGACGCAAGACACGGCAAAAGTCTTGGTTCGGCTCTTCACCGGAAGAACGCATCAGATCCGCGTGCAGTTTGCCTCCCGAGGTTTTCCGTTGTGCGGCGATAAAAAATACGGTTCCAAAAGCAGCGGAGCCATTGGTCTGACCTCCGTCCGTCTGCACTTCACGCACCCGAACGGCCAAAGATTAACCTTCACATACCCCGAGGTCACGATTCCCGAATAATACACCAAAAGGCTGCATCTGTCCGTCAGACAAATGCAGCCTCTTTTATACCCAAAACTGTATAACGATGCGCAACAAAAAAGCTGCAGTTTAACATCCTCGGCTATCCTATGATCCACCAAGGGCATTTCCTCTTGGAAGTCGGCGATGATAGCAATCACATTTTCGTCGACTTCTGCCATTTCAAAGAGTTTTTGCGGCATTATGTCAAGAACCACAGTTCCATTGTCTACATCTTTTCATTTCACATTCTCCTTGTCCTCGCATTTGTGGGCATTATAGCATTGCGAATGAATTATTTAGCCTTCGCTGCAAATGATATTAAAAAAACCACACTTGTCAAAAACAAGTGTGGTTTTTCTGGCAGCGGGTGAAGGATTCGAACCCTCACAAACGGAGTCAGAGTCCGGTGTGCTACCGTTACACAAACCCGCTATTTATGCCCACGCCGAAGCGCATATATAATTATATGCAGAATTTTGAAAAAGTCAAGTACTATTTTCGATATTTTCAAAATTTTTTACAGCAGGCGTTTCAGCTCCTGCAGACTGTGGATCTCATACTCAGCGACGATATCCGTTCTGCCCTTTTTATGCTTCGGATTAAACCAGCAGGTGTGGATACCTGCATTCAAGCCGCCCTTGATGTCGCTTGTGAGGCTATCTCCGATAATGATCGTCTTTGTTGGGTCAAAATTCTCGATGTGCGCAAAGCAATAGTCAAAATAGGCCTTCTCCGGTTTGTGACTTCCCGTTGTCTCAGAGATGAAAATATCCTTGAAATAATGGCAGATGCCTGCACTGGCCAGGCGGCTGTTTTGCGTGAAAGCCACACCGTTCGAGGCAATATACAGATCATACTTGGGCGCAAGGTACTCCAAAAGCTCCACCGCACCATCGATGAAATAATGTCCGATGCCCAAATAGCCACGGTAAATATTCTCGCAGTGCTGCGCGTCGATCTGCACCCCAAGCTCTTCAAACAGCAGGACAAAGCGTCTGGTCAGGACCTCCTCTCGGTCGATCTCTCCGCGCTCAAAGGCCTCCCACTGACTGATATTGATCTGGCTGTAACGGCACAGCAATTCCTCTGTCGGCTCCAGGCCGACATCACGGAAGGCTTTGGCAATCGCCACACGCTCGGCTGCGCCAAAGTCCAGGATGGTATCATCCAAATCCAACAAAATCGTTTGAAACATGGTGCCTCCTATCTTCTTTGTCCGAGGGCATTGGAGAGCTTGGCAAAGGCAGGAATGTCCAGCGTCTCTCCGCGCACGTTGGGTGCAAATCCACAGCTCGTAAGAATCCCGGTCAGCTCCTGCTTGTTAAACTCACTGAAGCTGCCACTCAAGCAGTTGAGCAACGTCTTTCTGCGCATGGAAAAGGCCGCACGCACCGTACGGAAGAACATCGCCTCATCATCGATCTGCGCCTGAACGGGACGCGTGCGCAGGCACACGACCGCACTGGTGACCTTCGGCTGAGGAATGAAGCAATGCGGTGGCACGTCAAACAGCAGCTCCGGCTCGGCATAGTAATTGCACATGACCGTAAAGGCCGAATAATCTGCCGTTCCGGCCTTTGCGCAGATGCGCTGGGCAACCTCCTTCTGTACCATGACGGTCACGGAGGAAAAGCACTTGCTCTCGAGCAGCTTACTCAGGATCGGTGAGGTGATATAGTACGGCAGATTTGCGCAAGCAACCGGACGCAGTCCCTGTGCCTCCTGCTCGATCAGCTTCGGCAGATCGACCTTCATCGCATCGGTAAAGCGGATCTGCAGGTTGTCAAACTCCCCCACCGTCTCCCTGAGTACCGGCTCCAACGTCGTGTCCAGTTCCAGGGCAATAACCTTCCCTGCGCGCTTGCACAGCTCCTGCGTCAAAGGGCCAAAGCCCGGGCCGACCTCCAATGCGCAGCACTCCCGATCGATCCCGCTTTCAGAAGCGATCCGCTCAGGAACCCAACGCTGGTTCAGAAAATTCTGCCCCTTGGATTTTGAAAAATGAAAATTATATTTTTCCAACAGCGCCTTAATTTGCTGTATATTGCAAACATCGATCATCGGTATCCCTCCGAAAAAAACTGCTTCTCCGTTATTGTAACAGAGAAGCAGTTTTTTTGCAATCATCAATTCTCTTTCAGAATATAAACCGTGCAGTTTCTGACACCGAACTCGTAGCAATCGGCAAAGGTGTCGAAGTACAGGTCGATTCTGCGGCCCTTGATACCGCCGCCGATATCCTCAGCGATGCAGTAGCCGTAGACATATTCGCCGTCGTTAGACACGACATACATCTTCGTCCCGAGCGGAATGACCTTTGGGTCAACGGCAATCGCACCGACGCGAGCCAGCGTACCTGCATAGCAAATGCCGGTGTGCCCCTCGCAGGAATAGGCTGTAGCAGAAACCTGAATGGTATCAGTGAAGGTATACTGCGTGCCGTTGGAGGTGGTAATGACATTGTCGGTGATGGAATAACGGGGCGCATCATTTTCACGCACCTTATACTCCGGGTCGGTCGGCTGTTCTTTGATGGCCGTCTGTGGGCCACGGATGACAAGCTGATTTACCTTCTCGACACGAACGGTCTCGTCCAGAATCTCACGAGCGATCTCGATGCCGTTTTCACGGGTGACCTGCATCTTGTAGTCCACAACACCGTTGACCCCCTCGATCAGGACGATCTCCTCACCGGGAGCCAACTCAGGATCATCGAAGTACTTGGTCTCAAAGGGGACGATCGCATCGTACTCAAAAACCTCGATCTCCTTATGTATGACCTCGACGACCATCCCATCGTGGGTGATGGAGTCGAGCTCATAAGACACGGAGTCATTTGCGCTGAGGGTGATACCGAGACGGTCAAGAAGCTCCGCGACTGTCTCGCCGTAGCTGCCGATCTGGCTGGTCTGGCCACGGTTGATCAGGGTAACAATCTGCATTCTCTGAATGGTGATGTTGCTCACGCCATCATTATAGGTTGTGGTGTAGGTATCCTCGTTGCTCAGCGTGATACCAACCTCCTGCAAAACCTGCTCAGGATCTGAGCTGTAGGACTGGTAGACAGTCACGTTATCGCCGTCGGTGATAACATAGCTGTTTTGTGCAAAAACAGCCTGCGAAAGCAAAATCGCCAGAACGGAAACGATCACAAGGATCGCAACCAGACGGTGCTTCCAGGATTTTTTCAACTGTTTTTGAATTCTGCGCATCGGAATATCTCCTTTCCTTAAAACTCGGTTTCGTATTTGACATTCTTGTTACCTAACTGTAACAGTGTAATAATTATAACATTTTTTAGTTAAATGTCAAGCTTTTTTATTTATTTTTGTTCATTCCCGAACTTTTTGCAGATTATGCTGTTATGTAAACCTAACAACATCATTGGTGATATCAGGTATTTCATCACAACATCTTGTATAGTGGTTACAAAGCGGTTAACATAATTGTGTAAAAAAGAAACCATTTGACAAATCGCAAAAAAAGTGATATATTGGGCATATAAAAATGGCTGTGAGAAAGATTTTTGACGAATTTATGATGGCTCAGAGAGGGAGCGGCCGGTGAAAGCTCCTGCAATCAATCGTCAGAACACCACTTTTGAGCTGTCCTCCCGAAGGCAGTAAGGAGGAACGGGTGCGCCCGTTATCGCGCCAACGAGCGGCAGTGCCATGCACTGCAAGCAGGGTGGAACCGTGGGATTATTCTCACCCCTGAATTTATCAGGGGTGAGTTTTTTATTACCCCTCATCTTAAAAGGAGGAACAACCATGTCCGAAGAAAATCTGTACACTTTTGAAAACGAGTCTTACCGCAAGACCTATTGGCACACCTGTTCGCACATCATGGCGCAGGCTGTCAAGCGCCTGTATCCGCAGGTAAAGCTGGCCATCGGCCCGTCCATCGACAACGGCTTCTACTATGACTTCGATTCCGACTTCTCCTTCACCCAGGAGCATCTGGATGCCATCGAGGCCGAAATGAAGAAGATCTGCAAGGAGCGTCTGCGTTTAGAGCGCAGTGAGAAACCCCGCGAAGAAGCCATTGCTTACATGGAAAGCCTTGGTGAGCCGTACAAGGTCGAGCTCATCAACGATCTGCCCGAGGATGCAATTATTTCGTTCTACACGCAGGGCGAGTTCACCGACCTGTGCGCCGGCCCTCACGTTGACACTACCGGCCGCATCAAGCACAACGGCTTTAAGCTGACGCAATGCTGCGGCGCATATTGGAGAGGCGATTCCAACCGCAAGATGCTGCAGCGTATCTACGGCGTTGCCTTCCCGAGCAAGGATGAGCTGGAGAGCTACCTGCAGCAGCAGGAAGAGGCCAGAAAGCGTGACCACAACAAGATCGGCCGTGAGCTGGAGTTCTTCACCACCGTCGATGTCATCGGTCAAGGCTTGCCCATCCTGCTGCCGAAGGGCGCAAGAGTCATTCAGCTCCTGCAGCGCTGGGTCGAGGATGTTGAGCAAAAAAACGGCTATCTGCTGACCAAGACACCTCTGATGGCCAAGCGCGATCTTTACAAGATCTCCGGCCACTGGGATCACTACCGCGACGGCATGTTCATCATGGGCGACGCAGAGGATGAGAGCAAGGAATGCTTCGCCATGCGCCCGATGACCTGCCCGTTCCAGTATCAGGTCTTCCTGAACCGCGCCCGCTCCTATCGTGATCTGCCGATGCGTCTGGGCGAGACTTCTACCCTCTTCCGCAATGAGGACTCCGGCGAAATGCACGGCCTGATCCGCGTGCGCCAGTTCACCATCTCCGAAGGCCACCTGATCCTGCGTCCCGAGCAGCTCGAAGAAGAGTTCAAGGGCTGCTTGGAGCTTGCCAAGTACTTCCTTGAGACCGTCGGCATGCTGGAAAACTGCACCTTCCGCTTCTCGCAGTGGGATCCGGCCCGTGCAGGCATCAAGTACGAAGGCACGGCTGAGCAGTGGGAAGAGGCACAGCGTGTCATGGGCGACATTCTGGATAAGCTGGGTGTGGACTACACCATCGGCATTGACGAGGCTGCCTTCTACGGCCCGAAACTCGACATTCAGTATAAGAATGTATTCGGCAAGGAAGATACCATCGTCACCATTCAGGTCGACATGCTCCTGGCCGAGAAGTTCGGCATGGAATACACCGACACCGACGGCCAGAAGAAGATCCCGTATATCATCCACCGCACCTCCTTGGGCTGCTACGAGCGTACCCTGGCTTACCTTATCGAACGTTTCGCCGGCGCACTTCCTTTGTGGATGATGCCCACGCAGGTCAGAGTTCTGCCCATCACTGACCGTGCACATGAGTACACCAAGGGTCTGGTCGAAAAGCTCGAGGA
Organism: Oscillospiraceae bacterium; assembly: GCA_015067565.1. Taxonomy (GTDB): domain Bacteria; phylum Bacillota; class Clostridia; order Oscillospirales; family Oscillospiraceae; genus JAZOXB01. The sequence goes on along the minus strand of SVMF01000007.1, from coordinate 17,848 downwards.
GGCAGGTATCCGCAGCGAAGGAGACTATCGCTCTGAAAAGCTCGGCTACAAGATCCGTGAAGCACAGCTTCAGAAGATCCCCTATATGCTCGTCGTCGGCGACCGTGACATCGAAAACGGCACCGTTTCCGTCCGTACCCGCAGCGGCGAGGATCTGGGCGCAATGACTCCCGACGAGTTCATGGCAAAGTGCCTGCTTGAAATCGCCACCAAGAAGAAGGACTGATATCACTATAGTAAAAACCACGAGTCGATATTCCTCGATTCGTGGTTTTTACTATACTTTTTTGAAAATATGTGATATGATGTAAAAATGTCCGGTAACGAATTCCGAATTCGCTGTCCGTTATTGCACAGCCACGGTAGGGTTGAGGCATGCCTCAACCGTCAGAAAGGGATCCGTATTCGCAACAGCTTCCGGCAAAATCGTAGCGGTTGCCGCCGGTAGGGGCATGCCCCTACCCTACAACGAGATACGATAATCAGGGCGATAAATCGAAATTTGAACAACGCAAAAACTTCCCAAAAAGGAGACAAAACTATGGAAAACTACGTAAATTTTGCAGTAGATAAGGCCGTGGAGCTCCTGGCCATCGACAGCCCCACGGGTTACACGCACGATGCAGAGGAATTTGTTCTTCGCAAGTTTAGCGACCTCGGCTTTTCTGCCAAGCGCACGGTCAAGGGCGGCATTCTGGTCGATCTCGGCGGCAAAGACGAAAGCAATGCCCTCTTGTTGGAAGCGCACGCAGACACCCTGGGCGGTATGGTGGCCGAAATCAAGGGAAACGGCCGTCTGCGCATCGTCCGGGTCGGCGGCATGAATGCCAACAATGCCGAGGCTGAAAACTGTCGCGTCGTGACGAAGTTCAGCGGTGTCTATGAAGGCACTCTTCAGCTTTGCAACGCTTCCATCCACGTCAATTCCGACTACGCAACCGTCAAGCGTGACTTCGATACCACCGAGGTCGTGCTCGATGAATGTGTGGAAACTGCCGACGACGTCAAGAAACTTGGCATCAGCGTCGGTGATTATGTCTGCTTCGAGCCACGCACACGCGTCACGAAGTCCGGCTATATCAAGAGCCGTTTTCTGGACGACAAGCTCTCGGTCGGCATTCTTTTGGGATTTGCCAAGTATCTGAAGGAAAGCGGTCTGACCCCCGAGCGTCGGATCTATGCCCACATCACGGTGTATGAAGAAGTCGGCCACGGCGGTGCCGCCAGCGTCCCAACCGGCGTGACCGAAGCCATCTCCGTAGACATGGGCTGTGTCGGTGACGGCCTGCAGTGCACCGAGCGTCAGGTCTCCATCTGCGCCAAGGACTCCGGTGGCCCATACAGCTATGAGGTCGTCAAGAAGCTCATCGCCGCTGCTCAAAAAGAAAAGGCCGACTATGCCGTCGATATCTATCCGCACTACGGCTCGGACGTCGAGGCTACACTTTCAGCAGGGTATGACATCCGTCACGGTCTGATCGGACCGGGTGTATATGCCTCCCACGGCTACGAGCGCAGCCACAAGGACGGTGTGCTCAACACGCTGCGTGTCCTGAGGGGGTATGTATTCGAATGAAGAAAAGATACTGGCTCTCTGCGCTGATTCTCTTTGCCATTGGCGGATTTTTCTACTTTTTTGTCTATGCCTACCAATTTACGGGCATCATGTTTTGTGCACTGGGCGTGCTGCGGCTGGTCTTCGGTGTGCTCAATATGTGCACCTCAACCATTTTGAAGCTCGCCTTTTCCATTGCGCTTTGCGTCGGCATCGTGGCCATGATCGCAACCGGCATATGGATCGGCACGAATATGGGCGGTGCCGAAGATCCCGAAGCCGACTATGCCATCGTTTTGGGTGCGGCAGTCAACGATACGCAACCAAGCGCTTCTCTGCGTGAGCGTCTGGAGGCCGCATTGGAATATGCCGAAACCTATCCGAATGCGACCCTGATCCTCAGCGGCGCAAAGGGGGAAAACGAGTCTATCTCCGAGGCGAGCTGTATGTTCACCTGGCTGCTCGATCATGGTATCAGCCCTGATCGTCTGCGTCTGGAGGAGCATTCTGCCAACACGCAGGAAAATCTGCAGCACAGCCTCGCAATCATCGAAGCTGAGAGCGGCAGCAAGCCGCAAAGCGTCGCAGTCATCTCCTCGGAGTATCATCTGCTGCGAGCAGAGCTGATTGCCAAGGAACTGGAGGTCAAATCCCTCGGCTATCCCGCAGAAACGAAAAACAAGCTGTTTTTCTGCAATATGTTCATTCGTGAAATTTTCGCCGTTTGGAAGGAATTGCTCTGATTTTACGGAACTGTTTCCTTCTTGCCGCGTCAATAGAATGCATCAATCATTCAATCGGAGGATCCGCTATGGTATTTTCAAGCATCAGCTTTCTGTACCTGTTTCTCCCCGTGGTTTTGCTCTTATACTTCGCAGTGCCGAAATCATGGAAGAATTATGTTCTGCTGGCAAGCAGTGTGTTTTTCTACTTCGTCGGGGAACCCATCTATGTCATACTATTGGTCATTTCTTCGGTCTCCGACTTCCTGCACAGTCTCTACATCGAATCGCACCGTGGCACCACGGGTGCAAAAATCGCCCTGATTTCGTCGATTATCATCAATCTGACCTTGCTGGGTTTCTTCAAGTATGCCGACTTCTTCATCGGCAGCTTCAACGATCTGTTTGGCACAGCAATCCCTCTGCTCGGTGTCAAGCTTCCGATTGGCATTAGCTTCTTCACCTTCCAGACAATGAGCTACACCATCGATGTCTACCTCGGAAATGCAAAGGCAAACCGCAATTTGGGCACCTTTGCCACCTTTGTGTGTTTGTTCCCACAGCTCATCGCAGGTCCCATCGTGCGCTATACGGATATTTCACGGGAGCTGCACGACAGAAAGCATGATCTGAGCGGTCTGTATCTGGGCATCCGCCGCTTCACCTTTGGCCTTGCCAAAAAGGTTCTCATCGCTGATGCGATGGGACGGCTGTGCGATGTTTTCCGCACCGCAGAGAGTTCTGTGGTGTTCTACTGGCTCTATGCCATTGCGATCAGCCTGCAGATCTATTTTGATTTCTCCGGCTATTCGGATATGGCCATCGGTCTGGGCAGAATTTTCGGCTTCTCCTTCCCCGAAAATTTCGATTATCCCTTCATTTCCGGCAGTATCACCGAGTTCTGGCGCCGCTGGCATATGACCCTGGGCACATGGTTCCGTGACTATTTGTACATTCCGCTCGGCGGCAACCGTGTCAAGAAGCTTCGCTGGTTTGTCAACATCGGCATCGTCTGGGCAACCACAGGTCTGTGGCATGGCGCAGCGTGGAATTTCGTGCTGTGGGGCGTTCTGTTTGGTGTCGTCCTGATTCTGGAAAAGCTGTTCCTGCTGAAGCTTTTGAAGAAGGCCGGTGCGCTGATCCGCCATCTTTATGTCATCGTTCTGGTTGCCTTCAGCTTTGTGCTCTTCAATGCGGCAGATATGTCACAGCTCATCTCAGACTTCAAAGGTCTGTTCGGCGGTGTGCCGCTTTGGAGCTCGGATACCGGCTACTACCTTGCAAGCTACGGCCTGCTTCTGGTCGTTGCTGTCATCGGTGCAACTCCGCTTTGCAAGCGGCTGTATCGCCGCTTTGAGGATAGGAGCCTCGGCAAGAAGCTCGCAACATTTGCAGAGCCGCTCGCCGTCGGTGTGCTGTTTTTGGCCGTGACCGCCTATCTCGTGGCGGGCAGCTTCAGTCCGTTCCTCTATTTCCGCTTCTAAGGAGGTGCTGTCATGGAAAAAATGAAACAAATCGCAGTTGTTGCTGTCTTTTTCCTCGTGATCTTCGGCTTGACCACAGCGCATTTCCTTTTGCCGGATCAAGACATCTCTGCAGCAGAACGCAAGGAGCTTGCGCAGGCCCCTACACTCTCGGCAGAAGCCGTATTTGACGCCTCGTTCTTCAAGGATGGTGAGGCCTATCTTTTGGATCAGTTCCCCGCTCGCTCCACCTTCCTTGATGCCAAAAAATGGATCGAAAAGAACATCTTCCGCGTCAAGAGCAGCAGCGGTTATGCCGGTGCGGGCGAGCATCTGACGAAGCTCGATCCGACCCTCAACGAAGCGAGTGTCAACAAGGCTGTGAGTATCTTCAATCAGATCCTGCAATCGCATCCACAGATCGCAAATGCCTATTATTCGATCATTCCCGACAAGAATTATTATCTGTACTACAAGACGGATTCCAACCAGCCCACCATGAACTACGACAGGCTCTACGAGCTCATGGAGGCCGTCCAAGCCGAGGCCATCGACCTGCGCGAGCTTCTGACGATCGATGATTACTACCGCACCGACAGCCATTGGAAGCAGGAGAATATTCTGCCCGTGGCGCAAGCGCTCTGCCAAGCCATGGGAACCATAGCGGCCGATCGTGACAGCTACACCGAGCATCGTCTGGAGGGTTTCAAGGGTGTGTATTACGCTCTGGCCGACGGAACCCCGACACCCGACACACTGACCTACCTGACCAATACGGCCATCGACAATGCCAGAGTCAAGCGTATGAACGAGCGCAAGCAGTGGATGCCGATCAAGGTCTACAACGAGAAGCATTTCGGTGCAGAGAACACCGACTCGTACGATGTGTTCCTGGACGGGGCGGAGATGCTCATCACGATCGACAATCCCAATGCCACAAGCGACAAGCATCTGATCCTCTTCCGAGACAGCTACGGCAGCTCCATCACGCCCCTGCTGATCGACAGCTATCAGAAGATCACCATGATCGACATTCGTTATATCTCCTCAATGACATTGGATCAGTATGTGGACTTTGCCGGCGCGGATGTACTCTTCCTTTACAGCACGACCATGCTCAACACCGCCGGCAGCGTGTTCCAGTAACATTTTGGCTCTACACAATAGTTGGGGTATAGAGAGAAAGCGCTCCAGATAAATCAGATTTCTTTTCAGAGCGTCAAAAAATCGCTAATCGTCAAAATGCAAATTTTTGACGATTGGCGATTTGCGTTCAATTGGCCTGTTGTAATCGCAACTCTGATATATTTTCTACCCTTAGCAGGAAGAAGTCTAATACGAGAATTCTCCCATATTCCATGATATGATATTATATAAAAAACGGGAAGGCTCTCACCTTCCCGTTAACATTATTTTCCAATCTCGACCTTTGCAGCAAGGTCGCCATCACTCTCGCAAACATTTACAACCATGTATTCCAATTCCGAAACCTCTTCCTGCATCTCTTCCAACAGCATCTCAAATGTGCCATCCATCGAATTATAATAGCTCTGCAGCTCACTCTTTTGGCTCGAAGAGATATCGTTTAAAGCACTGATCTTGAGATCGACAATAATGCCGCAGCCTTCCGCCTCAACATTGACAGCTATGCCACTGCCGCGAAACATTTCTTCCAGTTTTTCTTCTGCATCATCTACATAAGATGCAACCTTGTCTTCCGGCGTCAGATTGCAGGCAACCAAGCCTAAAATGATCATGAACGCAATGAATACTACAATTATTTTCTTCATTTCCTGTTCTCCTTCCAAATTCAATCTTATTGATTAAAATAGTCCTCTCTGTTTGTAAAGTATTTACTGATCACACCATTTATTCCAATTGCAATTAAGCTTCCAATCAAAACACCGATTTGACCACCGGCACTGATTGCATTGACCCCACTCACTGCCGCCTGTGATGCATATTCTCCGTATGTATCAATCACTTTCGACGTTTCGGAAGAAATCATATCCTGAAAATAATCGATCGATAGCAAAGTTACAGCACAATCGACCCATAGCATACCAATATAGAGTTTTAAACCGTCTCTCTTGCGAGAGGCAAGCAAAAAGCGTGCTACCAGTGCAAATACACCATAGAGTAAATAGTAGAAACCAAGCAAGCCGTTCTCAACTATTGTCATACAGCCTGAGTAGAAAGAGAGCGCAGCACTGGCAAAAAGCCCAAAATATATCAGATACTGATAGAATGCCATGCCTTTTCTCGCCTTCGCTTGTTCCAATTTTCCGCTGCTGTTCCTGACTTTTGCACAATGGACACATTTCACAGTCTGATACCGATTCTGCGCTTTGCAGGAATCACACACCCATTGCTCCTGAATAAACTTAATCTTACACTGAGGGCACGATCTCTCCTTCGGCGAAATACCCTTCATAGAACAAATCGGACACTCCAACATATCCTTATTGATTCTGGGCTTTACGCTTTTAATTTCCTGGCTATAATCCTTCGCTGAATCATCACAGTGCGGACAAATTTGCTTCCCCTGCGGAATGGTTCTGCCGCAATTCGCACATGTCATACTTTCTCTCCCCCTTATCCATTTTTTAGCAAGTCTACAGATCAAATATTACGAATATAGTTCACCTTTGTAAGGAATGCCGTTGTAGCAGTGTCGCTCTCAATCATTCTTAAGTAAGAATTGTGCTCCTCTAATGTTGTCTGCATATTGTCGAGTTTTGCTTTCATCATCTTCGTATGTTTTTTCTGCAACTCATTCGATTCTCTCTGCATCGCAATCTGCAATCTCTGATTTATCAAGATTTCCGACTGATTTCTGATGATTTTATCTAACTTTTCCTTTATTTCTTCCAGCACAAATGTGTTAAGCGCCATTGCCAAATCATCAAATTGGCTTTCAGAAAAATATTGATACAAATATAGCGCTGCGTATTTGTTTCTATATTGTCCGGGAATGATATTCACAGAATATAGTTCATCGAGTAAATTCTCAGCCTTTCTTAATTCGCCATACCAGAAGTTAGCTTTTTTGCGAATAGGTGCTATGGTATCCATTCTGTGTTTCCACTGATGCACCCGGTTATCCAGCGTTTCCGTTTCATATTTATAGCGCCGTCTCTCACTCTTATTGTGCCTCCATGTAGATTGAATATCATAGAGTGGATCTTCGGCCATACCAATAAGCATTAAAAGTCCAATCGCAGCCGCTATTAGCAACACATAACTAAAGAAGCCTTTGTCATCAACCATAAATATCATTAGCGCTATAAAAAGAACACAGGCAAGAATTCCCACCGAGAGGATAAACATAAATATATATGCCGTTATCGGCGGAAATTTCAACTGCGGTTTAGCCGGTGCTGTTGGCTTTGGAATCAGTTGCTTTTGCGTGACCTGCACACTGTATTTACTCTCGATGGCATCAATCTTCTCTCGCAGCAATTCCATTGAACATACATTCTGCAGATACGGAACCAAAAAATCACGTTGAAATCTCATTTCATTCTCACATCTCCTTATTTTCAACTATACACTGATAATATAATAGCATATTTTTGAAACTTGTCAAGTTGCAAAAAACACTTTTAACGTTGTCGCAGAAATCGTGTTTTAGAGATATACTATATAAGGGTGTATTTATGCGGAACAATCAGCTTCAGAAATATAAATTATTAGGATTAAATATTGCATACTATCGGAAAAAGTGCGGTTTGTCGCAGAGTGCACTTGCTGAGTTAATTAATATTAGTCGGACGCATATGAGCCGTATCGAAACGGCAGACTGTGCCGTTTCGTTGGATGTTGTTTTCGATATATGCGATAATCTTCATATTACTCCCATGCATCTCTTTGATTTTAGAGAATAACAGTCCAAATGATTGCATTTTAAGCGCAAAAAATCGCTCGGGATTGCTCCCGAGCGATTTTATTTTTACTTATTCAATATTTTCAATCAGACCGTAGCCGCCGTCGTTTCTCTTATAGACCACTGCAAAAGCGCCGCCGTTTTCCTCATCCTTGAAGGCGAAGAAGTTGTGCTCCAGGAGGTTCATCTGCAAGATAGCTTCCTCTCTGGTCATCGGCTTCATCGGGAATTCCTTCACACGGACGATCTCGAACTTGCTCTCCTCCTCGGTCTCAGGGGCAAAGGAGGTGACCTCTGCGCTGCGCACGAAGGCATCCTGGCGCAGACGGCGAGCCAAACGAGTCTTGTTCTTGCGGATCTGGCGCTCCATCGTTGCTACTGCGGCATCGATCGAAGCGAACATATCGCTCGTGGACTCGCTGGCACGGAAGTACGTGTTCGCTGCGTGAATGGTGATCTCGACCTTGTTGCGGTCTTTTTCGACGGAAAACGTCACCAACGCTTCCGCGTCGTCACGGAAAAAGCGTTCCAGCTTCATAACCTTCTTCTCGGCATAAGCATGGACATTTGCGGGCAGGCTGACTTTCTTCTCTGTGAATTGGAATTTCATAAGTAGCGCTCCTTTCGTGAATTGGTTTTGCCATCTTTATTATAACACATTTTTCGGAAATTTCAAGTATCTTCCTTCGGTTCAGACAAAAGTCTGTCCATAATATTTCGATAAATAATCTCTGCATGCTCCGTAAAGGCATTTGCCAGGCGATAGGCCTGCTTCTGAGTCGGCGCCATCAGCTCCAGACGGAGCAGATCGCTCACCTCATCGTTGAGCGTCATGAGCACCGAAAAGTCGCCCGACTCACGCTGCTCGATGTTCGTCTTGACATAACTGCTGCGGCGAACCGCACGGTTGAAGCGATCAACAGCCGCCTCCGCCCTCTTCATCACGGGATATGCAATGGCATCCTCTGTTACCTCGCAGGTCTCACGGCCCTTCTCGGTAATGACAAAGCGTTCTCCCTCAATCTGCTCCAGATGGCCCGTCTCGACCATCTGCGGCACAGCCTGCGCCAGGTCAAAATAGCTCAGGCGGTCATCCTGATAGGACAGCTCGTAAATCTTCTGCAGGTCCACCGGGTACATAACCCGTGCCATGATGTAAAGCACCAGAACTTTTACATCGAGCATGTCCTGAATAAAGCCCTTTTCCATGTCATCTCTCCTTTCATCTATATTATATCGGATTCGAGTCAAAATGACAACCATCTTTTCACCGATTCCGAAAATTTTGCATAAGATGTGGCAGGAAGGAGGCATTTTCATGACGCTTTGGTTTTTGGGCGGCGATGCCAGAAGCCGCTATGCCGCGCAGTATTTGTCAAAGCAGGGCTATGCCGTGCAGACCTGCGGTGTCCCCGAATGCACAGATGCACCCCTTGCCGAGCAGCTAAGCTATGTCATTTTGCCGTTTCCCTCTTTTGACGGCTACCACATCCGAAACAGTAGTCTTGCCGCAGAGGAGCTTTTGCAACGCACCCACGAGCACACCAAGCTGTTCGGTGGTTTGTTCGGCGCGTGGCAGGAGGTTTTTTGCGCACGGGGCGCGACCGTCTATGACCTCTACGGCTCAGAGCCGCTGACTACCGCCAACGCTGTTCCCACCGCCGAGGGCGCTATCTGCCTTGCCATCGAAAACAGCGAGATCACACTGCACGGCGCAAGCTGCCTCGTTGTCGGCTTCGGCCGCTGCGGAAAGGTGCTTGCCGAACGGCTGCAAGCCCTCCACGCCCATGTGACCGTGGGACTGCGAAGTGCAAAGGATGCCGCCATGGCCCACGCGCAAGGCTTCAGAACGGACACCACAGGTCTTTGGCACTACGAGCTGTCCGACTACGACTTTGTTTTCAACACCGTCCCCACCGCCGTGTTTTCCTCTGAGCAGCTCGGGCAGATCCGCCCGGATTGTCTTGTCATGGAGCTGTCCAACGGTGGCATTTTAAGTGAGCACCAACGCTTCCTGCACTATTTGTACGCGCCGGCTCTGCCGGGTCGTTTCTGCCCGAAAAGTGCGGGAATTTTGTACGCAAAGAGCATACTCGGCATTTTGGAAAAGGAGAAATTGTCTTGAAACCCACCATTGGTTTTGCCCTGAGCGGCTCCTTTTGCACCTTTGAAAAGGCCATTTGCGCCATGCAAGAACTGACGCACAGCTATGAGATCGTCCCAATCCTCTCTCAAACGAGTTTTCAAACTGACACGAGGTTCGGCAGCAGTGAGGACTTCATCCGACGCATCGAGGACATTTGCTCGCACCAATGCCTGCACACTTTGCAGGATGTGGAGCCTTTTGGCCCTAAAAAAATGCTGGAGCTTCTCATTGTCGCTCCATGCACCGGAAATACCATAGGGAAACTCGCCAACGGGATTGCTGACTCCCCCGTCAGCTTTGCCGTCAAGGCCCATCTGCGCAATGCCAAACCCGTAGTCTTGGCGCTCTCGACGAATGACGGACTCTCCGGAAGCGCCGAAAACATCGGAAGGCTGCTCAATCGCAGACACTATTACTTCGTCCCCTTCTCGCAGGATGATCCCACCGGAAAGCCGTTCAGCCTGGTTGCGCACTTCGAGCTTCTGCCACAGACGGTCTCCTTTGCTATGATGAAACAGCAATTGCAGCCGATTTTGGCATAGGCTTGCATTTTTCCGTTCGGGAAGGTATAATAGAAGCATCAAGCACACAGGAGGACAGCATATGCCTACCTTTAGTCTGATCGTTCCGATCTACAAGATCGAGCAATACCTTCCCAAATGCATCGAGTCCGTGCTGGCACAGAAGTGCCGGGATTTCGAGCTGCTTCTGATCGATGACGGCTCCCCTGACGGCAGCGGCAAGCTCATTGATGATTATGCCACGCGCCATCCTGCGCTCATCCGTGCGATCCATCAACCCAACGGCGGTGCAGGTGCCGCAAGAAACCACGGCATCGCGCTGGCCAAGGGCGAATATCTGCTCTTCGTCGACGGAGACGATTACCTCGATGACACGCTCTTGTCCGATCTGGCTACCGAGATTGAAAAAACGCACGCAGATCTGTATCTTTTCGGTGCACACGTAGAAAAGGACGGTGTCAAAAATGGTGAGCTGCACGAGCTGGTCGAGGTCAGAAAGCCTTGCAATGCCGCATCCACACCCGAGCTGTTTTTCGGCATCATGGCTCCGTGGAACCGTGCATATAAAAAGTCTCTGTTCGAAAACATCGAATTTGCCAGCCGCGTCTGGTACGAGGATATTCGTGTCGTGACGAAGGTCAACGCTATGGCCAAGACCGTCATCCGCCTGCCGCAGCCGTATTACCACTATCTGCAGCGGGAAGGCAGCGCCATGAACAACAAGAATTCAGAGCGCAATGTAGAGATCCTCTACGCTTTCGACGACATTCTCTCGTGGTTCCGTGAGCAAAAGCTCTATGATACTTACCGCAACGAGCTGACCTTCCTGGCCATTGAGCACCTGCTGATTGCTGCAACGGTGCGTGTTTTGCAGATTGACCGCAAGCACCATCTCGTAAACGATTTCAGGCAGTATATGGAGAAAAAATTCCCCGACTTCCGCGAAAACAAGCATCTGCCCCTGCTCGATAAGAACAAGCGATTGATCTACAAGCTCCTGCTCAAGAAGCGCTACCGCACGGTCAATGCCATTTTCAGGATCAAAAAGCTCCTCGGAAAATAACAACAGCCGCATCTTACGATGCGGCTGCAGAGTGTCAAAAAAGTCGCCAATCGTCAAAATGCAATTTTTTGGCGGTTGGCGATCTGTGTTCAATTAAGCGATTGCGAACGTATCTCCGATACAGCAAAAAAGCACTTCAAATGCTTGCTGCGCAAGGCATTTTGACTTACATCGCAAACCGAGCTCTACCGTACCATCGTACGCCGACGCGCTCGGTTTGCTCGTCTTGACGACTTTTTGAACTCTGACAGTCTGCCGAAAAACAAGTTTTTCGACAGACTGCAGCCGCATCTTACGATGCGGCTGTTCATTTTTATTTGCGTATTTCCATCAATCGTTCGATCGGAATGTTCAATGTCCTTGACAGGTCAAGCAGCAGACCAACCGTGGGTTTTGAAACTGCCGTCTCCACACGCTGAATGTGATTCTGCGTGTAACCAACCATATCTGCAAGCTGCTCCTGCGTCAATCCTCTTTCCTTGCGAAAACGCATAATATTCAAACCGATTTGTACATAATCGTCATGATGTTTGTCCACTTTGACCACCTCGTATCTATTGTAGTCAAAATCACGCAAATATTTAACAACGCATTGTGCGTATTTACGCATACTGTATTGTATTTTTCAAAGAAATGTGTTAAAATACAATACAATCTGTGTTTCGAGGTGATCAAAATGCAAACTGACATTTTCGAGAAGGCTCTGGATGAATTTTTACAGGGCAAAAACTACGACCACGCGGAAGAAGCCATCTATCAATTGGCACGTGCCGCATTTTTGGCCGGCTGGTATGCCGCAAAGTCATGCCCAAGCAACGAGCAAGAGAATTGACAACAGCCGCATCTTACGATGCGGCTCAGAGTGTCAAAAAAGTCGCCAATCGTCAAAATGCAAATTTTTGGCGGTTGGCGATCTGTGTTCAAATAAGCGATTGCGAACGTATCTCCGATACAGCAAAAAAGCACTTCAAATGCTTGCTGCGCAAGGCATTTTGACTTACATCGCAAACCGAGCTCTACCGTACCATCGTACGCCGACGCGCTCGGTTTGCTCGTCTTGACGACTTTTTGAACTCTGTCAGTCTGTCGAAAATCAAGTTTTTCGACAGACAACAGCCGCATCTTACGATGCGGCTGTTGTCAATTCTTATACGATATAACCTGCCATGTAGGCTTCCTGGACAGGAGTCAAAGCATCGATCTTCAGACCTGCACCATTGAGCTTTAAGTGGGAGACCTCATCATCAATCGCCTGCGGCACCTCATAGACCTTCTTATCAAGGTTTGCGCCATTCTTGAGCATATACTCCAACGAAAGAGCCTGCACAGAGAAGCTCGTATCCATGATCTCTGCCGGATGTCCGTTGCCGGAGGCGAGGTTGACCAACCGACCCTCGGCCAACAGATTCAGCACACGGCCGTCGGCCATCTCGTAGCCGACGATCTCGTTGCGACGCTTGAACACGCGCACTGCCATGGCCTCGAGCTCCTCGGCATTGACCTCCACGTTGAAGTGTCCCGCATTGGACAAGAAAGCATTGTGCTTCATGACCTTGAAATGGCGGCCAACGATGACATCCTTACAGCCGGTGGTGGTGATGAAGATGTCGCCCTGCGGAGCAGCCTCATCCATCGGCATGACTCGGCAGCCGTCCATGGAGGCCTCCAAAGCCTTGATGGGATCGATCTCGGTGACGATCACATCGGCGCCCATGCCCTTTGCACGCATCGCAATACCACGGCCGCAGTAGCCATAGCCCGCGATCACAACGGTCTTGCCTGCTACGAGCAGGTTTGTCGTGTGCATGATGGCATCCCACACGGACTGACCCGTGCCATACTTGTTGTCGTAATAGTGCTTGCACTTGGCATCATTGACGTTCATCATCGGGAAGGGCAGCACACCTGCCTTCGCTCTGGCATACAGACGATGGATGCCCGTGGTGGTCTCCTCTGCGCCGCCAATGATATTGACCGCCAGCTCCGGATGCTCGTTCAGCGTATCGAGGATGTCGCCACCGTCGTCAATGACCAGATCGGGCTTGCAGGACAGTGCCTCAACCAAAAGCTGCTTGTATTCCTGCGCATCGACACCATGCTTTGCATAGGTCTCAACGCCCAGCGAAGCCAGGCCGGCCGCCACATCATCCTGTGTTGAAAGAGGATTGCAGCCCGTTGCGTGCACCTCTGCGCCACCTGCCGCCAGACACAGCGCCAAAAATGCGGTCTTGGCTTCCATATGGATGGAGATGGTGATCTTCTTGCCGGCAAACGGCTTCTCACGCTCGAAGCGCTCACGAATCGCCACCAGTGCAGGCATGAAATCACGCACCCACTCGATCTTCATTCTGCCGTACTCAGCAAGGGACATATCTCTGACATTGCTCATAACATTACCTCCAAAAAATTCTGCTTGTATGATAACACAGAAGGAAAAAAATTTCAAGCACATGACAAAATTCATGAAATGTTTGTAGACATTGCTGCAAAAATCCGATACAATATAGATTGAATTTCCAAAGGAGGCATATCATGGGTAAGCTGCGACGAAACTATAATACCTTTTTGCATCAAAATGCCAACAAAGGCATCCCAAATCTGATGTTCTGGATCTGCGCATCCAATGCGGTTGTTTTTGTGATGGACTTCTTTTTCAAGCTGCCGCTGTTGGAGCTGCTCATTTTTAAAAGTTCCAGCATCGCGCACGGTGAAGTCTGGAGATTGTTCAGCTATATCTTCACCTTTGCCTGCATGGCCGGCTCCATCTTTGGCCCCATTCTTGGTGCTGTCATCTCCATTCTGTTCTACCATTGGATCGGAAAGCTGCTCGAGGCTGTGATGGGGCGTCTGCGCTTTAACATATTCTATTTTTCCGGCATTCTCCTGATTGATCTTTATTTTATGCTGATCTACTGGATCTGCGGAATTCCCCGCGTGGCCGATGCCAATTATCTGAACCTATCCATGTTCCTGGCCGTTGCAACCCTTATCCCGGATGAGCGTGTGTATATCTATTTCATCATCCCGGTTAAAATGAAGTGGCTTGCCTGGCTGGATCTTGCACTGTGCGTTTACTACACAATTTCCAGCTTCGTGGAATTTACCCCGCTCTTCTCGTTGTTGGAAACCACGACGATCATTGGCATCTGTCTTATCGCCTTCTATCCGTGGGTTTCCATTTTGAACTATTTCCTGTTTTTTGGCAGAAAATGCAAAAATTTGTTCCCGTCACTCAGGCAAAAGTACAAACAGAACAAGCGGCAGTACGAGTTTCGCCGTGCGCAGCAGCCGCAACAGCAGCCCCATCCCGACTGGGCAAAGAATTACCGCAATGCCGAGGGTCAGCGCCCCTATCGTCACAAATGCACCGTCTGCGGCCGCACAGATACGCAGTGTCCCGATCTGGAGTTCCGCTATTGCTCTCGCTGCAAGGGGTATTTCTGCTACTGCGTAGATCATATCAATAACCACAGCCATGTGGAATAAAAAGAGGCGGCCATCGTCAGATGGTCGCCTTTCAAATTCCATAATACATCCATGAGAAGTCTTCCTTCGCCTGGCAAGCTTGGTCGAAATGAATCTCTTGAGATTTATTGTGTTAATATGCTGGAGCAGAAGTTCGAAAAACATAATAATATAAAGTATTTTCTGAACATTACTTATTACTTTCCAAAAATCGCCGGCTGGATTTAGTGAAGAGTGAATAGGTAATAGTGAAGAAGTAAAAATCGCCAATCTTCTGTCGAAGATCGGCGATTTTTGGTGGGGGAAGGTGGATTTGAACCACCGAAAGCATTGCTAACAGATTTACAGTCTGCCCCCTTTGGCCACTCGGGAATTCCCCCATATTCAGTTCTGTTGAGGAATTGGAGCCGGTAGACGGACTCGAACCCCCGGCCTGCTGATTACAAATCAGCTGCTCTACCAACTGAGCTATACCGGCACCTCAACAGCGCTCGCTCATTATATCAGTCTATCTCCAATTTGTCAAGCCCTTTTTTGAAAAAAATTCTGATTTTTATAAAATAAAATTTTCAAAAAAGGCTTGTGTTCAAGATGCACTTGTGGTACAATTCCCATAACAAAAAATTGATTAAAATATCTACGGATGTTTTAATATAAAAAAATAATCGGAGGTTGCTTATGGGTATTTTGGTCATCGGTGCAGCATTTGTGGACATCAAGGGTTTCCCACACAGTACTTACCTTCCGACCGGACGTAATGTCGGTCGCGTGGAGTACATTCACGGCGGTGTTTCTCGAAATGTGGTCGAGGACATTGCCAATGTTGAGCTTCGCCCCACCTATCTAAGCATTGTGGATGATACGCCGATCGGTACTGACGTCCGTCAGAAACTGATCAAGCACAAGGTCAACGTGGATTACCTCCTATCCCGTCCGAACGGTATGGGCACGTGGCTGGCCGTGTTTGACAACAACGGCGACGTTGCAGGCTCCATCTCCGTCCGCCCCGACATGACCCCCATCCTCGAGCTGCTGCAGGAAAAGGGCGACGAAATTTTTGAAAAGGCCGATTCCGTCATTCTGGAGGTCGACCTGGATAAGGATATCGTCAAGAAGATCCTGGAGCTGGCCGACAAGCACGGCATCAAGAAGTTTGCCGTTGTTTCCAACATGAGCATTGCCGTTGAGCGGCGTGACTTTATGCAGCGTTTCGACTGCTTCATCTGCAACCTGAAGGAAGCAAGCCTCTTATTCCTGGACAATTACGAAGACAAAAGCCCCGAGGATATGTGCCAGATTCTCTCTGAGAGAGTCGTCCGCGCAAATATCCCCTCCATGATCGTCACCATGGGCGAGGCTGGTGCGGTCTATGCCGATCGCAACGGTGACAAGGGTATCTGCCCTGCCCGTAAGGTCATCGTGAAGGACACCACCGGTGCCGGTGATGCCTTCTGTGCCGGTGTTGCCATCGGCATGACCTACAACAAGACGCTGCGCGAGTCCGTCGATATGGGCTCGATGCTGGCGGCCTCCGTCATCACGTCTTCCGAGAATGTCTGTCCGCGTTTCCTGCCTGAGGAGCTCGGTATCCATTTGTCATAAGCAAATCGGCTCCGCCACTCTCGTGGCGGAGCTTTTTGGGAGAATCGTATGTTCATTGTCGTTTTGGGCTTTGCCCTCCTGATCTGTCTGGCCGGCCTTTACTATCTGATGACGCGTTTTCGCCGCTTCGGCTTTGTGCTGAAGCTCTGCAAGCATGAGCGCAAGAAGGTGCGTTGGGTCTCGGCACTTTTATGCCTGCCGCTGGCGCTGCTTCTGCTGTTGACGCCCGTAGTCGCAGTTGCGATTCTTATGCACCTGCTGATCTTCTGGGCGCTGTGCGAGCTTATCGGTGGTCTGATCAAAAAGCTGCGCAAGAAGGCCTTCCGGCGCTATTACGAGGGCGGAATTGCCATCGTGTTGACCATCGTCTATCTTGCTTTTGGCTGGCATTTTGCGCACCATGTCTACCGCACTGACTACACCGTCTCCACACAAAAGGATATCGGAACTCCGTCCCTGCGCATTGCGCTGATCGCAGACAGTCACCTCGGTGAGATCCTCGATGCCGATCGTTTTATGCTCGAGCTAGAAAAGATCGAAGCCGCGAAGCCGGATCTTGTGGTCATTTGCGGTGATTTTGTGGATGACGACACGAGCCGAGAGGAATTGTATCAGGCCTGCGCTGCACTGCAAGAGCTCGAGAGCACCTACGGCACCTATTTCGTTTACGGCAATCACGACAAAGGCTATATGACCGGCCGTGATTTTGACGCGTCTGAGCTGCACAATGCGCTGATACAAAGCGGCATCACCGTCCTTCAGGACGAGGTCGCGCTGATCGCAGAGCGCATCCAGCTCGTCGGCCGGCAGGATCGCCACGAGGCAAGTCGAGCCGAAATCGTCAGCTTGACACAAAATCTGGATCCAGACAAATTCACCATCGTACTGAATCATCAGCCTAACGACTACGATAGCGAAGTGGCCGCAGGTGTCGATCTGGTGCTTTCCGGTCACACGCACGGCGGTCACATTTTCCCCTTGGGCATCTTTGGAAAACTCATCGGTGCAAATGACTTCGTCTACGGCCACACGCGTCGCGGGCAGACGGACTTCATCGTCACCTCGGGCATCTGCGGCTGGGGTGTTCCGTTCAAGACCGGTGCCATCTCCGAGTTCGTCATCATTGATATTCAGCAAAACTAAAAGAACGCAAGAGCTCTGCGGAGCTCTTGCGTTCAGTCTGTCGAAAAACTTGATTTTCGACAGACTGACAGAGTTCAAAAAGTCGGCAAGACGAGCAAACCGAGCGCGTCGGCGTACGATGGTACGGTAGAGCTCGGTTTGCGATGTAAGTCAATATGCCTTGCGCAGCAAGCATTTGAAGTGCTTTTTTGCTGTATCGGAGATACGTTCGCAATCGCTTATTTGATGTCTGCTGAATAAGTCGCCATAGCGACTTATTCGTGCGGCATCGCCGCAAATTGC
>SVMF01000006.1 GCA_015067565.1 Oscillospiraceae bacterium | reverse complement strand
TTGCAAAATGGCGCTGGAGGGATACTCATAACAGCTTTATTTTGCACATATTTTCTTTTATTTTCGCTCAATGTCCGAATAACCCCTGTCTTGCTTGACGCAAAACAGGGGTTATTCGACAGACTGAGAGCGACATCGTTCACGATGTCGCTCTCTTTTTTGTCATCCGACCGACTCGCCTAAAAGATAGATCAGTCGTTCATAATAGCTTGCGCCGGCAATGGAGCCGATCTGTGCCGCCACGACCAGATTACCGAAATCATCTACATAGACGGGTCGGTCCATATGAACCGCCTCGTCCGAGACCGTCCACTGAAGCAGCTCCTCACAGCCGTACATCTCCCAATCCTCCTGACTCATGCCGCCAAAGCTGTTGCGGAAGGAAGCCTCCGCCGCAGCTCGGAAGGCCTCAAGATACTCCGACTCACTTAAGCCCATGCGAGCGATCAGCTCACTGTTGTTTAGTCGGGTATCCGTCGCAGGCTCGTAGCAAAATGCGGCATACGACTCATAGCCATAGACGCTTCTCGCGCTCAGCACAAGGAACAAAAGGCCGTCATAGTGTGTGGCAAACCAGCGAATCGATTCGCAATGAATGGACGCCCCCTCCCCGATCGAAGCCAGCTCCTCCTGCGCGATGCTGCCGAAAATGTCCTGAAGCTCCGCATTCAGCTCCTGCGCACCGGGTTTCTCGCTCAAAAGCTGCGGAACACGGTAATCGTACCCATAGAGGTTGCCCAAATCGTCGGTGTACTCACCACAGACATCATACATTTGCGTAAAGTACCCCACAGTCTGCGTCTGCGGCATGCCGATCATCCAATCGCCCCCGCTCGGGCGGAAGCAGAACGCGCCACCCATCAATGCAACCGTTCCCTCCGTCTGTGCATACAGCAGCAGCTCACCGTTTTCATTCCATTCGTAGCTGAAGCCGTACTCCATGTGCAGCCTGCCGCCGACGATCTGCTCGCCGTTGCATCGGAGGATATCATCCTCCACGCACCATGCACCCTCAAAGAGGAAGCACGGTGTGTTTCTCTGCTTGACCACAATGCGGCAGTACCCGCTCGGCTCAAACACGACAGCTGCGGCATAGCCCATACCGTAGGATTCCCAAGCACCACACAGCTGCGAATCTATCTCACCTACGAGGTAGGTCGTATAGTCATTGTGCGCGCCCGCGATGCTTTCGTCGCGGACAAAATTCTCTTCCCCCTCCTCCGACCGCAGGACAAGGCCCTCATCGGTCAGAAGGATCGTGCGCTCAAAGGCAGCGGCCTGATAGCTGTCGTTTTGGCCAAAGGTCTGCGCCAGCCCTGTCACGCTGCTGCCGGAAATGCCGTCTTCATGCAGCCAGAACTCCTCTGCCAATGTTTCGATCAGCTCGCCGTCCATCCAATAGCTCTGCTCTAGCAGGAGCGTGTCGTTCAGATTGTAGATCTGCAGACGTTTCTCATAGGTGTCATCATTGTTCTCCGGGCGGTAAATACCCTCGAGCTGCTTGAGCTCAATGTCCTCGCCCGGCTTTTCGGCCTCAACCGAGGTCGGTCGGGTCGTTGACACGGAGTCTGTCGGTTCTGCCCTTCCCTCTTTTGCGCAGGCGGCCAGGGAGAAGATCAAGCACGCCGCAAGAAACATCGCCATACATTTTTTCATCTTTCTGCCTCCTGATTGTTTCTGTTATCATCATACCATAAAGCAGCGTAAAATCAACCATAAAATACCATAGCCATCATCATCTTTGAAATTCAGAATATTTTAGACGAATTTGGACTGATATGGGCGAGGAAAGTCTGTATTTTTGTGCAAAAAATCACAAATGTCGAATAATGTCGAACGAAACATGGCATTTTCGCCGTAAAATACCTTGCAAATGCCCGAATGGTGTGCTAAGTTGGTACTACCGTTCAGGAATTTGTATTTTATGGAGGAAAGGGAATGGAAAAAATGATGCGGGTGCTGCTGGCAAACAGCAACGAGGATTTTACCCGAAATCTCTCGGCAACACTCAGGCAGACAGAACGATATGCGATTGTCGGAACGGCCCCTGACGGGGTCAGCGCAATGGAGCTTCTGCGCCAGCTCAAGCCGGAGATTTTGGTTTTGGATATGATGCTTCCGAAGGCAGACGGCATTGCCGTTGTCAAGGCGGCCTCGCTTCTGGACAAGAAGCCGTTGATCCTGGTTCTGGCGGACTTCATGACGGAGTTTGTCGGTGCCGCGCTGCAGCAGCACGGGGTAGAATATGTCATGCTCAAGCCGTGCACGACGGCTGCGATCGCCGAACGATTGGATCAGCTGCGAGAGAGCGGCAAGCCAAAGGAGCGTCCGAACATCGAAACGATGGTGACCTCGATGATCCACGAGATCGGTGTGCCTGCGCATATCAAGGGCTATCAGTACCTGCGAGAAGCGATCATTCTGGCCGTAAAGGACATGGAGGTCATCAACGCAATCACGAAGGTTCTGTATCCGCAGGTGGCAAGAACCTTCGCCACGACACCGAGCCGTGTGGAGCGAGCCATCCGCCATGCCATCGAGGTGGCATGGGATCGGGGCGATCTGGATACTTTGCAGAGATTTTTCGGCTATACCGTCAGCAATACCAAGGGAAAACCCACGAATTCCGAGTTCATCGCCCTCATCGCCGATAAGCTCCAGCTGCAGCTCAAGCGCAGCAATGCCATCGCACTGTAACTTGTATCCATGCACGCAGAAAGCCGTCGACCGTCTGACAGAGCGATCGGCGGTTTTTCGCAATCCAAACGCATCGTGACAAACGAAAATGCCGCTCCTTTTGTATTCTGTGCGCGGCGAAGAATCTTGGTGTGTGGCCGCATAAATGTCTGCATTTCTTGGCACCAACAGGATTCTTCGTCGCTTTGGTCCTCAGAATATCAAACGAGCAGTCTTTTATGGCAATGGCTGAGCCGCGTCAACGCGAACCCTCGACGCATAAAAAATTATGCAATTTTCAAAAAAAGTTCTTGACAAACAAAAAGTCGGGTGCTATAATAAGCCTCGCTACGGACGATTAGCTCAGCTGGCTAGAGCATCCGCTTGACGTGCGGAAGGTCATAGGTTCGAGTCCTATATCGTCCACCAGTTTTTGAAGATCCTGATTTCGGAAGAAATCAGGATCTTTTCTTATCTAAAAACGAAGCAAGCAAGAGAAACTCCGAAAAACACGAAACAAATCTCAATCTTTGAGAAATGCAGAAAAATGACGCCTAAGCAAACTAAAACCCTGTTTTACCCTTACAGTTACCCTTACTGCACCGAAAACTCCGAAGATTTTTCTTTCCTCCGGGCTTCTTTTACGGTAAGAGATAGGCATGAATTGCTTCCCGTTGGATGGGATGTTTTTGCCCCATCCAACGAGTTATTATATATACAGATCGAACAACACAGACAGAAGGAGGAAATTTATACTATGACAGAAGCATTGAAGAAGAAAGTCGACATCATAACAGACGATGAACGTTACAATCTTCCGGATGTTCGGGATGGCTTAACACCAAGGCAGCGACGTATACTTTGGACAATGTATGTGCGCAATTTATCCGGCAGTGCTGAATATGAAAACACAATATTAACATTTTTAGATGCAGGAGGCAAATATGGCATTGGCGAGGAAATGTCTGATCACTTGGGTTATGGAGAATCCGATTTAATTAATAACACCATTGCACAAATGACCCAGCATTTTAATACCGTGGCGCTTATAGAAGCAGGTCGTGGGAACTTTGGCGGATATGGATATGGACCTGCATCTCCTCGGTTCACAGAAATCAGAATCAGTTCTGTTGCAGAAGATACCATGCTGAGATACGTGAACAAATCTTATGTTCAGTATGGAAATGATAACTATATCTCAGGAGGTAAGGTGCCACTTGTATTACCTTCCTGCCTTCCCTGGGCAGTTATTTTAGGCACAGATACAACGGCAGACGGATTTGTGAGCAAAATTCCGCCCCACAACTTAGGGGAAGTAATAGATGCAATGGTGGCGATGATCAAAGATCCTGACTTGCCTCCGGAATGTGTTATGGACTATATTCAAGGTCCCGACTTTATCACCGGAGGGATCGTAACGAACAAAAGTGAATTGGAAGAAATTTACCGCAAGGGACGGGGGCAAATTCGGATACGGAGCAAAGCACACGTGGAACCACCTGAGGGAAGAAAAAGAAAGTCCACACTGATATTTAGAGAAACTCCCATAACAGTGGCCAATGATCCGGAAGCACTTACAAAGTGGATTGATATGCTTGTCTGGGATGATGCGCTTCCCGGAGTCGTAAGAGCGTACCCCATGTACTACGCCGAAATCGGCGTAGAGCTTAAAGCAAACGCAGATATTCCCAAGGTACTGGATTTGCTTTACCAAAAAACAGAGCTGGATACTGTCGTTGATTATCAGGCGATTCTGCTTTCCGGCAATGAGCCCGCAAGAATGTCGCTACACAGCATTCTATCGGAGCATTTGGCGTTCTATCGGGACTTCCTTCAGAAGAAAAACGGAGCAGCACCAACAAGCGAAGAAATGTGCCGAGAACTGCTTGCCATTAAGGAAAAACACGCAAAACCCAGAAAGACGGAAATGATTGATTTATAATACGAAAATTCACCGGATGGGGCAGAAATGCCACATTGGGTATTGTAATACGGTGTCAAACATGATACTCTGAATACGAGGTGATTGAAATGGCACAAACTGCACCGGCAAAGAAAATGCTGATCATGAATATCTTGGATATTCTGAAACGGTACACAGATGAGGAACATAAGCTGAGTCAGAAGCAGATCATAGAGCTTCTGCAGTCTGACTACGATATGACTGCAGATCGCAAAACCGTGGCCCGGAATCTGTCAAATCTGATGGCGGCCGGTTATCCCATCGAGTGCAGGGACGATGTGGCTCGGACTTACATCAACAAACAGGGCAAGAAAGAAACCAGCTATATCCTCTCTGACTTCTATCTGGAACGGGATTTCACGGATGCGGAGCTGCGACTTCTGATCGACAGCTTGCTGTTCTCCAAGCACATCCCTTACAGCCAATGCAAAGAGCTTGTGGAAAAGTTAGAAGGGCTTTCCAATCGTTACTTCAAGCCCAGAGTGCGGTTTATTTCCACCTTCCCGGAGACGAAACCTGCGAATCTGCAGCTGTTTTATACCATCGAAATCATTGATGAAGCCATTGCAATGGGAAAGCAGGTGGCATTTACCTATAACAAATACGGTATCGACAAGAAGCTGCACCCCAGGCGGGAGCAGGAGTACATCGTCAATCCCTATCAGATGGCAGCTACCAACGGCCGATATTATCTGATTGGCAACTATGACAAATACGACTATCTCGCCAACTACCGCATAGATCGGATCACGAATATTCGGCTTTTGGACAGCCCCATAAAACCCAAAGAGCAGGTAGAAGGGGGAAAGCAGTTTTCCCTTCCCAAGCACATGGCAGAGCACCTGTATATGTTCAGCGGTGAAAGCGTCCCCGTAACCTTCCGAATGAAAAAAGGCATCTTGAATGACGTGATCGACTGGTTCGGCACAGACATCACCTTCTCTGAGGAAACAGAGGAGGAAGTCACAGCCCGTGTCACCGTCAATTGGAGCGCCATGCGCCACTGGGCACTGCAATACTGCCGCCATGTTCGCGTCTTGTCCCCCTCTGACTTGGCACATACTGTAAAAGAAGATTTACAGAATGCACTCAATCGCTACCAATCTTAAACAAAAAGGAGTATGTTTCTATGATAAAAGAAAAAGAGCGAGAGCTTTTTAGCCGTTGGCGAAAAGAGCGCAACTACACCACCTTTATATCCGATGGTTTGTTTGACGAAGAAACATGGCTAAAACAGGATTTAAAAATCCTGTATGTTCTTAAAGAAGCAAACTGGGGTGATGGTGATACTGATCTGTGCGCATATTTGCTTTCAGAACCTAGGAAATCCGGTTATTGGAGAACATGGAACAATATTGCGCGTTGGACGCAGGCAATTCGCTGTGGTGGTGACTACCAACGGAGAATTACAAAAGCTAATAAAACGGAATGCATGAAAACGATTGCTGCTTTAAACATCAAGAAAATTGGCGGAGACGCCGAAGCCGAGGATGAGGAAATTAGAACCTTTGGCATGAATGATGCAGTGTATATCAACACACAGATTGAACTCTATCAACCAGACATCATTATTTGTTGTGGTCGCGGAACCGGCAAAAATGCTGACATATTGCATGACCATGTGCTTTCTCATGCTTCCGACTGGGATAAAAGGCCGCTTGGTAGCTATAATTTTTTCCTTTGCACATTAGAAACGGGTAAGCAAATTCCAGTTGTATCCTTTAGACACCCCCAAATGAGAGGTAGCCACGACACATTTGAAAAATACTTTAATGATATGAAAAATGTAGCAAATGAGCTCCGCAATAGAGGATATTTAAAAGCATAGACCAGAGGTTCTGACAAAGCTGCAAACGTCAAGAAAAAAGTGAGCCACTCGCCAGAAAAAACAGGACCGCCTTTGCTATTAAATAATGCGTACTGAACAACGCGAAAGCCCTTGCAAGCCAAGGCTTTCATGGCTATTATGCGTTGTTCAAGTGCAAGGATTTTGGCGGTTTTACCGCAAAAACCTTGCACCTTTCGTTGGTGCATTGCGATGCACCAACGAAAATACACATTGTTTACATGTCTGAATCGTGCAAAAACGGTTAAAAAGAGCCGTTTTTATGCAATTTGCGGCGATGCCGCACGAATAAGTCGCTATAGCGACTTATTCAGCAGACATTATGATAGAACCTCTTTTTTGTGGGCGCAGGACGAGAACAGCCAAACGGGCCTTCCTTTTTAAGGAAGGCCCGTTTGGCTTATTTCATAAGAACATCAATGTTCCACTCGGCCACCAGGTAGATTACATAGTCCGGCTTTTCTGCCTTGATGGTGCTGCTGTTCCAAGTGTAGTTCCACATCCCCAAAAAATGGGTGTTGTCCATGCGTTCAAGGATGAGATCATAGATCTGCGTGGAGTAGGAGTCGCGGATCACCATGCAGGAGGGCAACTCCGGCCTTTCGGTGCCGAACCACTTTTCGTAGGTCATGGCATCGCTGTAGGTAAGGACAGAAGGGGAACGGTAGCGGGAAATGGAGGTGATGCTATTTGGCGCATCGAAGGCAAAGCTGCGGTAGTAACCGTATTCCGGCACTGCGGATTGGGACATTCCTAAATAGTGGCTTATATCGCCGCTTAGATAGTAGTCGGCCTTCCAGTTGAATTCCTCCAAAGCTCTGGGGGCGGCATGGGGGAATTTCTTGGAAATGTGGGTAAAGAGTTCTTCATAGGCCACAAATGCGCCGTAGTCCGACCAATGGCTGTCCAGCTTGTAGTACAGGGGCATCTCGTCATTTTTGTGGGCCATGAAAGCGGATTTCAGGTCGATGACCGTGGCACCTGCCTTGCGCAGAGATTGGGAAATGCGGTCCAAGCGGCTTTGGCCCGTGCCTTGCACATAGTCAGCGGGCACCAGCTCGGGGTAGATGGACATGGAAGAAGGCACAATGAGATAGATAATCTCGCCTTCGGGGTTATAGCTGTGCATGGTTTCCAGGCGTTTTTGCACCTGTTCTTCCAGGGCGGCATAGGCATCTTCCGTGGCCAAATTGTCCTTTTGGTAGTCGGGGAGCATTTTTTGCAGGAAGAACTGGAAATCGCCGCCCGTTACCACGAGCCAGCGGCCTGCCTCCTGATATTTGGGCCACGCGGTGTAGCTGAAGGGTTCGGAAACGGTGTTGGGGCCGGTAGTCTGGCTCAGAATGACCTCCACGCTGCCATTCTCACAGGGCAGCCGCAGAGAAAAATAGCCCTTGTAAGACTTGGAGGAATAGCGGATGCCCGCCACCTCGCCTACTACAGTGGCACCCTCGGTGCAGGTGCCCACCATGGCAAAATAAGGTTTTTCTGTATAGGTGCAATACAGCACGTTCACAGGCTTGTCCAAGGGGATCTCCACCTGAGGCTGTGTGGGTGCCTCTGTGGAAGGAGCTTCCGTGGTGGGTGCTTCTGTGGTGGGAGCTTCCGTAGAAGGCGCCGCAGTTGTGGGAGCTTCTGTCGTAGGCACTTGCGTGGTAGGTACTGCAGTGGAAGGCTTGGTGGAAGGAAGTGCTTCGCTGTCGCAGCCGACGAAATGCGCCACGATAAGTAACAGAGAAAGAAAAATTATCGCAGTTTTTTTCATAAAAAACCTCCGATTTTCAGCGAATGTTGCCCAGATCGCCGGATGTGATAATATTTTCTGCATTGTAGACGATCAAAACGGCTTGGGCAGAATGTTCCTGCACCAAGGCAGACAGCTGCGTGTTGCCCCGCAGGTTGACAGCCACGATATCGTAGTGGGCGGCCAGGAAGGGAATGAGGCAGTTGGCGAAGGAGTCTTTGGCCACAAGGAGCTTCTCTCTGGCTTCGCCCTTTTTGGTGATGAGGGTTAGATTATGAGTGCCGTCAAGAAAAACGGAATATTTGTCGCTGCCCGTCAAAAACGCTCGGGCGTAAAAGCCTGGCAGCTCCTTGCCATCCGCGAGAACCCGGTAGTTTTCCTCGTCAGGCAGGTGCCACAGCTCCAGCGTGTCCTTTTCGTACAGGGGGAAACCTGCCTTGGCAGCGGTAGTGCCGCTGAAATTGGAAATCTGCTCCACCGTAAAGGCTTCCATGGGCAAGACCTCATCCTCTTTGCCCAGTTCTTTCATAATTTCCGCATAAGTGTAATATGCACCCAGCGTGGTCCAGTGGTGGTCGGTGCGGTAGTAGACATATTCCCCTGCTTCAAATCTGGGGCGAAGCAGGGAAAGGCTGTCGACATAGCCTGCGCTCACCAGCTCCTGCTCCATGAGAGCGAAAAGGGCGTCACCGTCGGGGCGGTCATAGGAAAAAGTGCTGTCGGCAATATCCACCGTGCGGGGCGGCAGCACCGTCACCACAGGCACGGAAGAATTTTCGGCAAAGGTGTTCACTGCCTGAAACTGCGCTTGTGCGCTTTGCAGGTAGATGCGGTCGGTGTTCTCGGAGATGTGAATACGGGAGCGGTAGGCGTTAAAATCCTTTACCGCAAGCTGGTGGTGACTGTAGAGCACGCCGTTGTTCTCTCCCTTGAGGAAGAGCAGCTCCGCACCGCCTTTCATTTTGACAAAGACATTGCGGGCAGGGAATTGGTCGGCAAAATAGCTGTTGACCTCTTGGGAAAACTCGCCGGAGAAGAAACTGTCCCCTGTGAGTGCGGGCCACTGCTTGAGCGCACGGTTTTCCTGGGGAGAAAAATCTTTATCCGGCAGGATCAGGAACAGCAGCGCCAAAATTCCAAGGGTGGCGCAGAAGCCGATCACGGTAAAATACTCAGAAAATTTTTTCATACGGTACCTCCCTCAGAAAATGTAGTACAGGAAGGGGGAGAAAGAATTGTCCACCATGTACGCAACACACAGCAGGAACAACAGCATGGTTCCCACGGACAGAAGCGCCTCAACAAAGGGCAGGCGGTCCTTCGCTTTTGCCAAAAGCTGCTTGGGCAGTGGGGTGCAGGCCAGAGCACAGATTAGAAGGAAGGGCAGCATCCGAAGCAGGAGATGAAGCACCGAGCCGTCAGCAAAAATGGCATTCACCCCCACCAGATGACCTGCTGTTGTGGTCAGGGCCCCTAAATCGTTGAAGAAGATCAGCCAGCCGAAGCCGATGACCAGGAGGGCGTAGAGATGGGACAGCGGACGGTTTTTGTTCAGAATTTTCCCCAGGAATGCCTTCTCCAGCACCAAAAACAGCCAGAAATACAGGCCCCAGAGCATATAATTCCAGTCTGCCCCGTGCCAGAAGCCTGTGAGGAACCACACTGCTGCCAAATTGCAGAAGCCTCGAAGCTTGCCCACGCGGTTGCCGCCCAGGGGAATGTAGACATATTCCTTGAACCAGGTGGACAGAGTGATGTGCCAGCGGCGCCAAAAATCGCTGATGCTGCGGGCAATGTAGGGATAGTTGAAGTTTTCCACGAACTCGAAGCCGAACATCCGCCCCAGGCCGATGGCCATGTCGGAATAGCCGGAGAAGTCGAAATAAATATGGAAGCTGTAGCACAGCACAATGAGCCACGCACCCAGAGCTGTGGGAGAAAACTCCGCCGCAGTCTGCAAACGCTCTGCCAGGGCCGCCGCGGCATCGCCCAGAATCAGCTTTTTGCCCAGACCAAGGACGAAACGGGTCACGCCGGAGGCAAATTTGCTCACCGTTTCCCTGCGCGCACGGAGCTGGTCGCAGACATCCTTATAGCGCACGATGGGACCGGCAATGAGCTGGGGGAACAGGGTGACGTAGGTGCCGAAGGGGACAAATTTTTTCGCCAGAGGCACGTCGCCGCGGTACAGATCAATGGAATAGGACATGATCTGGAAGGTATAGAAAGAGATGCCCACGGGCAGAATCAGGCCCTGAATGGGATTTGCTCCCACAGTTTGTGCGAAGAAGTTAAAATACTTGAAGAAAAGCAGGAAGGAGAGATTTATGCCCACGGAAATGCCCAAAAACAGCTTCGCCACAGGGGGCTTTTTCACCCGATAGTGCTCGATGCCAAAGCCGAAGGCATAGGCCGAAAGAATGGAAAGGAGCATGAGGGCAATATACTTCGGCTCGCCCCAGCCGTAAAAGACCAGGGAGAGAATGAAAAGCACCAAATTCCGCCACTTCAGAGGCACCGCGTAATACAGCGCCAAAGTGACGGTCAAATAGGCAAAAAGGAAGATCAGTGACGAAAAAACCATAGGCTACTCCTTATCATACGATGGGTATACTATAGCACAAGATTTTTCAAAGTACAAGTTTTTCCAAAAAAAACAACCATTTCCACCGATTGACAGAAAAGAAAAAAAGGTTTATACTAATACAAAACCATTCTGTGAGGTATTCTTTATGAAACGACATATTTCTCTGCTTTTAGCGCTGTTTCTGTGTGTGTCCCTGGCCGCCTGCAAGTCTGAGGCGAAACCTGCCGCTCTGGATGTGGAGGCCGAGGCTACAGCCATTATAGAAAAGTATTCCCTCAGCTCCGGCAACCGCTATTCTTCCGTGTCCACGGTGGAGGGTGCGTATCTGGACGAGGATCTGATCCGTGCTTACTACGGCGATGCAGCGGAAACGCCCGATTTTGACAGCGTGGAAGCCTATGCCGTCTACATTGACGAGTCCATGCCCATCCTGCCGTGTGAATTCGGCATTTTTAAGATGAAGGAAGGCGCAGACACAGAGCTGTTTATGGCTTTCCTGCAGGCCCGCATCGACCTGAAGCTTCTCAACGCACAGGCATACCCCACCACGGATACAGAACCCCTGACCACCGCCAAGGTGGCAAGCGAGGGCGGCTATGTGTGGTACTGCGCCGTAAAGGGCGGCAACGAGGATATCCACAAGACCCTCTTGGACAAGCTGGGCTAAATGTAGGGGGAGGGACACGCCCCTGCCGTGCGGTAAAAATTCCTTTTTGAAGAACCTTTTGGCAAAAAAATGAACTTATCTCTGTCGGTTGAGGCATGAAGCCCCCCGTTGCTGGCAACGGGGGGCTAAAATATTTTCATCAAGAATACGCATCAAAGTATCTCACAAAGGTTTTACCCTCATAGGTAAAACAGATCTTAAAATAGGATCGTCCGCTGAGTGAATAGCAAGCAATACACGACAGATCCGACACTTGCCTCTGCGTTGCGCCTGCGTCAGCCAAGGCCGACTTGAGTGCATCGAGGCACATATAATCGTAAATTGCAAATTCCTTCTCAAGCAAATGCTCCATCATACGGTCATAATAAGGTGATTTTTCAATTTGCTCGTCAAGGGTATGCTCTTCCGTGTGACTATCCGCTCCGGCGATTTGATACACCGTTGCCTGGAAGCACATCTGTCCATCCTTGCCGGGGTATACCGTCATGTTCTGTATGTTCTCAAAGCACAGCGTTTTGCCGACCACGCTGAAAATGCCCATGCCATCCACCTCCGGGTTTTCAATTGCACGGTTGAGCATCGTCTCTGTGGGCTCTTTGTCTGCATCGGAAAACATATTGTTTGCTATGATCCAATGCGCTTTTCTGCTCAGCTCTTCCTCGGAGACATGGCAATATGCCATAATCTCTTCCCGGGTTGCTTTTTTGCCGTTGCTGACGTGAATGGTGTAAATATGGTACTGTGGATCATACGTTTCATACCGGTTGCTTACAAAAATTAGGGTCAGAAAATCGTCGTTTGTGTAATATTCATAGGAATACTCTACGCCAAGGGAGTGTTCAGATTTCTCCCAATTGATAAAATCGTCTCTGATTGTGGCGATTTTTGCATTGATCTTATCAGCATACGCACTGTCGATCATAATTTTTGGGAAAGCCTGATGCCAAGTGACAAGCTCCGTTCCGTCATAGGATTGGTATGAGCTTGCATAATCCTCCACCACAAGCTCTGAAGTGTCAACGTCCTCGGATGCATATTTTCTTGGTACATTTTCTTCCGTAGCGATATCGAAGATCTCCCATTGATCGTTGCGATATACCAGCATAAGCTCATAGTGTGAGGTCAGGAAAGAGTCCTCCGTTTCGGTGAAATAATGGAACGCTTTTTCCTCACACAAGAGAACCTGTGCATAGGAACCCTTGACATTGATGCATTCGACATCGTAAGAAATATCCAATAAGAAAAGCTCCTCGTTTGATTCCAGCCAATAGTCCACAAATTCCATGATATATGCTACCTGATTGCTCAGGTAGATCTCGTCATAATACAATCTGCTGTTTACATACGGCGGAAAATCTATCGCATCAGCCCAAACTTCCGAATCTTGTCGTGCAAGATGCACGGTCAGATCGTGTGGACGCTTTTCCATGGCCATATCCCTAAGATCCGCAAAAAGCGCATACACCTTATCGGCTACCGCTGTTTGTTGCTTAAATACAGGATTCTCCGTTGCCTCGTGCTTCAGGATCTCGCCGCTGATCCGATCAACCTCATAGGAATATTGCTGCGTACCTGCACAGAAGGTGGCGGTATAAAGCTCGCCTTGAAATGCACCGATGTAGTTCCATACATCCGACTGTCCTGCGTGATCTAGGACGATCTGCTTCAGATTGCTGTAATCAATTTCACTCGCACCAAGATGGATCTGTACGCCGGACATCACGATCAGCGTCTGGATATCCTCATATACCAGTTCTTCGATCGGCGTATCGGGGTTGTTCATCCACGCCTTCCAAACCAAATGCGCTCTGGCCGGCGCAATTTGGAAGTGCTCGACCAGCAGCTCTACCGTCCAATCCATCTGCACCGGCTCACTCGTAACCTCTGTAGGTTCCGTGCTCTCCACGGTCAGCTCGGTCGTCGGCTTGGTTAAATGGGTCTCTTGGCTCGCTTCATGTCCCAGCATGCTCCAACCGATGCCGATTACAAGCGCAAGCACGGCGGCTACTGCGGCAATTGCCATCCATGGGCTCGTTCTTTTCTGCGGTGTGACATTCTCCCATTTCTTGTCGTTCATGGAAATCTCTCCTTTCGTGGCAGCACAGGCGGAGAGTACATTTTTCAGCACGTCCGGAGTCTGATGCGCAAAGGCCTTGCGAAGCTTTTTCATTCCTGCACCCTCCTTTTCATCTTGCGGATCGAACGGTGATATTTCGAAAGAACATTTGACAGCGATAGTCCCAAAAACTCTGCGACCTGTCGGTGCTTGAAGCCTGCCACGACGTGCAATACCACGATCTGCCGCTCCGTTTCGTCCAGCAGCTCCATGCACGAGGTCAGAATGAGTCGGTCATCGTCCGTCGTATCGGCTGCGGCCAGATTCAGCCACGCATTTTCGGAAAGCTCGACCGTGCGGCTGCGCCTGCGCAGAATGTCCATGGAGAGATTTCTCGCAATGGTCAAAATCCAGGCCATCGGCTTGCCGTTGGGCTTATAGTATGTCGCCGAGTGAAAAATTTTGATGAAGCACTCCTGCAAAACATCCTCTGCATCGTGCGCGCAGCGCAATATGGACAGCGCATAGGCATAAACAGCCTTGTCTGTTTTTTGATACAGCTGCGCAAGCGCCTCGGTATTGCCTTGTGCCACAAGCTGCAGCAAGTCATCGAGTATCATATCTGCAAATGCCATCGCTTCATCTCCTTTCACTCAGATAACGCACGAGGGTGTCGTTTTATTGCAGATCAAATTTTAATTTGTGAAAAGAATGTCAATGGTGCCACGCACTACGCTGCGCAAAAAGCCTTCTCCCATGCGGAGAAGGCTTCACGGAAAGCATCAATATTCCAGCAGCGGGGCGGTGCCGTCGTCGGCAGCCTCCTCGATGGCTTGAATCTGCACCTCATAGGAAATGCTGTCGTTGACGTGTACCATGACGGTCTGTCCGACCTTTTTGCCCAGAACCGCCTTTCCCAAAGGAGCCTCCATGCTGATAAATCCTGCATCCGGTGCAACACGCACTGTCGAGACGACCTGAATCACCATCGTTTCATCGTCCTCGGGCAGGTACAGCGTCACCTTGTCGTACATCTTGACACCGTCGGTCTCACCCTGCGGCGCATCGTCGATGATCTGCGCAGTCTTGATCATATTTTGCAGGTAGCGCATACGGCTGTCGTTGCGGCGCTGTGCCTGCTTTGCGGCCTTGTACTCGTAGTTCTCGCTCAGATCGCCGTACTCTCGGGTACGCTTGACCTCCTCGATGATCTTCGGGCGGATATTCAATCGGCGGTCTTCGAGCTCAGCCTCCATCAGTTCGATGTCTTTTCTTGTCAGTTTATCGTACATTTTTGTTCTCCTATGGCAGAATGTGTTCAAAAATAATGGGCATATGTTCGCTCAGAGCAGCATCTTTCTCCTCGTCGGTATGGACGGTCCATGCGACAAGCTTTGTGCCCCAGAGCAGGCGGCACAGCCGCACAGCCAGTCGCTTGCGATCGGAAAAGCGATAGGCCACGAAGTGCGGCACGGTCAAAAAATTCATCCAAAGGCCGGTCAGGAAGAAGGCCAGAGGCAAGGGCAAACCGCTTCTTGTGCGGATAAAATTGCACGAAAGCTGCCCTCGGACGATCTCGGGGCGATGCTTCTTCAGCCATCGCAGCACCCGCGGATCAAACGATTCCGTGCAGAACTGAAGCTTGGGAAAGTCGTCGAGAAGCTTGCACACCCGCCGCGCCAGCGCAGCGTGGTTGCCCTTGACCGCCTTGAGCTCGATGATGAGGGGCGTTTTGCCCTCAAACAGCGGCAATACCTCCTGCAAGAGCGGAATTCTCTCGTCTGTATCCTTCAGGCGCAGCTGCGAAAGCTCAGCATAGGTGCATTGCTCTACACGGCGGTTGTCGCCCGTCATGCGCACGAGCGTTTCGTCGTGGAAGACAACGAGCTTGCGATCCTTGGTCAAATGCACATCGAGCTCAGCGCCATAGCCGCGCGAAACGGCCAGAGAAAAGGCCGTCATGGAATTTTCGGGCACGGTGTCCGAGTGCAGGCCTCTGTGGGCATAGTGGTAGCTACCGAGTCCGTAAAAGCTGCTGTCCGAGCGCTTGCCCCGCAGCGTCAGAAGGCGCAGCAGAAGCAGCACAATCGGCACAAAAATGATCCAAATCATATCAATCCTCAATATCCAGCGCCTCCAGTCCACGCTTGGCTGTCGGCTTGTTGTCACCGTGTTTTACAAAGAGCATCGTGCCCATCGCCAGGGCTGCAAAGCCTGCGGCATAGGGGAAGAGCACCGTCATGCCGAGGCAATCCATCAGATAGCCGGACAGGAGCGGCGTCAGGGTCTGAGCGGCCATGCTTGCGGTGTAGTAGATGCCCGTGTACTTGCCGACATCGCCGCCGCGGCACATTTCAACGACCATCGGGAAGGAGTTGACATTGATGGTCGCCCAGCCAATGCCTGCCAGGATGAACATGGCATACATCAGGACATCGGGGCTGCCCTCGCGGAGGAAGGCAGCCACGGCAAAGGCTGTCGTGAGCATGGCAACACCGCTGAGGATGGACCTCTTGCGACCAATTCTGGAGGCGATCATGCCCACGGGAAGATAAGAAATGACGGCTGCAGCCTGTGCGATCATGAGCGTCAGGTTGTAGTCCTTTTTCAAAATATTCGTGGCATAGACGGAATATTTCGAGGTCACGGCATTGTAGGCCATGAACCAGAGCACGATCGAGGCCAGCAGGAACAAAAGTGAACGCTTCTCGCCCTTTCCGAGACGGCGATTGCTCTCGGCTTCGGTTTCCTCCTTAATGCCGTAAAGCGCGCTCTCCTTGCGCATCTGCTCGACAAATTTCGGCTCACGCACCTTCCAAAGGAAGATCGCCAGCGCAAGTACCATGATCGCTGCAACCGCACCGAAGAAGGGGATATAGCTCATTGTTGCGTGCTTCTGTGCGCCTGTGGCAAAGACCATGCCCAGCACAAGCACCAGAATGCCGCCGGCCGTGCCCATGAGGTTGATCACGGCATTGGCCTTCGAGCGCAGCGGCTTGACCGTCACATCGGGCATCAGTGCTACGGCGGGCGAGCGGAAGGTCGCCATCGAAAGCAGGATGACCAGCAGCACACCGATGAAGATCACAAGGATCTCAGGGTTCTGCTCGGTCGTTTTGGCAGCTGCAGCCATCATGGCCTCGGGCTCGGCCGAGCCTGCTGCGGCGGTCAGAGCCGACTTCTGCCAGCGGTCGATCACTGCGAGGGCCATAAAGGCCACCACGGAAACGCTTGTGCCGAATACAATGAAGGGCGTTCTCTTGCCGAAACGCGAGCGATGGCGGTCAGAGATTGCGCCGAACAGCGGCAACAGGAACAAGGCCAGCACATTGTCCAACGCCATGATGATGCCCGAGACGGTTTGAGACAGGCCGAATTTATTGGTCAGGGTCAGGGGGATGATCGTGTCATAGGCCTGCCAGAAGGCGCAGATCAGAAAGAAGGCAAAGCCAATATAGACCGTGCGTTTGTAATCCAGCTTCATACGGTTTCCCTCCAAAGCTCCGTCAGGAATATGCGGATATTGTCATAAACATAGGTCGGTTTTTCGTTGTTTTTGTCGATGTCCTGAAGGGTACTCTCACCACTCAGGAGCAGCACCGTGTCAATACCTGCATTGACACCACAGGCGATGTCGGTGTAGATGCGGTCACCGAGCAGAATGGTCTGCTCCCGGGAAAAACCGCATTTTTCCATCGCCAGGAATGCCATTTCCGGCTGCGGCTTGCCGATGAAGGTCGGCTTTCTGCCCGTGGCACGGGTGAGCATCTGGCACACCGAGCCGCAGTCAGGCACGAAGCCGTAGCTCGTCGGGCAGAGCCAGTCGGGATTTGCCGCGATGAAATCGACCCCTCGGCCGAGCAGGATGCAGGCATCCTCCAATTTTTGGAAGGTCAGCTCCGTGTCAAAGCCGCACACGAGCGCATCAATATCGTCCCTTAGCTCACGATACACGCGAAAGCCGTGGTCGGCCAGCTGTCTGCAAAAGGACTGTGTGCCGAAGCCGTAGAGCTTTTTGCCCGAAAATCCGTGCTTCTTCAGATAGACGCATAGTGCATCGACCGAGGTTAGAAAATCCTCTGCAGTCGTTTCGATGCCCAAGCGAGCCATTTTTTGCACATAGGCTTCGACGCTGCGGGAAGAATTGTTGGTCAAAAACTGATATTTACCGCCGATTTCTCTGACATATTCCAAAAAATCGAGCGTTCCGTCAAACAAATCATCGTCCAGGTAGATTGTGCCATCCATATCCAGCAGGAACAGTCGTTTTTCACTCAGCATCGGTACTTCCTTCACCTCTCAAACAGGCGGCGCAGCGGCAGTACATCGACAAATTCCAGCTTTTTGTCGAAAAGCCTGGAGAATTGGCCGATCAGGAAGCCGTTGATCAAAGCACAAACAACCGTGCCCCAGCCAATGCCGACAAGCTCTGCAAAGAAGATCAGGGACAAGGCGACGGCCGTCACGGTGCAAAATATATCATAACCCATTTTGACCCGATGCGACTGCAGGGAGAATTTCGAGGAAATCTCCTTGACCAGAAGCTCATGCACCTCGGGCGATATGTAGGTGCGGAAGATGAAGCTCACACCCAGCGAGCAGATCAGCACACCGAAGATATAATAGACAAATCGAAGGGCAAGCATCGAGGGCAGATCCCCCGTCAGGGCAAGGCAGCCGTCGAGCATATAGCCGAAAATGACAGCCGTGACAAACGAGAAAAGATAGCTCAAACGGGCACGACGAACAATGAGCATCGTGGCCAGCAGCAGTACACCCTGCCAGAGATATTCCATCATACCAAGGCTAAGCCACGGCGCAATTGCGTGGAGCTTGGTTTGCAGAACAAAGGCCGGTGCAACGATCATCGTCAGGCCAAAATCCGCCTTGATCATCAGCGAAGCGCCGATGGCCAGACATACAAGACCGAGGATATAGGCAAGCTCGGTCGAAAACTTTTTCTTCATCAAAGAACCTCCAAAAAACTGTCAGAATAGAGGGTATGGTTCTTAAAAACATCGCAGGCCTTGATGGTTTCCATCAGGCGTGTGTCATTGGGATTGACAATGGCAGAGGTCAGACCCTGCATCATCGCCATGGCGAGAAGGGTTGAATCCAGCACGGCCCGTGCAGCCTTTGGCGCCCCATTGGAGGCATTGCTCAGGCCGCCCGTGGATTTCAGGCCCTCCGAAGCGAACAGACGGATCGCCTCCAACACCTCAAGCTGCTTGTCCTGCATCCCCTTGACGACCAGGAACAGTGGGTCGAACCACAGATCCTCCGGCTGCATTCCCAGGGCAAGACCACGATCTAACATGGTATGGCAGTGGTGCAGCCTCTCGTCGTTGTCGCGTGCAATGCCGTCGGCTGAGCATAGGGCGATGACGATGGCATCGTTGGCCGCTGCAAGGTCGATGTTCGAAATTCTCGCACCGGCATCCGCAGAATTGATGATCGGCTTACCGTTCGTGCGGTTATAAACCTGCAGACCTGCCTCGATCGCCTTTTGATTGGTGGTGTCGAGCGCCAGCGGTACATTGTCAAAATTCTCCTGCAGCAGACGCACCGCCCAGCGCATCAGCTCGGGCCCATTCCCTTCGGCAGGGCCGATGTTGACATCCAAATAGGTCGCGCCGGCTTGGATCTGCTTGGCAGCTCGCTCTAAAATCGGCTCTGCGTTGTAATTTGCCATTGCCTCACGGATCACGGGGCTGATGCAGTGGATGCGCTCGCCGATGACGACAAATTTCTTGCTGTCGGGGTTGCGCGGCCGATAGTGCACGCCCATATCACGGTGCACGATCTCGGGTGCGTTGATTTTGGTAAATACGGCCTGCTTCGGTCGCCGAGAGACCTGCAGATGGCCTCCGTTTTTCAGATATTTCACGATCTCGACCGCCTCACGAGGGCCGATTAGAACATTCCAATCAGGCAATTTTTCACAGATCTCCTCCTGCAGCACGGCAACCTTACCCGGCAGGATCAGGGTGCGGCTGCGAAGAAACGGTGCGTGCTCGGAAATAAAGCCTGCCACAGTGCTTGCAGAGAGCTTGCCGGCCGCCCAGGCGGTCAGCACGCTCATGCCCGAGGCATCGGCGATGAGCAGATTGATGGGAACGCCTGAACGCTCGATTTCTCCTGCCACAAGATAATAAGTCAGGGCAAAATCGACCGTCAGCATACACGGATCGTCGGGTGTCGCACCATTGAGGGGATAGATGCCCGGTTCCACCTTCATCGGCTTCTGCGGATCGGTGAAAAGGTTCTGTCGCAGACCGTAAAGCGGCAGAGCCTGTGCATAGCTCATGGACTCCATCGTGACGATTGAGCCGTATTTTGCGGTGAACAGAGCTGCCAGAGCCGTTTGCAGGTACGCGTTCGTCTTTGCAAGGCAGCCGACATCAACCACCGACGGATAGCCAAGGGTACGGTTGCCGTCACGGATGGCACTCCTGCGGACGCAGACTGCATTGGCAAAGGTCTGCTTGATGCTCTGCGCCGTAATGTCTAACAGCAGATGCTTGTTGCCCAAGGCCTCCAGTCTTCGCACCGTGTCCTCGAGGGCCGCAAGACTCTCGCCCCGAACGCCCAAGGCAGCGGAGAAGTTCGTGCAAAGCTCACTCAAATCCGCATAATTCTCCGCATCTGCGCCCAACACGGCAGCTACGGCCCCCACTGCCTCAAGCGCTGCCTTTGCAGCCTGAACATCGGGACAGTCGAGGATCAGAGGTCTGTTCGCCTCTTTTGCAAGTGCGACCAGCCTCAGCCAGTTGTGCGCACTTTCCTCGCGCCATTTCAGCGTGATAAATTCTACATATTCGCGCTCTCCGATGCGCTCATAGTCGATCTTCTGCAGCTCGGAAAGTCTGTTTTTGACTGTTGCTTCGTCCATGTCCGTGCTGATGCACACAGAAAAGCGATTGCGATGGACAAAGGTCTTTTCATGGCGGAAGAGTACCGTTTCGCCGCCGAGCGCGTGTCCCGCAAGCCGGATGGTCTTCATGGCAGGCTCGTTGGCCTCAGTCAGCCTGGCAACGGCCTCGGGCGAAAAATACGGACACTGAGACAGCTCAGCTGCGCCCTGCGCCAGCTTCATGCAGAAGGACATACACGTCGGGCAGCCGCACTCCCTGCAGTTCTTCTTTGGGGAAAGCTTAAAAATATCCAAACCCTTCAGTGCCATCTTATCCCTCCTGCCTTAGTGCCCAAATCATGCTGCCCACGGCCTCGATGGCCTTCGGATGGCGCAGGATCACGGCATCCGAACCCGAGGCGAGACAGGCTGCTGCAGTGGCGATCTCCATGTGGATGCCCCGTTCCTCGCTGTCTCCCCACTCGGGCATATCCTCAGCGGTCGACTCCTTGACCTCCCAGACATCTGCAAACACCGGGGTGATGATGGGCATCTGAAGCTGCTCATCTCCCTGCTGCAGCGCAGCCAGGCGGATGCGCTCGAGCGTGGAGGTCAGATATTCAAAGCCATAGCCGACGGCGGCCGAGCCTGCGTTCATGACGATGTGTTCTGCCTTGACACCGCCCTGCAGAAGCATGACATTGAGCTGCTTTGCCAGATTGATATCCACGGAGGATTCTGCGCCGACCAGACAATCGCTGCGGCAAAAATCTCCGTAATTTTCTTCACGGGCAGAGAGGAAGAGAATGTTTTTTTTCAGCTCGGAAAGGCCTGCAAACAGCGCAGCATCCTTCTTCAGATGCCGGCAACCCATGACAACCACAGGCAGGCGCGTTGCCTCGCAGACCGAGCGCACAAGGGCGATGCAGTCCTCGACCGAGGTATTTTCACCGTTCGGGTCTGCACGTTTCAGGTGTAGACACACAAAGCTTACTTCAGGGAGTGTTTCGGCTCTTTTTGCCATCTGCGCAGGGGTTGTGCAGCCGTCAAAGAAGGCTCTGAGGCCCTGCTGCGGCGCGTCGAACCTGTCCGGGATTTCGATGCCGATTGCCGGTGGGTTTTCTGCGGGTATATCAAAGTCATAAAAGGGCAGCGCGGATGCTCCGCCGAGCGTGACGGCCGTTTCTCCTGTGCCCAATACGACGGTGGTGATCTTCTGATTCATATGGGTTTCAGTTCCTTTCCAGCAAACCTGCCTGCTGTGCGATATAGGCCACATCGTCATAGCGGTTGAGCGCATACAGATGGAAGCCACTGACATCCATCTTCTTGAACTGCTCAATCTGCTCGATGGTGTATTCGATTCCTGCCTTGCGGAAGGAGAGTTTTTTAGTCTCAGCCTCTTCGTCATAAGGATTCTTGTCGAACGGATTCGGGAAGATCCAATGCCTCGTGATCAACTCACAAAGCTTACGAGGCAGCACGCAGGCATTTCTTGACAGCGCCATATTGATCGTGGCCGCCTGATCCAGAATCGGCATGATGCCGACATCGACGGGCATGGTAATCCCTGCGGCACGGATTTTCTCCAGCCAGCGTTCAAACTGCTCCATATCCCAGCACAGCTGCGTAAGGATGAAGTCTGCACCGCAGTCCTGCTTATGCTTCAAAAACTCGATGTCCGATTCGATGGATTTGCACTCGATATGCCCCTCGGGCGAGCCTGCCACGGCGATGGTGAATCGATCGCCGAATGCCTCACGGATGAAGCTGACCAGCTCACTTGCATACTGCAGGTCGCCTCTCGTACCGCTCCAGCCGTTGGGAAGATCGCCCCGAAGGGCGAGGATGTGATCCACACCAATGTCCAGATAGCTCTGCAGCTGATGGCGGATGTACTCCTTGCCGCTGCCGATGCAGGTAAAATGCGTCATCGGGATGGTCTTTGCGTCGCTGCTCAGGCGACACAGCAGCTCCATATGCTTGCCAAGACCCTTGCCGCCTGCGCCGTAGGTGCAGGAAATATAGTCCGGTTCAAGGGCATACAGGCGTTCCAGCTCCTGATCAAGCTTCTGCATTCCAAGCTCGCTCTTGGGTGGAAACAGCTCCAAAGACAGGGTTTTGCGCCTCGGAAATATCTCTGTAACACGCATATTTTCTACCTCCGCAAATGTCTATCATCTCAACTTTATCTTATCATAGCCCCCGTTGGAATGCAAGAAAAAAACCGCTATTCATAATTTGTTCACCCAAAATCGTTTTTTTCGGTTATAATGTTAGCAGAGAAAGGAGTGTTCGTATGACACCGTGCATTTTGATCATTGAAGACGACCGCAATATTGCCGATCTTCTGCGGCTGTATTTGGTAAAAGAAGGCTATGAAGCACATATGGTTCACGACGGTTTGAAGGGACTTGAGGCCTTCCGTGAACTCAAACCGAACCTCGTTCTGCTGGATGTCATGCTCCCGGGGATGGACGGATGGGGCGTTTGTCGCACGATCCGTCAGGATTCCGGTGTGCCGATCATCATGCTCACGGCCAAGGGCGAGACCGAGGACAAGGTCTCCGGCCTGAAGCAGGGTGCAGACGACTACATCACCAAACCCTTTGAAATGCGGGAAGTGCTGGCACGCATCGAAGCGGTTTTGCGCCGCAGCGGCTTGAGCCTTGAGAAGACCACCCGCCGGCTGGAGTTTGATCGGTTGATCATTGATATGGATGCCTTTGAGCTGACGGTCGATGGCAAAAAAGTACCTACACCGCCGAAGGAAATGGAGCTTTTGTTCCATCTGGCCTCTTCACCAAACCGCGTATATACGAGAAATCAGCTATTGGACGAAGTCTGGGGCTTTGACTATTTCGGTGACACCCGCACCGTGGATGTGCATGTCAAGCGCCTGCGTGAAAAGCTCGAGGGAACCTCGGAGCAGTGGGAGCTGAAAACGGTCTGGTCGGTCGGCTATAAGTTCGAGGTCAAGGCATGAAAACGACCTTTCGCCGACAGCTGACCCTGATGCTGTGCCTGCTTTTGGCCGCCACGCTTCTGATCGGTGTTTCGTTCTGGCTGCTGTTTGACCGCTACTTTGAAAGGGAACAGGAAAAAACACTGCAAAGCACCGCTTTGAGCGTCGGCACGCTGGCCTCGGCCTACCGCGACAGCTACCTCTACGATTGGAATTTCCGTACCAATCTGTCCGTGGCAGCAACCGCCTCGGAAAAGGACATTCTCATCTGTTCCCTCACGGGGGAGGTGCAGCTTTGTGCCACCGAGCTGCAGGATTGCGGCCATATCGGAAAAATGCTGCCCCAAAAGGAGCTGAGCCCACTTTTGCAGGCAAGCAGCCCCGTCAAATGCCGTGTGGATGCGATCTACGAAGAAGAGCGCCCCGCCGTGGCTTATCGGGTGCAGGACGACTACGGTCAGCTTGTGTGCATTGTGGTGGTTTCGATGCAGGAGTCGACCGTCTCGAGATTGATGAGCGGGCCGCTGCGCATTTTCTTTCTGACGGCTGTCCTCGTCATCGTGCTGATGCTGCTCCTTGCGCCGCTTCTGACCCGAAGAGAGGCAAAACCCCTGCGCATTCTGGCTGCTGCCGCAAGGCAGATCGCCCACGGCAATCTGGAGGTGCGTGTCCCGACGGGCAACCGTGTCGAGGAGCTCGAGGAGCTGTCGGTTGCCTTCAACAACATGGCCCTTGCTCTGCAGAATTCCGAGACGGTACGCAAGGAATTCGTCGCAAATGTCTCGCATGAGCTGAAAACACCCATGACCACCATCGCAGGCTATCTGGACGGAATGCTCGACGGTACGATCCCACCTGAGCGCCACAAGGATTATATGGGGCTCGTTGCCGGTGAGGCGCGCAGGCTCTCGCGGATGGTGCGCAGTATGCTCGA
Organism: Oscillospiraceae bacterium; assembly: GCA_015067565.1. Taxonomy (GTDB): domain Bacteria; phylum Bacillota; class Clostridia; order Oscillospirales; family Oscillospiraceae; genus JAZOXB01. Next base: position 84,614 of record SVMF01000006.1, on the reverse strand, counting down.
TGCCAGCCGTCTGAGAGATCAGGGCATTGCTCCACAGCAGAGAAAGAATTTTGACATCTGCGAGGCTGCCGGGCAGGCTCTTTTGAGCTTTGAGCAGCGTATTGTGCGCAAAAATCTGACCGTGGAGATTGATATGCCCGAATCGGGTGTGCTCGTAAACGCAGAGCCGGATTCCATCACACAGGTGCTTTACAACCTGCTCGACAACGCCGTCAAATTCATCGACGAAAACGGCATCCTCGGTATCAGCGTCAAAAAACGCGCCGACAGCGCCCTCGTCAGCATCAGCAATACCGGCCCAACCATCGCACGCGAGGAGCTGCCGCTGATCTTCGACCGCTTCCACAAGACCGACAAGAGCCGCTCAGATGATCGCGACGGCGTGGGTTTGGGTCTATATATTGTCAAGACGATCATCATGGCGCACGGTGAGGATATCTATGTCCATAGCCGTGACGGCAAGACGGAGTTTACCTTCTCCGTCGCATTGAGTAAGTAAAGGAGGGGATGCAAATGGATGATTTTACCCCGATGGAACCGGAATACCGTGAACTCCCCCCTGAACAGCCGGCGCAGAATCTGTACTATTACGGCACCGGCATTCAGACGCAGCCGAAAAAGTCGAAGCTGCCATGGATCCTGACCGCCCTGACGGTGCTCATGGCAATCAACGTTACCATTGTAGCAATCTTTTTGTTCTCCGAACCACGCACACAAACCCGGCAGGAGCCGGACGATGAGCAGCTCTTTGCCCCCGATGATACGCTGCTGCTGCAGCCGCAGACTACCGGGGATGCGTGGAAGGATCCGTCCCTGAAGGGGATCTATGACCGCTATGCCGATGGAACCGCGGTTGTCACGGCGCAGTCAAGCCGTGGTCTGATCTGCGCAACGGCAATGATCCTGACGGAGGACGGGTATCTTCTGACAAAATCCGACATTCTGGACAATGCCTCTGAGCTGTTTGTGACCCTTCCCGACGGTACGAGCTGTGTCGCTGCCTTCGTGGGCATCGACGCATCGAGCGATATGGCGATCTTAAAGGTCGACCGAGAGGGCCTGACCCCTTCGGATATCGATGCAGACGAGCGGCTGCACGCGCAGCAGAGCCTCGACGCTATTTTGCAGAGCAGTGCCCACGGTGCCAGCCTCGGTGTGGAGGTGGGCGAGATCCCCGAGCCATACCGCATTTATTGGCAGTTGCCGCAGGGTGTGATCGTCAACCGCTTGCTCACCTCGAGCAATGCCTACCGCGCAGGTTTGCGAGCAGGAGATGTGCTGGTGCAGATCGAGCGCACACTGCTGACGGATTTGTCTGACTATATGCAGGCGCTGCGGCATTACAGCGCAGGGCAGGCCGTGCGGATCTACTTCTACCGCGACGGCAACACCTACTATGTCGATGTCTGTCTGGAGGCCGCGCAATTCCAGTGATCTCAACTTTAAGTCAAGGGCGCGTTACAAAATGCGTGGAGTAAAAAAACACATCAGCTGACCCCGAAAGGGGTTGGCTGATGTGTCTATTTGCGGTAGAATTGAGTTGATGAAAAACAATACAAACCCGCAAGCAGGATGTTGTTACATTCTTAGCGCACAGATTCCGGATGGGCGTACCAGCGACCGTCGATCTTCACAACCGTGACCCTACCGTTCTCATCAGAAATTCTGCCGTTGAGATGGCGTTCATAGCGAATCTGATACCTTATGGCCTCCTCGATGTGCACAACCATGTCGTAATCTGACTCAAAAACGTCCTCCATCTCTCTGAGGTCATAGCGGTCGTATTCATCATACACATCAACGATTCTGAAATTCTCCGTCTCATAGTCGTCGTATATACTGCGCTTACGCTCGGAATCTATCATCTGTCGGATATCATACCATTCTTCTGTGTCGAGAATATCCGGATGCATGGTGTCTTCTAAGTCGCTTACATCAAATTCCGTGATTGCCTCTGCAAAGTCCAAGGCCAACTCTTCCGGATCGGAGTAGCCGCTGCCGCCGAGGATCAGGATCAAAACGACTGCAATCACAGCCATGGCCACACCTGCGATGATAAAGGGAAGTGCCTTGTTCTTCTTTTTCGGCTGTGGGACGAAGTATTCCGTCATTGAGCCTGCCTCAGGCGGCATGATCTGACCCATGATTGGCATGAACTGCGGCTCGACAGGAGCTTCGGGAGCTGCGGGTTCTTTGGGGGCTACGGTCGACTGCGCGATTGCAAGACGCTCACCGCAACGGGAGCAGAAGATTGCACCATTGGGATTGGAAGCACCACATTTGGAACAAAACATCGTTTTTCCTCCTTATGATTTTTGCTTTTTGCGGAAGAAGCCTGCATAGACCAGCATACCTGCAATGGCAAAGAACAATGCCATCATATACGGCTCTTCCCAAAGGCTTTCGAAGAAGCTGTGCACCAAAATACCAATCAAACCGCACAGCATACCGGCACACAACGGCTTGAAGGAATTCTTGGAATTTCTGCCGCAGGCGCGGATGCCGTTCCACAGAAGGCCCAAAACGCTCGTCAGGAAGGCACAAAGACCGATGATGCCGTTTTCGACGATCAGCTTGACATAGTAGTTATCCACATACATATAGTCGAAATTCTCATTGATCTCGTTCTGCGCCGCGACCGCACCGCCGAACATACCGTAGCCGAGGCCGACATCCCAGCGCTCATACTCGTCGAGATAGGAAAATGCGGTATCCCAGCGCTTGCCGCGGCCGGCACGGGCATTGGATTCTTGGAATTCCGGCGTGAACAGATAGGTGATTCGGCTTCTGACAAAGGGAAGGAAGCAGGCGGCAATGCCTGCCACAGCCATGAGGCCGAAGAGCCGTCTGTCAATGATGAGGGCAAAGAGCACGGCGGCGACTGCAAGCGCCAGCCAGGCGCCTCTGGACATGGTGAACAGGCAGCCCAGGCACATACAAATGCCACAGAACCAGTAAAATGCCTTCGTTGCAATGTCCTCGGTGGCATAGGCCATGCCGATGGCCATGGGCGCAAACAGCAGCATATACGCACCCATGATATTGGGGTTACTGAAGATGGAGAACACACGGGTGCGGACAGCATCCTCTGCCTTGTCCGTCCACTGCGCAGGGATCTCCACGCCGACAACAAACTGATAGATGCCGTGCAGGGCAAACAGGAAGGCGATGGCGATCATGAGCTTATACATCAGCATGAAGTCCGCATCATCCCGAATGAGTCTGCTGACCAGATAGAACAGCAGAATGTACTGCATGGCAGCGCGGAAGCCCGTCACATTGACCCCGAAATAGTGGGGCGTATAGCAGAAGGTCAGTAGTGCCAGACCCACGGCGATGTAGAAGCCGAGGTAGACATCCATCGAATTCAGGCGGCTTTGCAGCGGCTTTTTGGCGCTCATGCGGCAATAGACCAGCCACAAAAAGCCGATCACCATCAGTGCCTCATCCCAGATGCCGGCGATGGCATCCATTTTCAGACCGTCGCGCAGAAAATAGTCGATGGGCGTATAAGCGGCAATGAGGATCAGAATCACGCTTGTGAAGCCGCCTGCCAGGAGCTTGCCCAGAAAAAAGCTGCCCTGCAGATATCGCAGGATTGCGGCGTACATGCGGCGCACAAGGCTGCCCTCAAGCGCATCACGCAGACCTCCGCCCAAGCGATGCAGGCGGCTGTTGAGGTTACCCAGGCGCTTGTTGGCAGCGGAATTCTTGGCAATCGGCTTGGCCTTGAGCCATTTGGCAATCAGGCCGTAAATCCACGCTTGCCGCCAGAGCCTTCCGACAAAGGCGAAGAATCTGCCGATCGGACAGCGGCCGAACCACAGCCCAATGGCTGCACAGATCCGCCAGATCAGACTGTTTTTGATCAGCTCACTCATCCGAGCTTCTCCATGGCATAGACGATGCCTTCGATCTCCACATCGAGGGTCTTGACATTGAAGATCTTACCGATGCGAACCTCCTGCGTGCCGATGGAGAAGGCACCGTTGGAGTAGACAGCCTTGCCCGAAACGGTCAGTGAGAGCTTACCATCGGTGTAGTCCTTCGCAACGACCTGTGCATCCACGAGCTTGTTGCTGTTGAACAGACGGGTCATGCTGATGGTGTTGCCGTCAAGGACAGAGTCGGGGCTGTCCAGAGAGGCCAGAATGCTCTCAGCCAGCATCGGATCGACATCCTCGCATACGACTGTGAAGGTCAGGTTCGGCTCACTCAGAGCCACATCGCTGCCGAGGGTGTCGTGGCTGCCGGAGAGGAAACGAATTGCTACGAAGGCAACCGCCGCGATTAAAATGACGATCAGGATCACATCGATGATGTTGAGCTTGCCGCCTTTGCCGAATAATTTCATAAAATACCTCCTATCGGGTTGTAAGTTCCCGAAAAATATTGTAAAATAAATTATATCTTATCGAAACACGAATTGCAAGAGGAATACGCTATGAAAATCATTCACATGATCTCCGGCGGCGATGTTGGAGGTGCCAAAACACACGTTTTGTCCCTTTTGGCAGGGCTCAACCGCACGCAGACGGTGCATTTGGTCTGCTTCACCGAGGGCGACTTTGCCAAGGAAGCACGGCAGCTCGGCATTCCCACCACGGTCATTGCCGGCAACAATCTCTCAACGACCAAGAAGCGGATCCTGGCCATGATCCGTCACGACGGCTATCAGGTCATGCATTGCCACGGCGCACGGGCCAACATGATGGGCCATCTGCTGCGCAAGAAGGCCAAGATTCCTGTCATCTCTACCATCCACAGCGACTACAAGCTCGACTATATGGGAAGACCCTTGGCCAACCTGACCTATGGCAACATCAACCGTCGGGTCCTGCCGAAATTTGATGCCTGGGTCGGTGTGTCCGACGGAATGCGCAGGCTTCTGACCGAGCGCGGCTTCGATCCGCAGCGCATCTACACACTGTATAACGGTGTCGATTTTTCAACCGAGCGCAGGGTGCGACCCCGCAGTGAGGTGCTCTCTGAAATGGGCTTTGCGGAAACGGATGTCGTCTTCGGTATCGCCGCAAGAATCAACCCCGTCAAAGATATGACGACCTTGGTCAAGGCCTTTGCAAAAGCGCAAAAGGAATGTCCCTTCATCCGTTTGGCCATCGCCGGCGAGGGTGAGGAGGAAGCGCAGATCAAGGCTCTGGCCAAGGAGCTTTGCGCAGAAAATACGGTACATTTTGCAGGCTGGGTCAAGGACATTGACAGCTTCTACCACGCTTTGGATGTCAACTGCCTGACCTCCCTTTCCGAGACCTTCCCCTACGCCCTGACCGAGGGCGCGCGGATGAAATGCGCCACCATCTCCTCCGAGGTCGGCGGCGTCCCCTATCTGATCGACGACGGAAGCAATGGGCTTCTGTTCAAACCGCAGGATGTGGACGCACTTGCTGCGCACATAGTGCGTCTGGCAGGCGATGCTGCTCTGCGCAAGCGCATGGGACAGGCCTTGTATGAAAAAACCAAGCAGGATTTCTCGCTCGAGGCCATGATCGCCAAGCAGATTAAGATCTACGAAACGATTCTGCGCCGTGCTGCACGGCCGAAGAACTGCCGTGACGGTGTGGTCATCTGCGGTGCCTACGGCAAGGGCAACAGCGGCGACAATGCCATCCTCAATGCCATCGTTGACCAGCTGCACCACATCGACCCGGATGTGCCCATCACCGTACTGAGCCGTGACCCGACCGAAACACGGTTGTGCGCCAATGTCGACTCTGTCTATACCTTCAGCCTGCGCAAGATCGGCAAGCGTATGCGTCACGCCAAGCTCTATATCAGCGGCGGCGGCACCCTGATGCAGGATGCCACCAGCACTCGCTCGCTTCTTTACTATCTTTACAGCATTCGCCAGGCCGCCAGGAAGGGCTGCCGTGTTATGCTCTATGGCTGCGGTGTCGGCCCCATCGACAAGGAAAAGAACCGCAAACGCGCTTCCAAGACCCTCAACCGCTATGCCGAGGTCATCTCGGTGCGCGACCGCTACTCCGAAGAATTCTTGAAGGAGCTGCGCGTGAGCAAGCCGCGCATCTGCCTGACGGCTGACCCGGCACTGCTGATCGATCCGCCCGAGACCGACGAGCTGAGCAACTATTTGCGCCGCTGCGGTATCGAACGGGACAAGCGCTATCTGATGCTGGCTGTGCGCCCGTGGGAGGGCTTTGAAAAGAAGGTCGAGGCCATCGCTCAGGCAGTCGACACCGCCTGCGAAAAAAACAATCTCATCCCCGTGCTGTACTGCATGGAGCCGAACCGTGACGACGCAGCCGCCAAAATGGTCGCAAAGCACCTGCGCTCTGCGCATCTGCTGCTGCACACGGGCACCAACGGTGAGGAGATTCTGGCGCTCGTGCGCCGCATGAGCTTTGTAGTGTCCATGCGCCTGCACACCTTGATCTTTGCCGCAGGACAGAGCGTGCCGATGGTCGGCATCGTCTATGATCCGAAGGTCAGCGGATTTTTGGATTATCTGGGCAAGAAGCATTATGTTCCGCTGGAGGATGTGACGCAGGAGAAGCTGCTGTCCCTGATCGAAGCGGCCATGAATGATACGCAGTCGGAGAGCATCCACCGCCTGCGCGAGCTTGCATCTGAGAATGAAGTCCTTGCCGCCGAGCTGCTACAGTAAAAACCGTCGCCAACCGTCAAAAATTAGCATTTTGACGGTTGGCGACATTTTTGACTCGCTGATACGAAAACCTGATGAAAAGTTTTGATAAAATTCCAATTTATCGGTGCGTTGCTCACGTCATTGTAGGGTCACGCCGTGCCGTGACCCTGTGCAAGAAGTCTCGTTTTTCGCATATCGTAGCGCGCGACATCCTTGGCACGCTCGTAGGCAGTTTTTATAAGAAAATTACGACTGTACAAGTCGGAAGCTTGCTCCACTGCGTGGGGCGTACCTTTCTTGCTCCTGCAAGAAAGGTACCAAAGAACAGGCATGGGGAGGCGCTGGAGCCTGCGGCTATCCAAACGTTTCATGTTTTGTTTCTGCCTACCCCGCCGCAGAGCCGCCCTCCCCATGACCCCTCCAGGCACGCTGCGCGTCGTCGTGACAGCGTTGTGGTCGTTTTTATCGAGGGCAACCGGAGCCACAAATTGAAATTTGTCAATTATTTTCATAAAGGTTGATAAATTTTTTTCTTGCAAAGGCGGCAAGAATTCCGCATCACGAAACCGATCACCACAGGGGAACGATCCGCGTCAGCGTGCCGGGAGAACGTCAAGAGAGAGGGCGGCTTGAAAACCGAGCTTGGCAGTAACGATCCGTTCCATGGAGCGATAGGTTTTCTACAGCGCCTCTCTCTTGTCGTGTTCTTTGGTGACTTTCTTGGCCGAAACAAGAAAGTCACGCCCCACGCAGTGGAGCAAAGTACCGATGTCCATCGCACCACGATACCTTGTGCTTGCACCCGTAAAGGGCAGGCCGCAGCCATGTCGTTTCGCTCCTCGCAATAACCTCTTATACTAAAACCTGATGAAAAGCTTTGATAAAATTCCAATTTATCGGTTCGTTGCTCACGTCATTGTAGGGGCACGGCGTGCCGTGACCGTGTGCAAGAAGTCTTGTCTTTCACATATCGTAACGCTGGCGCGCTCGCAGGCAGTTTTTATAAGAAAATTACGACTGTATAAGGCGGAAGTTTGCTCCACTGCGTGGGGCGTACCTTTCTTGCTCCTGCAAGAAAGGTACCAAAGAACAGGCATGGGGAGGCGCTGGAGCCTGCGGCGATTCAACCTTTCATGTTTTGTTACTGCCTACCCCGCCGCAGAGCCGCCCTCCCCATGACCCCTCCAGGCACGCTGCGCGTCGTCGTGACAGCGTTGTGGTCGTTTTTATCGAGGGCAACCGGAGCGAAAAATTGAAATTTGTCAATTATTTTTATTAGGTAATCGTATGAAAAGCAGAGTGCCAAACGGCACTCTGCTTTTTTTGCGATCGGGACTATAAGCCGGGTTCTGTAATCGACAGCCATCTATCTTGGCGCACCGTTACCGATACGCTCCAGCCACCTCCTCGGAGACGGTCGGGCCAACCATTTGCCTCCTCCACGGTGTTGCTCCGAATAGAGTTTACAGCATCACGACGTTCCCGTGTGATGGGTGAGCTCTTACCTCGCCTTTCCACCCTTACCACGTCAAGGCAACCACATAATCGGGTTGCGGAATAAAAACGTGGCGGTATCTCTCTGTTGCACTTTTCCTGAAGTCGCCTTCGGCGGGCGTTACCCGTTATTCTTGCCCTGTGGAGCCCGGACTTTCCTCATACCGCCCCCTTTGGAGAGCGGCACGCGACTGCCCGTCCCGGTCGCACGCCTATTGTACTTTATTTTTTTCCTGATGTCAAATAGATTGCAAAAAATATTTGTATCGGTTATAATATAAGAAATATGGACAAAAAGGAGTCAGTGCATGAAATTGAAGGACTACTTTGCAGGACTGAAAAACAAGCAGGTCTTGGTTTTGGGACTTGGTGTGAGCAACCGACCGCTGGTGCGGCTTTTGCTGCAGCACGGCATTCGGGTGCGTGGCTGTGACCGCACGGAGCGTGAGAAGCTGGATGCCGAGGTTCTGGAGCTGGAGCAGCTCGGCTGCGAGCTGCAGCTTGGCGAAGCCTATCTGAAGGATCTCAAGGCAGATGTAGCCTTCCGCACCCCCGGCCTGCATCCGAATCGGCCGGAGCTCATTGCCCTGCGGGAAAGCGGCTGCGAAATGACCAGTGAGATGGAGGCCTTCTTCTCTCTGTGTCCGTGCGACATCATCGCCGTGACCGGCTCTGACGGCAAGACCACGACCACCACGCTGATCTCCGAGATGCTGAAAAAGGCGGGTCATCGAGTCTTTTTGGGCGGCAACATCGGCACGCCCCTGCTCAATCGTGTCGATGAAATGACAGAAAACGACAAGGTCGTTCTGGAGCTCAGCTCCTTCCAGCTCATGGATCTGCGCTACAGCGCAAAAACCGCCGTGGTCACGAATCTGGCGCCAAACCATCTGGATGTCCACCGTGACATGGACGAATACATTGAAGCAAAAACGCATATTTTCAGTCGCCAGAACGCCAATGGCATCCTAATATTAAACCGCGACAATGCCATCACCGACGGCTTTGCGTCCATGGCCAAGGGTGCAGTCAAGCGCTTCTCCCGAAAAGAAGAAACCGAGGTTTATCTGCAAGACGGCGTGATCTACCGCCATGGCGAGCCACTCCTGCGGCAGGAGGACATCCTGCTGCCTGGCATTCACAATGTTGAAAACTATATGGCAGCGATTTTGGCAGTGGAAGGCATGGTCAGCGATGAGGACATCGTTCATGTCGCCCGCAGTTTCGGCGGTGTGGAGCATCGCATCGAGCTGGTTCGCATCAAGGACGGCGTGCGCTATTACAACGACTCAATTGCCTCGTCTCCGAGCCGCACGATCGCCGGCCTGCGCAGCTTCACGCAGAAGGTCATTTTGATCGCAGGCGGCTATGACAAGGGTCTGCCTTTCGACGAGCTGGGTGAGGAGATCTGCAAGCATGTCAAGCTGCTGATCTGCACGGGCGCAACAGGTGAAAAAATCGCACAAGCGACCGAAAGGGCAGGAAAGGCTCCCGAGATCCTGCGTATCGAGGACTTTTACGAGGCGATTCGCACCGCTTCCGCACATGCCGAAGAGGGCGATATCGTAACACTCTCCCCGGCCGGCCCAGCCTTTGACAAGTTCAAGAACTTCATGGTGCGTGGTGCAGAATACAAAAAGACGGTGATGGAGCTGTGAGAAAAGAAAGCTGCACGGCGGTCGTGGTTGCCGCCGGAAGTGCCTCGAGAATGCGAGGCATCGACAAGACCGTAGCATCCATCGGTGGCATACCGATGATTTTAAGAACCGTTCAGGCACTGAGCCAAAGCGATCGCATCGACGAGATCGTGGTCGTCACGCGTCAGGACTTAATCGAAACGATCTGCACCCTTTGCAAGGATGTGGCGAAATTTCGCACAGCAGTGGTCGGTGGAAAAAGCCGAACGGAGAGCGTCTTAAGCGGCATAACCGACGCAAACGGGACCTTGGTCGCCATTCATGACGGTGCAAGACCCTTCGTCACGCAGGATGTGATCGATCGGGCGATTGAAGCTGCCGAGCAGCACGGCGCAGCCGCACCTGCCATTGCAGTCAAGGACACAATCAAGGTTGCCCGTGACAGTCGGATCTGCCACACACCCGACCGCAGTGAGCTGTTTGCTGTACAGACACCGCAGGTATTTTACAAGACGGAGATCTTGAATGCTTTGCAGACCGCTTTGGCACAAAATCTCAATCTGACAGATGATTGTTCTGCCTTCGAGGCAATGGGAAAGACTGTTATTTTGACCGAGGGCAGCGACGAAAATATCAAAATCACAACCCCGATCGACCTTGCCTTCGGCGAGGCGATCCTGAAACGGAGGGATGCGCTATGAGAATCGGACACGGCTACGATGTCCACCGACTGGTCGCAGAAAGAAAGCTGATCCTGGGCGGTGTCGAGATCCCCTATAAGCTCGGACTTGACGGGCATTCAGATGCAGATGTTCTGCTGCACGCAGTGATGGATGCCCTTTTGGGCGCAGCCGCCCTGCGCGACATCGGTGTTCTGTTCCCCGACAATGATGCACGCTTCAAGGGCATCTCCAGTATGCTCTTGCTGCATGAGGTTGTATCCCGGGTGGAGGAAAAGGGATACTGTGTCGGTAATGTGGATGTAACCGTGCTGGCACAGCGCCCGAAGCTCAAGCCCTACATCCCCCAAATGATCGAAAACCTTGCCCAAGCACTCCACCTGCCCCTTGACAGAGTCAATGTCAAGGCCACCACGGAGGAGGGACTGGGCTTTACGGGCCGTGGCGAGGGAATCGCCTGCCACGCCGTCTGCCTGTTAGAAGAGAGAAAGGAGTCCGGCCATGTTTAAGCTACCGAAAACACCGATGACCGAGGCCGAGGTTCAGCCGACCTGGGAGTATCTGATCAGCAGGGAACGTCTGCTCAAGCGAAATGTCCTCGTAAGTCGCATCATTCAGCCTCTCGGAGCCGTACTTTTTGTATTCAATATGCTTTTGGTCAGCATGAATTTCGGCCTTTTTTATTTTGGCGAAAAAATGTCGAAATACTTCGAAAAATTGCCTCTGCTTCCGTCGCTTGTCGAGTCCATGCCCCGTGACGGCTGGGCAAAAGTGATCTTGTTTTCGATCCTGATCGGCTTTATCGTGCCGCTTCTGATCTGTGGCATGGTCGCAGGTGGCTTCTACCTGCGCGATTGGCTGAGATACCGCGATGTGCAGGTTCCCCTCAACGGCACGCAGGCGCAGAAGGCACAGGCGCTGACCAATCTGGCTGAGAATGTCTATGAGCTGCGCAGAAAGATCCTGCATTGGACGATCTATCCGGAAAGTGGCATTTTGACCGGCCTCATGGCGGTGGTCATCGTATTTATGTTCATCGACTATGCATCCGGCGGTGCCATTGCTCTGCAGCTTGCGCTGGTTGCGCTGCTGCTTCTGACGGTTCTGTTCGGATTGTTCTGGTTCTATGCGTTGCTCGCGTTTCTTTTCTCGCGGCTCAACGCACTTTATTACCTCAGCCCGAGCGACTGGAAGCTCTACGAGCTCTACCACCGCACGGATGCTTATTGGGAAAGCGTTGATCCCGAGGAATTCGCCAAGCGCCAGGCCGCTGCCAAAAAGTAATATGAGCTATTCCAAATCCATTTATTTCATTCCTGTACTTGCTTTGCCACCGGCATCGGGTTTATGGAATTTTGGGTGAATTATACGGATATGACACCCGAGGAGATATATAACTTTGCCTACCGTTTTAAGAAAGCCGAGAAGGACAAGCACCATGCACCGCCCGAAGGAGAGCGGGCCTTGTACGACGTCGCCTTGTCGCTTCTGCCGGACAATGCCCGTGCAACGCTCTTTTTCACTGCGGCGGCTGGCTTCAAGCGGGAGTGTAATTGCTATCATTTTCTACATCTGGACGAGGCAGAACAGCATGAGGACGAGGTGAAGAACCGACTCTTCCATCTGTGCCGAAGCTACAAAGAGGACATCCCAATCCATCAGGACAGCGACTACGACATGGTCTACACGCCCAGTTCAGGCGATTACTGGGCAGGCTGTACTGAGGGCCTTGTCAATGTCGTTTATGACGCAAACCACAAAGATGAAAACGGTTATCTGCACAGAACCAAACCTGCTCACTTGCAAAAGGACTACTATTTTATGTACCTGCTTCTGCTGAATCAGAAGTTTTCCGCCGTGGAATACATCGACCAGATCTCCTTGCTCTTCGACAGCAAGTCCTCTGCACTCGAGAAGCTGAATCAGCGCATCGTGCGGCTGAAAACAGTGTTTTCCTTCAATGTCATTTCGGATGATAAGGTGTTCCAAAATGTGTATTCAAAGATGTACGACATTTTGAAGATCAAGCAACTTTTGGAGGACATTGTGGACAACGAGTCGCAGATGGAGATGCTTCAAAATGCCGATGCGGTAAAAGCCGGCAAGCGATCGGATAAGTTCTTGTTTGGCTTGTCGCTGCTGTCGTTGTTCTCGGCGCTGATCGACGCTTCGAGCTTTTTTGACCGTTGGCCGCAGATTCGCCAGCATGCCACCACCATCGCCATCGTCTGCGTGTGCGGTGTGGTCGCGCTCACCCTCGCACGATTGTTCCGTCGATCGTAACAAACTGTTGGCTCAAATGTGAGCAACGGGTATACAAGACCCCGGGATAGGCCTTAGCCTATCCCGGGGTTCGTAGCTTAGGGTTCACACAAACCGGCCCCCGCACCACTATTTTTTGAGCAACGTATGCCAAATAAAATCGAGTAAAAAGGCACCGATTAAAAGAGTTGAGAAATAGGCTACTGTGCTTACAAAAAGGAGGCGAGCTGTTTCGTTTGTAGCTATATTCTCATTTCGCCACATAATGATGATAAGTGATACAATGAGATAATAGACGAACAGAATTGCCATTCCAATTAGGCCACTCTTTTGGGGTGGATCTCCGCCAAGCCAACCAACAGTGCCATCCTTTATACAGCGAAATAAAAATCTAATACCACGCATATTGATCATTACACCTCAAAAGTCAGTTTATTAAATCTCCAACAAATTCAAAGAATCCCTGAACGGGCCCGTAGCGTCTATTTAAAGCTTTCGCCGCACGTGCACCTGATATAAACGCCGTGTCTTTGTAGTTATAGCTATGGGACTTAAATGGCAACCCCGCTACTTGCAGGGCTGTGGAAGCACCAGCCGCCTTCGTAGCATTCTTCATTGTATCAACAAAAGAATCTCCTGCTTTTACACTATCATAAACTGCCTCAGCTGCATTCAAAAGCACGATCCCAGCCTTTCCTGCAAGACGTTGAAGGCCAGTACCTGCGGAGCCAACCCCTCGCATTTTATTGGGTTGCCATGTAGGCAGCAACTGCGTCACCGTAGGTGAGCATTGCGTTGACAAGGTCGATCTGGCCTGCGTCGGTGCTCGTTGCACGAGTCTTTGCAACATAGCTCTCAACGCTCCAGGTCACAGTGTCCGTGATGGCAGTGTCGCCGTCGTACAGAGTGACGGTGATGAGTCTTCTCATCTGCTTTGCGCCGACATCGTCAAAGTCTGCTGCAATCATGACGGGGTTGAGGTTGTAAGCAGGCAGCTCCTTGATAACAGTGCCGTCAAGTGCGTCCTTGACAATGAACTTCATGTTTGCAAGGTTTGCACCGGGCTTCAGGTGGGACAGAGTCAGGGTGACTCTTGCCTTCAAAACGACGCTGGTGTTCAAGGTGCCATGGCCGCCCTCTGCCTTGGAGCCATCGACTGCCTCGGGGATCACGGTGGTTGCGTAGGTCAGGTGCTCCTCCGTCAGATCGTCCGCAACCAGATTGTCCGTGTCGTAGTCGAAGTAGGTTTGCGCCACTGCGCCATAGCGGAGCATATCGACATACATCGTCTTCTTCTCCGGAGTCGAGGTTGCAAGGTCCAGACCTCTGAGCAGATAATCCTTGACAGAGTCGGTCTGCGTCGGGCCGTAGAAGATGTTGCCTTCTGCGTCCACGCAGTACAGCGTTGCTCTGATCTCATCTCCCATTTCCTTTGCGGTCAGGCCGGTGAAGCTTGCATTGTGCAGGAACGGATTTGTTGCATTGGGCATCGGGGTCAGGGCAGTCTGGCCTTCGCCGTAGCCGAAGGTAACGGTCTTGGTCTCTGCGCCGACCATATCCTTCTCAACGACGAGGTAGAAGCTTTCGTACTTGGATACCATGGACTGATTGACAGTGAAGGCAACGCTCATTTCCGCGCCGACAACGATGCTCATGCTGGGCTTGAGTGTCTCGACAAACTGCTCCGTCGGCTCGTTTGCGCCGCAGATGCACTTGCCATCTACGTAGGTGTGATCTTCCGTTGCGGAGTCGTCGCAATTTGCGCAACCGACGGTGTGGTTCTCGCCGTTGTTGGTGTAGGTGTAGCTGTGGCCGTTTGCCTTAACTTCGTCAGCGGTATAGCTGTCGCCGCAGGCAAAGCAGGTGTAGCTCGTGTAGCCATCGTCGGTGCAAGTTGGTTCGGTCACAACAGAATCATAAGCATGACCCAATGCGGTGATGACCATAAAGTCGATGGGGATCGGGTAGGCACACTTCTCGTCAATGAATGTCTTTCCACAGTGGATGCACTTGTAATGTGCCTCGAGGCCGTCTTCCGTGCAGGTCGGGGCGATGGCTGCGACATACATACTGACATGGGCGGTTCCTACGATCGTTTCGGTCTTTTCCGCGCCGCAGATCAGGCAGGTATAGGTCATGACACCGTTCGTGCCGCAGATCGGCTCAACAGTGATCTTGCCTTCATCGTAGCTGTGGCCGTTGGCGGCAATGGCTTGCTGCGCCACAAGGACTTCGCCACAGGCATCACAGTGTGCGCCCTCGGTCAGGCCGCCTTCGGTGCAGGTCGGGGCAACTGCTTCGTCGATGATCTCGCTGTGGCCAAGTGCATCGATCTCATCGGTGATGTAGGTATCGTCACAGACAGAGCAGGTGTAGGTGGTGTAGCCGTCATGGGTGCAATCGGGATCGGTCACAACAATGTCATAGCTGTGGCCAAGTGCATCGGTGCGTTCTTCGTAACTGTCGCCGCAAGCAGTACAAGTGTACACGGTAACACCTTCGGTAGTGCAAGTCGGTTCGTTCGTTTCAGAGGCATACGAATGCCCAAGCTTCTCGATTCGAAGCTCCTCTTGCGTAACCGCAACAGAGCCTTCTATGTCGGCAAAGTATCCGCCGCAGGCTCCGCATGAAAAGTGATCCAATAGGCCATCGGTTGTACAAGTCGGTTGCACGCTGTCACGATATTCGGTGTTATGCCCCATGGGTGCAAGTATTTCCTCGGAAACATGACCGCAAGTGACACAGGTGTGCACCGCAAGGCCGCTTTCCGTACAGGTCGGTGCAGTTTCGACCGTCTCATAATCGTGCACGCCTGCTTCGGTCTCGTTGCCGACAAGGATTTTACCGCAATCGGCGCAGGTAAAGGTGGTATATCCGTGTTCTATACAAGTGGGTGGAGTTACAACCTCACTATAATTGTGCGGCGTGGGCATCTTATCGTCATCGCCGATGTACAGATAGTCAATTTCTACCGTACCTGTGCCGACCGAGCTATAGATGTTTGACAAGGTGATACGCACGGAGTCCGATTTTGCCAAACCTTTCAATTGATCGCCGATTTTGAAATGGTAGGTGAACCACTCCCCATTCGTAGCCAGATCTTCATTCGGAATTGAGAATGTCGCACTGCGCGCCGTCGCATCGACATGATTCGAGGCATCGAAGAAGAAAATTGTAACTCTTCCTGCTTCATTCGTAGCTACGCGTTCAAGGTTATGAAAGCGGAGGCGAACCTGGACATATTCCTCGCCGCTCGGAACATAAGCCATCGCAGGTGCAGAGGTCTTGCCGTTCTTGGTCTCGAACCATGCGTGACCAGCTTGCTTGCAGGTGGCGGTCATCGCCCCGTTTATGATCTCGGGCATCGAAGAACGGCTGTCGTTGAAGGACCAGTTGGCAGCCAAGTCATAGTTTGCGCCGTAAGCCTCGCCGGAATAACGATACTGTGCCGCTGCCGAGTTGGTAAAATCAAAGAGAAGGTAGCCGTCATCTTTGGTGGGCATCGTTGCACGCGGCCCAATGTATACATAGTCGAGCGTGATGGATGCGTCAGCACTTTCGTCATTTTTGAAGAAGCCGTGGAATTCAACCCAGAACTTCGTGATCGTCGTTGCAGATTTGAAGTTGCTGTCCAAATCCAGCGTAACGACCATGTATTTGTCATTGACGAAGGCACCGCCGTACGAGTTGGCATTTCTGGTTGCGGAGGTTGCAGAATCCTTATAGTACTGCAAGGAAACAATTCTGGCGCGTTCGCTTGCAGGAATATTGCTTCTGAGCTTTACATTATGGAGCTTGAAGCGCACCTGGAATACCTCTGCATTTTTCGGGCTGTACTTCAACGAGCCGACCGAGTCCTTTGTGTCGTTCGTCTCGCCAAAGACGAAGCGGCGGCTGACATTGCCTGTGTAGGTGGGGTCTGTGGATGTGCTTGCATAGGGGCCTGTGATATTGGAATAAACCGTGCCTTCGTTATAATCAAAGCCCATTCCGGTGCCGGTGGGCAGATCATAGTTCGAATTGCCGCCCTTGTAGAAGTTGGAAGTGCGAATTACGCCGTTGGTGTCATAGTTGGCATTGGCATAAACGGGATTTGTGGTGTAGCGCTGAACGTCATCAGGCGTATTGCCGAAGCCAAAATAAAGCACATTTTGGTCATTGGTCGGAGAATAGTTGGAAACCAAGTCGCCCTTATCGACATAGAGCGGATTTATCACCGTTTTCTTCTCTCTGACCGCCAAGGTATTGGAGACATTTTCGGTCGTAAAGGTTCTGCCGTTGAAGGTAACATATGTACCGGAGTAAAGAGTGCTGCCGTTTTCCGGTGCGTCGGACATGGTCAGCATCGGGAAATTCGGGCCGGATACATTGGCGGCATCGCCCACGGGATGGTAGGCATACTTATTGACGTGACCTGCGATCATCAAGGTAACACCCATCTGGTTCAAGATGTCCGTCCATTCCTTGAAAACCGCCTTCATGCTGCCGTCAGTATAGGTGGTGAACGGAATATGGCAGATGACAACACGATTGTCATAATCCTTCCACTTTCCTTCCGCCAGAATCTTTCTGAGCCACTGTGCCTGCTCTTCGCGGTACTTCTGGAAACGGACAGTGTCGCCAAATTGCGCCAAGGAGTCCGCACCATATTCACCGGTGTCGAGCACGATGCCGAAAATATTCGGCTGCGTGAAGTAGAAGTAAGCATCGCCTGTGGTGCTCGTGCCCATGGAGTGAATGACATCATGCGCGCCGAAACCGCGAAGCTCACGGTTGCCGCGGGTAAAAATCGTAGGTTTCGTGCCCTGTGCTGTTTCGCCGCAGAGCGTCAGCAGATAATAACGGTTATTTTCTGTGTTCGCCGCCTTCATATACTTGCCGCCGCAGACAAAGACATCCCAGTTCTTGTACTTGGAAACTTTCATCGCATTGGTGTTGTCATTGAGCTGCTCAGACATACACAGATAGGTCGGCGCAGGCGGCGCGGGCGTAAACGGGTAGGTTTTGGATTTTGTCTCACCGTGTACCGGGGTATACGCCTTACGTTCGCTCATGGACTGGAAGCAGATCTTATAAGTCTTCGCGCTGTTGAGAATGCTCTGCGGAACGGTCACCGAGTGGATTCTCGATTCCCAATCCATAACACCCATGGTCGAGTCCTTATACTTTTGGCCGCCGATTTCAACCCAGCCCATACCGTTTTCGGTGGTCAGGAAGGAAATGACATAATGATCTTCCACAACAAATACGGTCGGGTGCGCACTGAAGGGAGAAGCCACCGAAGGCACGCTTGCCGAGCCTGCCGAGACCGTTCTGCTCGGCATCGGTGCCACTGCCGTTTCGAATTTCGTGCTCGGCTCGGGCGTAATTCCATAAGTCTTGTTCGCAATCGTATGGGTCGACAAGACGGACAGGCTCGCAGAGTCGACCTGCTTGAGTGTGAAGTTCTCATCGCCCAAGGTCAAGTATCCGCCGGTGTAAACATAAGGATCCTTCGCATACTTGGTCATGGTAAACGTCGGGAAATTGGGCGCCGTCTTCACGCTGCCATGCGTCGGGGTATAGAATGTAAAGTTATGCGTATGGCCGGAGATACAAACACTCATATCCATACGGTTGAGGATATTCGTCCAGTCCTTAAAAATGCTGGTGAAGTTTGCCTGCGTGACAAACGGCACATGCGATACGATGATGCGCTTGGAATACTGTCTCCAAGTGCCCTTGGTGTAGACCTGCTCGAGCCAACGAGTCTGCTCCACGCGGTAAGGTTCATAGTCGATGGTGTCGGCAATGTCAGTATAGTTATCCGCATAGCTGCCGCCGCAGTCCATCACGATGCCGTAAACATCACCCATCACAAACTCAAAATAGCTCTTATTGGTCGAGCTGGCAGGAACAACGCCGTCGATCCAGTGTGTGTAATTTCCTCGGATCTCGTGGTTGCCACGCGGATAGATGACGGGCTTGGTACCCATGGAGATCTCACCGCTGTACTTCAAAAAGTCCTGAGCAACGGCTTCGGTGTTGATGGAAGCGGTATAGTCGCCACCAAAGACCAAAGCATCGTAGTTTGCATACTTTGATACTGCCACGGCGCCTGTGTTATTGTTATGCTGGTCGGAAACGCACAGCAAAACGGGATCTTCACCGGGCAAAACGGGATTGAAGCTGTAGGTCTTCGACTGCGTTGCACCGGGCGCGGGATTGTTGGCAGGCCTTTCGCTCAGCGGTCGGAAGCAAATTTTATAGCTCTTTGCACTGTCAAGCACACTTTGCGGAACGGTAATGCCATGGAACTTGGTTTCCCAGTCCATGATGCCGGCGGTCGTGTCCTCATAGGCCACGCCACCGATCTCGACCCAAGCCATACCATTGGTATTGGTCAGGAAGGAGATGCGATAGTCGTCTTCGACAACGAAGACAGACGGATAGCCAACAAAGTTGCTTGCTTTGGTCGCACCTCTGTCCACCGTTGTTTCCTGTGCGGAAACCAACGGCAGCAAAGAGAGGATCGTCACAAGGCACAACAGCAATGCGATGATGCGTTTTGCCATGATGGTACACCCCTTATTATAAATATACATTTATTATATCTAAATATATCATATTGTCAATTGATTTTGCATTTGCAGAGCAAAATTCCACCGGCTTTGCAAGGTATGAAAAATCTCGGAACCTTCGCCGATCCGCGTCGTCTATTATGATAGAAAACCTTCCAATTCCGATTTTGCGGTCTGTGATTGTACAGACAAGGTAGGGTGGAGGCATGCCTCCACCGGCAGAAACAGGCCCGTATTCGCAGTAGCTTCCGGCAAAATCGTAGCAATTGCCGCCGGGAGGGGCATGCCCCTCCCCTACAGTGCAAAACGGTAAGCTCAGAATTTACAAACAATGATCGCCGAACGATCAGAGGAGGATTTTTATGAAACGCTTGATTTTTGTGATGTTCCTGGCCCTGCTTCTGTGCGCCTGCGCCGACACGGAGCCGGTCACACCTGCCGCCTCGGAGCACATTTCTTCTGAGAACACCACGAGTGCGACGCAGGAGGAACGGCCGACCTATGTGCACGGTTCTGTTATGGGTCTGAGTGTAGACCTTCCCATCAACAGCGCATACGAAGGTCCTCATGAAGATGCTTCTGCCATGGCGATGCTCCTGTATCCACCGTTTGAAAAAGACCTGACTCCCACGACTGTCTGGACCGACGGCTCGCAGGAATATCTTTACATTATCCCCAAATATGTCGGCACCCGAGTCGATATTTACGAGGTTCTCCATTGGGAGGAATACGGCGATGTTCTCTATGCCGACGAGCCAACCTACTGTGTGGAGGTCACCGACGGTTGTGTCATCCGTGCCGCCCTGCAACGCCCTGAGGATACCCCGAAGTGGTATATCGAAGTTGTGGCAACAGAAAACGACTACGGCGGCACCAACTTATTTTACAGCAGCGAACTCGTTGAATACATTCATGGAGCATCCTATGCCTACTACACGAGCTTTGACGAAGAGCCCACGCCCATGAAGCCTGTGATCTATCTGTACCCTGAGAAGGAGTCCGAGGTCACGGTGAAGCTGGATTACAACGGCAAACTGACCTGCACCTATCCTGAATACCGTGACGGCTGGTCGGTCACTGCACAGCCCGACGGCACGCTGACCGATGCAAGCGGTCAGACCTATAATTACCTTTATTGGGAGGGACAAGGCCCAGCGGAATACGACTTTTCCAAAGGCTTCTGCGTCAAGGGAGAGGATACAGCAGCCTTTTTGGAAAGCGCCCTTGCGCAGCTCGGTCTGACGCGTAAGGAAGCCAATGAATTTATTGTGTTCTGGCTGCCGATGATGCAGAACAATCCCTATAACATCATCACATTCCAGACCGATCGCTATACCGAAACCGCACCGCTGACGATTACGCCTGCGCCCAATACGCTCTTGCGTGTGTACATGGCATGGTACGGAAGCGAGGAAGCCATTGAGATTCCGACACAAGAGCTGACTGCACCCGAGCGCAGCGGCTTCACCGTCGTCGAATGGGGCGGCACCCAAATCAAATAACGATTTGTCTTTGCGCTACGCACCTGTGTAGGGTCGAGTCATGACTCGACCGCAGTCTGTCGAAAAACTTAATTTTCGACAGACTGACAGAGTTCAAAAAGTCGTCAAGACGAGCAAACCGAGCGCGTCGGCGTACGATGGTACGGTAGAGCTCGGTTTGCGATGTAAGTCAAAATGCCTTGCGCAGCAAGCATTGGAAGTGCTTTTTTGCTGTATCGGAGATACGTTCGCAATCTCTTATTTGAATACAGATCGCCAACCGCCAAAAATTTGCATTTTGACGATTGGCGACTTTTTTGACACTCTGGGGTCGAGTCATGACTCGACCGGCTGCGAAGCAGCAGGCAACGGAAACTGCCGAATTTGCGGCATTTCGTGGTGTGAAAAAACCGCTCCGTTTTCACGGAGCGGTTTCGTTGTTTCAATCACTTTGCCTTCGGGCCTGCATTTGCAATGTGTGCCGGCATGTTCGGATACTTCTTTGCGAAGTTCTCAGAGAACATGGTTGCCAGCTTGTTTGCCTGTGCATCGTAAGCATCCTTATCTGCCCACAGACCGCGAGCGTCGAGCATTTCGTCGGGAACGTTCGGGCAAGAGGTCGGGAAATCGACATTGAATACATCGTGGTGCTTGAATTCCACATTGTCGAAGTCGCCGTTGAGCGCTGCGGAGACCATAGCGCGGGTGTAAGCCAACTTCATGCGCTTTGCGCCGGAGGCTGCAGAGCCGCCTGCCCAACCGGTGTTGACCAGATAGACCTTTGCGCCGGACTCGCGGATACGCTTGCCCAGCATCTCAGCATAGACGGACGGATCCATCGGCATGAACGGCTCGCCGAACAGAGTAGAGAAGGTCGGCTGCGGCTCGGTAACGCCACGCTCGGTACCTGCAAGCTTGGAGGTGAAGCCGGTGACGAAATGATACATGGCAGCATCCTCGCTCAAGCGGCTGATCGGAGGCAGAACACCAAATGCGTCAGCGGTCAGGAAGATAACAACCTTCGGAATGCCACCAACACCGGGGATTGCAGAGTTGGAAATGTACTCCACGGGATAGCCGACACGGGTGTTCTCGGTCAGGCTGCCGTCGTCAAAGTCAAACTCGCGGGTCTCTTCGTCCATGATGACATTCTCGACCAGAGAGCCGAAGCGGATTGCATTGAAGATCTCAGGCTCGTTTTCAGCTTTGAGGTTGATGCACTTTGCATAGCAGCCGCCCTCGAGGTTGAAGATGCCGTCATCTGCCCAGCCGTGCTCGTCGTCACCGATGAGCTTGCGGTTCGGGTCGGCAGACAAGGTGGTCTTGCCGGTGCCGGACAGACCGAAGAATACAGCAGTCTCATGGGTTTCAGGATCCATGTTGGCCGAGCAGTGCATCGGCAGAATGTTCTCCTTGGTCAGAACGAAGTTCATGGTGGAGAATACGGACTTTTTGATCTCACCTGCGTAACGGGAGCCTGCGATGACGATGAGGTGCGCCTCATAGTCGATCATGATGGCAGCCTCGGAGTTGACACCATCAACCTCGGGATCGCACTTGAAGCCGGGAGCGCACAGAACGGTGTAATCAGCCTCGCCGTAGGCCTCGAGCTCTTCGAGGGTCGGACGGATGAGGAGCTGATGGATGAAGAGGTTCTGAGAAGCCAGCTCATTGACGATACGGAACTTCTTGGTGTGAGCCTTGTCAGCACCTGCGAAGCCATCGAAAACGAAGACCTCACGGCCCTGCAGGTAAGCGCACAGCTTGCCCTTGATGGCATCAAACTTCTCCTTGGAAATCGGACGATTGACCTTGCCCCATGCGATATCGTCATGGATGGCAGGAGTATCAACAATGAACTTGTCGTTAGGCGAACGGCCGGTGTACTTACCGGTGGTGACAACAAGTGCGCCGGTGTTGGAGAGTTTACCTTCGCCGCGGCGCAGAGCAGCCTCAGTCAGCTGCGCGGGAGTCAGGTTGCGGTAAACCGCCTTCGGAGCCAGGATGCCCAGCTTTTCCAGACCGTAGTTTTCCATAATGTTTCCTCCTATTTTCCATTTGCCGCAAGGAGCGGCATGATTGCAATATGACAGTGAATGCCAACATTCACCACATACATTATAGCACAGGGCGGAGAAAATATCTACCCAAAAATGCGCTGATTTTTTTAGATAAGATGCACAAAATTCTGTTTTCGCCAAGCGATTTTTGCGCCTTACTGCGTGAGGTATTGCGAAAAAACGCTCGGGGAAGTCCTATGATATGTACCCCCAAGGGCTCTAACTTTTGGGGCGCATATCCGCCACGGCTGACTCTGATTTTTTGTATAAAAATGCACCTGCCAAACAAGGCAGATGCATTTGCGCTTCAGAAATGAACCGCTTTTTCGGTTTTGAGCTGCAGCTGGAGCTTATCGGCGATGAGGGCGATGAACTCGGAATTCGTGGGTTTTCCCTTGGTATTGCTGACGGTATAGCCGAAAAATCTTTGCAGCGTATCCAGGTCGCCTCTGTCCCAAGCAACTTCGATGGCATGGCGGATGGCTCGCTCCACACGGCTCGGTGTCGTGGCAAAGGTTCTTGCCACCTGCGGATACAGAACCTTCGTGATTGCGTTGATGACCTCCATGTCCTTTACGGCCAGAATGATCGCCTCTCGCAGGTACTGATAGCCCTTGATATGCGCAGGCACACCGATCTCGTGGATCATCGAGGTCACCATCGTTTCGATGTTCGGACGCTCCTTTGGCTTGCCGCTCTCTCGCAGCTGATCCAATCGTTCGGCGATCGCAGCCGTCGTGCACGGCTTGAGCATGACATATTCTACCCCGTGCTGCTGCAGCGCGGCACCGACAAACTCCGTCATGAAGTCCGCCAGAACCAGGATCAACGGCTTCTTGTCCAGAAGCGAGGCCGCCTTGACAACGGCAATGCCGTCTGCCTTCGGAAGCATCATATCCAAAACCAAAATCTCCGGCTTGAGCTGGCGCAGAAGCTCCATTGCGCTGACCCCGTCAGGGGCCGTTCCGACAATCGCATATCGTTCTGTCTGCCTGAGTGTTGCCGAGAGATTTCGGGTAAAATCCTCGTTGCTGTTTGCCAGCAGCACCCGCATCATTTTTTCCATTCCCTTTCCTCCATAAAATACAAATTCCTGAACGGTAGTACCAACTTAGCACACCATTCGGGCATTTGCAAGGTATTTTACGGCGAAAATGCCATGTTTCGTTCGACATTATTCGACATTTGTGATTTTTTGCACAAAAATACAGACTTTCCTCGCCCATATCAGTCCAAATTCGTCTAAAATATTCTGAATTTCAAAGATGATTCTGTTTCTCGGTTTTTTGCACCATTTGTCACCCCATATCGCAAAAACAATACCCACACAGCAATCTATCGGTGCTATGCGGGTATTGTGTATTTACTTAGCCGCCTGCGCGGGTCTTCATCAGCTGGCGCATACGCTGTGCGTGATCGAGCTCACGCTTACGGATACGCAGGCTCTTGGGAGTAACCTCCAGAAGCTCGTCATCTGCCAAAAATTCCAGACACTGTTCGAGTGAAAGGATTTTCGGACTGGTCAGACGCAGTGCTTCATCCGAGCCGGAGGCACGCATATTGGTCAGCTGCTTTTTCTTGCAGACATTGACATTCATATCCTCGTTGCGCGAGCAGATGCCCACGACCATACCGGCATAGACCTCGACGCCGGCACCGATGAAGAGCTGGCCACGCTCCTGCGCATTGAACAGGCCGTAGGTGCAGGCCTCGCCGGTCTCGAAGGCGACCAGAGAGCCTGTCTTGCGGCGTTCGATGCCGCCCTTGAGCGGTGCGTAGGAGTCGAGCACGGAGGACATGATACCCTCGCCTCTCGTGTCGGTCAAGAATTCGTTGCGGTAACCGAACAGACCTCTCGAGGGAACCAGGAATTCCAGGCGGTAACGGTTTCCGACAGGAGTCATGGACAAAAGGTCGCCCTTGCGCTTGCCCATCTTCTCGATCACGCTGCCCATAGAGGCCTCGGGAACGTCAGCGACCATACGCTCGATCGGCTCGCAGACGCAGCCGTCGATCTCCTTGGTCAGAACACGGGGCGTGCTGACCTGGAACTCATAGCCCTCGCGGCGCATCGTCTCGATCAAGATGGAGATGTGCATCTCGCCACGGCCTGCGACATTGAATGCATCGGTTCCCTGCTCGGTCACGTGCAGGGAAACATCCTTCAAAAGCTCCTTGAACAGACGGTCGCGCAGATTTCTGGAGGTAACATACTTGCCCTCCTTGCCGGCAAACGGAGAATCATTGACTGAGAAGGTCATCTCGATGGTCGGGTCAGAAATCTTGACAAAAGGCAGCGGTTCCGGCTGCTCGACAGCGCAGATGGTCTGGCCGATGGTGATGTCTGCCATGCCCGAGAAGGCAACGATCTCGCCTGCGGCAGCCTCGCTCACGGCCTTCTTACCCAGACCGTCGAATTCATACAGGGCAACGACCTTGCCCTTAGCCGTCTGATCGGGGTTGTGGAAATCGCAGATGCTGACCTCCTGGTTCTGACGGATGACACCGCGCTCGATACGGCCAATGCCGATTCTTCCGACATACTCATTATAGTCGATGGCAGAAACAAGCATCTGCAGTGGCTCCTCACGCTCACCCTCGGGGGCGGGGATGTAGCGCACGATGGTGTCAAACAACGGGTCGAGGTTGACACCCGTTTCATTCGGGGAATAGGCCGCAACGCCCTGGCGGGCAGAGCAGAACAGCGTCGGAGAATCGAACTGCTCGTCAGTTGCGTTCAGGTTCAGCAGCAGCTCAAGAACCTCATCGACGACCTCCTCCACTCGGGCATCCAGGCGGTCAATCTTGTTGACGACAACGATAACCTTGTGACCAAGCTCAAGTGCCTTGCCCAGAACAAAGCGAGTCTGCGGCATGGGACCCTCAGCAGCATCGACCAGCAGGATGACACCGTTGACCATCTTCAAAATGCGCTCGACCTCACCGCCGAAATCCGCGTGACCCGGGGTGTCAACAATATTGATCTTTGTTCCTCTGTAATTGACAGCCGTGTTCTTTGCCAGAATGGTGATGCCGCGCTCGCGCTCCAGGTCACCGGAGTCCATGACGCGGTCGACAACGGCCTGATTTTCTCTGTAAATGCCGCCCTGCTTGAGCATCTCGTCGACGAGGGTCGTCTTACCGTGGTCGACGTGGGCGATAATGGCAATATTGCGAATATTTTCCTGCTGTGCCATAGAATCTAACCTTCTTTCAGCGATATATCTACAATCTAAGAATATAACATATTCTGAGCAAAATCGCAAACATTTTTTCACGCAAAGCATAAAAAAGGTGTGTTCCCGTATCCTGCACAGGAACACACCACAAAATTATACTCTCGGAGGCAGCTCCGTCATCTCGAAGCGGTAATGCAGAAGGTCGTCCTCCCACTCCTCGGTCACGGTCAGATCGGTCAGAAGCACCGTGGCCTCATCCCACATCGGATGCTCAAAGGTCAAGGGGTTTCCGTCGTAAAGGAGCTGCGCCAATTGGCTGAAAGTATCGTATGCCTCTTTCCCGTAAAATACGCCATCCCCGACGAAGGTTCTTCCGAAGCGCCCCTGATTTTCCACGCTCCATAAACCGTTCTCCTCGATCTGCGATTTGAGTTTGCGGCTGTAGGAGACCGTCAGCCGTTCGGGGTCGTTCGGCCAGGTAAAGCTTCCAAGCTTGAGCATGTCAATCCTCCCTTCCAACAATGCAGCGGCGGGAGATGGCAGCAAGCTGCACCTCGCAGACGATGCTGCCGCCAAGCTCACATTCGGTAAAGACGCGCTCAAACTCGCAGCCGCCGAAGCGGAGCGTTCGATCATGCGCAGACAGCTCGAGCGTAAAGTTCGACAGCTCTTGCATATCCGGTGCGCTGCTGCCGGCCGGCATTAGAAAGCGTAGCCGGAGGTCATATTCCCTGCGCAGCGGATGCAGCTTTTGAACGCTGCCCGAGCCGATGCTGCAGATCCGCGCAAGCCCCTGGGTGCACTCCTCACGATAGCTCTGCAGTGCCCCGACGAAGCTACCGTTGATGCTCACACGCACTGCGGCCGCTGCCGGGATCGTTACATAGGTCATTGCAGCACCGTCCTTTCCAGATATGACAGCAGCGTGCTGCCCTTTAGAACGATCCTGCTGCGGAAGCAGTCGGTGTCAGGATCATAACGGCAGCTCTCCCGCTCCATGGAATCGATGCAGCCGCTTTCAAACACGGGCAGCAGGCGCAGGAAAATCTGCTTTGTATACAGCTCGCACTTTTCGCCGCCGAACAAATACGGTGAGTAAATGTCGATGTCGACGGTCTCTCGCTGCAGCAGTACCGGGTGATCGGGCGCAATCAAATGCTCCTGACACACCGCCGTAACCTCGCATTTGGACATTCTGATGCGCAGGGTATGCTCCTTCAGAGGCGGCATCCGCTCATTCGGAAAGGCATAGAGGAAAGGGATCTGCTCCACATCCAGCTGCGCGATCACGCTTGACATACAATCACTCACAAAGACAGCCCTCCTTCCACGCACAAGCCCCAGACGAAGATGCGCTCATTGCGGTAGACAATGGCGTCGGCACGACGGATGATGAACTGTCTGCCGTCAAAGAGGAGCGTATCGTAGCCACTCAGCAAAACCTCCGGCGGCCCGAGGTAGAGGAACTGCCCTCTCGGGATCTCTCCGACCGTGGGGATCATGCGCTCCATATTCTGCCAACTCTTGGAGGTAACGAGCTGCAGGAAAGCCTTGATCTGCTTGGTTGTCTTGCCGGAGGTCACCTGCATCGTCGAGCCGTAGCGGTCGATCAGGCGTCCGATCAATTCCTTCACGGCTACACCCCCAGAACGATACAATCGCCCCGGCAGCACGGTGCCAGAAGCAGACGAACGAAGCTCATCAGGCCGCTGTCCGAGTCACGAAAGGCCAACTTGAGCGTACCGGCATCAAACGAGGCCAGCTCGTTTCTCTCAATGCACTCCATGTAGCGCAGCACCAGAAGCGCCCCTGCGGTAATGAGAGCATCGCGATATTCCTCAATTGCCACATTCTTGCGCAGATTTGCCTTCAGGATCTGCCATACCGCGCGGCTGACAGCCTCCATATACGGCTTGTCCGATCCGTTGAGCTCGGCAGCATAGGCACAGATCTCAGGACTCAGATCCATATCAGATCTCCAGGATCTTGGCAGCATCGTCCATGATCATGCCGAAGCCGCAGATGTGGGTGATGGCCGCACGCTCGAGCTGACGGTCGATGAGCTTGTCATACTCGACATTCACATCGCCGGCCTGAACCATCTCAACGGCATAGTTGCGGTCCAGGGCAAAGATGTAATTTGCGGGGATCGCATCGCTGCGCAGGATCTGTGCGCCCAGCGCGGTCGAAAGCTTGCCGGTACCCTGGAAATTCAGACCCGTCAGCGGATTCTGGAATTCGGGCAGCTTCAGGAGCTTGGACATCATGCTGTTGGAAACGAGCATGGTGTTCATCTCATAGGGATAGAACTGCGCCCAGAAGTCGACCAGAGAAGCATACCCGATCTCCCCTTCTGCGCTGCTGATGGGATCGTCCCCAATGACGAACGTCGTAGCGCTGGTGTTGAGCAGTCTGACCACATCATCCAGATGCTTTCTCTGGATATAGGCGCCGATCTGTCGCAGCATCACAGAGAACAGATCGAGCTTCTGGAACCGCAGTGCCTCGTAGGATGCCACAAGCATTCTGCCATGCTTCTTGAGCGTAACAAGCTTGTCGTCGGTCTTGATGGTGGTTGTGGGGATCTGCGCACCCTCACCGACATCGGCCAGGGTCTTGTCCTTCTCAGAGGGGACA
Source organism: Oscillospiraceae bacterium (assembly GCA_015067565.1). Classification (GTDB taxonomy): domain Bacteria; phylum Bacillota; class Clostridia; order Oscillospirales; family Oscillospiraceae; genus JAZOXB01. Next base: position 55,999 of record SVMF01000006.1, on the reverse strand, counting down.
GAATGGATGCTGCGATAGTCCATCGAGTCGATATTGGTCACGGTTGCAACCACGGAGGGCAGGATGTTGTTCTCCTCCATTCCCTGACGAACCACACGGGCGACGAACTCGGGGAACAGCACGGCAGATTCATAGGTGCGGAAGAACTTTTCCACACTGTCACTGCCAGCGCCCTTGGCATGGATGTCAAAACGCTTGAGCTGACGCTGGAACGCATCGGTGCCCTCGAGTGCGGTGCCGCGGTAAGCCTCGGAGGGGTCGAGTCCCTCCAGAACCTGCGTAAAGCTCTTGCCGCTCTCACGGTACATACCCTTCTCCAGATGAATGTTATCAAAAGCCATATTGCTATCCTCCTTAAATCAGAAATGTAACGGTCTTGGCATTGGTATCGACGGCAACAATGGCATAGGTGTTGCCGCTTTCGCCCATTTTGACCTTGCCTGTGCCGTCGGCGACAAGAGCGGTAAAGCCGATGGACGGCATATTGCCGGAATAGCCGACGGTGACCAGTCCGCGCATGATGACCGATGCAATGTTTCCACGGGCAGAAGCGATGATGCCGACAAAGGCCTCATCGGCATCGCTGGTTTTGATGATGTTGCTGTAGGCCATGGTGCAGGGAGCACCAACGGTCATTTCACCGGCAGACTGGAAGGTCGTGCAGAGCTGACCTTCGTTTTCGTGACAAATAAACATAAAAAATCCTCCTAAATCATGTAGTCGTTGCTGACGGGATCGTGCACCATCGTGCTGCACGGCAGCTGCGGCGCATTGGGATACAGACTGTTTGCCTTTCGGCGCATCGTGGTCTTCAGCGCCGAAAGCTCTGCAAAGCTCAGTGCGTCGAAGGCCTTTTTCAGAATTTCAGCCTCCTCTCCGAGGCCGAGCTGTAAGCAAAGCGCTACCGTGCTTTCCACACACTCGGTTCGGCACTGTCTGCCAAACTCCGCTTCGGTCTGCAAGGCCTTGAGGCTGTCGCACATGGCGCTCGTGCCGTTCTTGCTGACCAATTCCTGAAGGGTCATACTCTCACCTCCCGTCTTTGCCTTCAGAACACCTGCCAGCGGCTGCGCCGGCACGGCGACGAAGGAAAACTCGTAGGCATCTGTAGGCTCACACAAGACGGCAAGGCAGGTCTGCCCGTCATATTCCATCCCCTTGCGATGCTCGCAGGTGCCATAGGCCTTGCCGCAGATGCTGCATCGGCTTTCGCCGACGGCACAGCCGACAGAGACCTCCTTTTTGATGCCGCCTTCGATCTGTGCGATCAGCTCGGTATTGCCCGGGGTACGAAGCACATAGCACCAAGCCTGCACAAAGCTCACACCGTCCTGCGAGCATACCTGCGTGTCAAAGATACGGGCCACTTGGCGATCTGCCGACCAATCGTGGTCCACGATGCCCGTTTTGCCGCAAAAAAGCTCTGCCAGGATCGGCAAGGCAGCGGTATCAAAGCGTTCAAAGTCACGGTCGGGCAGATCGTCGCACAGGCGAACGCTGAAACAGTAGACCTGCTCTGCCGTGAGGGGCGTTTTGGTGTAGCGGTTGATTTTTTCCAGCATCTGCTCATTTACCGCTGCCTCGGTGCACACAGATGCCTCCTTGCGAATATTCATAGAATCACTCTCCGTTTGTGATGGCATTGGCCTGCGCACGGTACAGCTCAGCGTGCGCCTGCTCGAGAAGATCCTGCAGGGTAATTTCGTCCCAGATGATCGTCAGCTTGGACGAATCGCCACGCAAGCGCAGGAACATCTGGCAGATGCGCTCGAGGATCGGCTCGACGCTTCTGCGGATCGCCCAGAGCTCGCTTGTCAGCACATCGGCCTGCTGCTGACTCATGCGCTCGGTGCTCGACCAGCTTAGCCCGAGCAGAAAAGGCGGCAGGCCTGTCCTTGCAACAAGCTGCTCCAGGATCTGCCTGACAGGCACCTCCGAGTCGAGGATCTGCCCATCCGAGCCGATGACGCGGATGGACACATCGCCCACGGCCACAAAATCGCGCACGATGCCGTTCTTACTCTCCTGCATGGCAGACGACCACTCCCCTGCGATCGCCTCGGCACGTTCGGCCGCACCGCTTTGCTCAAAACCGTCCGAGCCGGGCTTGCAAACGACGGCATAGCGCACATTGCCTGCACGCTCCCAGTTCGTGCCTATGGTCTTGTAGATCTTGAGCAAAATGTCGACCAAAAACGGCATACTGCGCAGCATCGACACACCATAGGGATTGGCAGGCTCGGGATTGAGCGTGGTCAGAAGCAGGAGCTTCTGCTGCGGCAGCGGTCGCATATGACCGTTTTCGTCCGGTGCGCAGATGGTGATGTCCAGAGGCGAAGCTCCTTGGCAGATCTGTACCTGCGTCACATCGCCCCAGCAAATACCGATCAACTCCCCATCTTGCACGACCATCTCCCCGATGGCACGGCCATAGAGCAAAAGGCTGTCGAGATATGCCGACAAAAAGTTGTGAATCCCCCTTTGTCCACGACCGCAGGGCACGGTACGCAGAAACTCCGCCAGCTCAGCCTCGCGGTGATCGCAGCGTACACGAAAGCCGCCACAAAGCCGTACCAGCTTGGTGATGGCCGCATCGAGGATCGGCACCGCCTCACGCATGGACTGATAGAGTCTGGCCTCCCCGCCGCCGAGCGGTGTGTAGCTTGCGATCGAGGCAAAGGGATGCGCCTGATCCCCACGAAGCTGCGTGACCGCAGTGGCAACCGCATCCCTTGATGCTTGAGAACGCTTTTTCTTCATCATTTCACCCCCTTTCCATCCTTTGTGTCATCCACGGCGGCTGACAGAGCAAACCGCCATTGGTGTCTTTTGCTGCCGCAAAACAGTCGCGGCAAAGTAGCGCATATCGTCCATCGCATGGTCATGCTCCTTCTTGACAGCATCCTTGCCGGCCTTGGTATCCCAGACATATTGCTCCATCTCACGCAGACAGTCCACGCAGGTGTCGCAGATGACGAGCTTTCCTGCCTTGAGCAGATCCGATGTTCTGCGGATGCCGCTGAGCACATCATTGTCAGCACGTCGGACGCACCACCCCCGTCTGCGCAGCAGCTCGATGAAGCTGGCAGCCGATGGATCAACGATGACCGCCGTGATGCTGCGCTCCCCTGCCAGACGCGCCAGCTCGTCGGCATATTCCGCATCGGTCATCTGGCGCATTTCCCGTCGGGAGTCGAAGTAAAACTCCCTGACACGATACCAAATACCCTCCTGCAGGCCCCAAAGACCGAAGGAGGCCGGATTGACCGTACCGTAGTCGCAGGAGATGTACCATTGGGAGAACTCGCCCGTCGGTGGCGGAGGCGCGGAGGCGGCATCAAAAAAGTCGTACACGCGCCCCTCAGCAGCAACCCATTGCCCGAGCACGAACCGACGGTAGAACACCCCCGAATAGAGCCTTGCATATCGGGCGCGGATCTGTGGTGACAGCGATGGATTGTCCTGCATGGTAAAGTGCAGATATAGGCAATTTCGCTTGTCCGCACCGAGGATCCATTCATTGTAAAACCAGTGCCTCGGCCCCTCGGGATTGCAATTGAACCACAGACGGCTCCCCGTAACGGAGCATCTTGCGCAAGCCTGCTCCACAAAGCTTCGGGGCATCAGCGCGACCTCATCGAGCAAAACGCCTGCAAAGGTAATGCCCTGAATGAGCGACGAGGAGCTCTCGTCTCGCCCGCCGAAAATATAAAAATCATTCGTCTTTCCGCGAAAAGAAACACGAACCAAATTCTCGGTTCGCTTTTCCGTTACAGTAAAGCCGATGGCCTTTAATTTTGGCAGCAGCTCCGTCAGCACATTTCTCCGCAAGGACGCAATGGTCTTGCCGCAAATGCCGAATCTCGCACCCGAAAAGCTTGAGCACGCCCACAAGAAAAAACTCAGCCCCATGCAAAGCGTTTTTCCCGATCGAACCGCACCGTCGCAGATGATGGCTTCCTTTTCATAGTGCACCGAGCTTTTTTGCCACCAGTTTAAGACGATGCGCTGTTTTTTTGAGAATTTCAATCTTCCTGCACATCCTCCGCGGCGGCAAAAAAGAGCTCAGCCGCATCGTTTGTCTGGTTTCCTGCCTGCAAAAGCTCCTGAAGCGCCCTCACTCGGTCGATCAGCTTAACCTCCACAGTTCCTTTGTCGTTGCGCTTGACCTCGCTTAAGAGGCTCAGATCGAGCGCATCCAAATCAGGCTCCTCATTCAGTACCAGCTTCACGCAATCATTGGCTCTGCCGAAGGCAAGCTGTGCCAAACGTCTTAAAACATCCTGACGGCAAATGTCGCATTGGGTGCGCTGCAATCTCAGCTCCTCCTGCACCGCAGGTGTCGACAGCAGACGAATGCCGTCAGGTCTGCCGATCTGCTCACCGGCCGCCTCGGCATCGAAGCAACGCAGATAAGCCGCCGCAAATCTTCGCTTTTCACTCGGAAGATTCGGATTCAAACCAATCACCTCTGTCATTAGAAATGGAGGGAGAACAAACTTCCTCACCCGTAGTGTTAAAAAAGCGAAAATTGCCCCATTTCGTGCAACATCGCCTTGTAAATAAAAAAAATTTCTGCTATAATCATGCATATAAGTCCTTTTTAGAAAACATTCGGAGGTTGCCATGTTAAAAATTGAAAATTTGGTCAAGCGTTACGGCGACAAATGCGCCGTCGATCACCTGTCCTTACACATCCGACCGGGCGAGCTGTGCGCTTTCATCGGCCACAACGGTGCCGGCAAAACCACCACACTCAAAGCCTGCTGCGGCATTCTGAGCTTCGACGAGGGCGAGATTCTCATCGACGGACACAGCATTCGAAAAGAGTCCCTGGAATGCAAGCGTCTTCTGGCCTACCTGCCCGACAATCCCGACCTGTACGAATACCTGACGGGCATTTCCTTCCTGAATTTCATCTGCGACGTGTACGGTGTGGACAAAAAAACTCGTAAGGAACGCATCGAGCACTTTTCACAGCTGCTGGAGCTGAAATCCGAGCTGAACAACCCCATCAGCTCCTACAGCCACGGCATGAAGCAGAAGCTGGCCCTCATCGCCGCACTGTCACACGCACCCAAACTTATTTTGATGGATGAGCCCTTCGTCGGCCTCGACCCCAAGGCAAGCCACCAGCTCAAGCAGGTCATGCGCGAGCACTGCGCAAACGGTGGAGCCATCTTCTTCTCGACCCATGTCTTGGAGGTTGCCGAAAAGCTGTGCGACCGCGTCGCCATCATCAAGGACGGCAAGCTCGTCGTCTCGGGCACGATGGACGAGGTTCGTGGCGATACCTCGCTGGAAAATGTCTTCTTGGAGCTGGAGGCGTAAAGATGTTATGTAAACTTATTTCCATCCGTCTGCAGGGTCTTCTCGGCAAGCTCTCAGGCAAGCGCGGCAAAGGCTTTCTGATCGTCCTCGCCCTTGCATTTTTGTACTGCTTCGGCACATTCGGCGTGCTGTTTTACCTGATGTCCAACGAGCTTGCAGCAATTCTTCACGCGACTGATTATGCGTGGTTCTACTTCGCCCTCGTAGGACTGGTGTCCTTCGGTCTGTCATTTTTCTTCACCGCGTTTACCGCAAAAACCGAACTTTTTGAGTCAAAAGATAACGAGCTTCTGCTCTCTTTGCCCATCAAACCGCGCACCATCCTGCTCAGTCGCATTGCGCTTTTGCTCGGCATGGAATATCTGTTCTCGTTTTTGGTTATGATTCCCTGCGGGATCGCCTGGGCGCAGCACGCAGGCCTCGGCTTCCTGCCGGCCTATCTTCTCGGCTGCCTGAGCCTGCCGCTTCTGACCTCGGCGCTTGCCAGCGTGGTCGGCTGGCTGCTCGCCCTGCTCAGCTCCAATGCCCGCAGAAAAAACCTCGTCACCATTGTCTGCTCTCTGGTCTTCCTCGCGATCTATTTCATCGTCTATTCCAATATGCAGGATTATGTAAACCAGATTCTCTCCTCTTATCAGCAAATTTCCGACAGCATGATCGGTTGGGGTTTCCTCTTCCATTGGCTCGGTATCGGTATTGCCGAGGGTGAATGGGGACAGCTTCTGGCCGTTATCAGCATCAGTCTCACAGTCTTCACGCTCGGAGTCTGGACGATCTCGCACCGCTTCTTGCACATCTTCTCCGGCAACCGCAGTTCGCACAAGAAGAACACGCGCGAGCTTACCTACCGTTGCAGAAGCATCCTGCGCACGCTGTACAAAAGGGAGCTCGCCCGCTTCCTCTCCTGCCCGGTGTACCTGCTCAACTGCGGTCTGGGCATGATTCTGATGGTCGCAGTCGCGGTCTATCTCGCCATTCAAGGCAATAAGCTGTTGGTCTACCTTCCCCTGCTGCCGCTGACGGAAGCGGAGCTGGCCTTCGCCGCCGCCCTGCTGCTTTGCACCTTTGGCGCAATGTGCTGCCTGACTGCAGCGTCCATCTCTCTGGAGGGCAAGACCCTCTGGTTGCTGCGCTCTGCTCCCATCGACGCAAGGAAGATCCTGCTTTCCAAGCTGCTGTTCCACCTGTCGCTGACGGCACCTGTTCTACTCGCGGTCAGCATTGTCGTGTCGATCGTGTTACGCGCTTCGGCAGGCAGCTGGGTAATCCTGCTCCTGATCCCGCAGGTGGGCAATTTCCTCTGCGCGACCCTCGGTCTTGCCTCAAATCTGCGCTTTCCGAAGTTTGACTGGACAAACGAGGCCGTCCCCGTCAAGCAGTCTGCGCCCGTCGGCATTACCATGCTGACGATGATGCTCCTGCCAATTGCGCTGATCGTCGGTCTGTTCTTTTTGGACATCCCTCTGACCATCTATATGATCCTTGCGACCACCCTTTTGGTCGCCCCCACATTCCTGTGCTCGCTTTACCTTCTGCGCAGCGGTGCCAAGCGTTTTGAGCACTTGAGCGCCTAAAAAGCATCAAAATCGCTCATTTTCTGTAAACTTTCCACAAATCCACGCTGATAAAAAAGATTTTTTCTGAAAAAAGTGATTTTTTTGCAGAAAATATTGCAAAAAGCAACGCACTGTGCTATAATTTAGTGCGCGTTAAAATCAATCCACAAATAAATAACGAAGTGACGCCTCACTTCGACAAATGAAAGGGGTAATATACCATGCACAAGTACGTTTACTTGTTCACCGAAGGCAACGGCTCCATGCGTGAGCTCCTCGGTGGCAAGGGTGCCAACCTGGCAGAAATGACCAACATCGGTCTGCCCGTCCCGCAGGGCTTCACCATCTCCACCGAAGCCTGCACCCAGTACTACGAAGATGGCCGCAAGATCAACGATGACATCCAGGCCGAAATCATGACTTACGTCACCAAGCTCGAAGAGATCACCGGCAAGAAGTTCGGTGACACCGAGAACCCTCTGCTCGTTTCCGTCCGTTCCGGCGCACGTGCATCCATGCCCGGCATGATGGACACCATTTTGAACCTCGGTCTGAACGAGGAAGTCGTCAATGTCCTGGCTGAGAAGTCCGGCAATGCCCGTTGGGCATGGGACTGCTATCGCCGTTTCATCCAGATGTACTCCGACGTCGTTATGGAAGTCGGCAAGAAGTACTTCGAGGCCCTCATCGATGAGATGAAGGCAAAGAAGGGCGTTAAGCTGGACGTCGACCTCACCGCTGAGGATCTGAAGGAGCTGGCCGGCCAGTTCAAGGCTGAGTACAAGGCAAAGCTCGGCACCGATTTCCCGTCCGACCCTGTCGAGCAGCTGATGGGCGCCATCAAGGCTGTTTTCCGTAGCTGGGACAACCCCCGTGCAAACGTTTACCGCCGTGACAACGACATTCCCTACTCCTGGGGCACTGCCGTCAACGTTCAGTCCATGGCCTTCGGCAACATGGGTGACGATTGCGGTACCGGTGTTGCTTTCACCCGTGATCCCGCTACCGGCGAGAAGAAGCTCATGGGCGAGTTCCTGACCAACGCACAGGGCGAAGACGTCGTCGCAGGTGTCCGTACCCCGATGCCCATCGCTGAGATGGCAAACAAGTTCCCGGAAGCTTACAAGCAGTTCGTGGAAGTTTGCAGCATTCTGGAGAACCACTATCATGATATGCAGGACATGGAGTTCACCGTCGAGCACGGCAAGCTCTATATGCTCCAGACCCGTAACGGCAAGCGTACCGCTCCGGCAGCTCTGCAGATCGCTGTTGACCTCGTCGCTGAGGGCCACAAGACCGAGGCTGAAGCTGTTCTGATGATCGATCCGCGTAACCTCGACACCCTGCTGCATCCGCAGTTTGATACCAAGGCACTGAAGGCCGCTACCCCCATCGGCAAGGGCCTCGGCGCGTCCCCCGGCGCAGCTTGCGGCCAGATTGTCTTCTCCGCAGAGGACGCAGAGGCTTGGAAGAATGCCGGCAAGAAGGTCGTTCTGGTTCGTCTGGAGACCTCTCCGGAAGACATCACCGGCATGAAGGCCGCTCAGGGCATCCTGACCGTCCGTGGCGGTATGACCTCTCACGCAGCAGTCGTCGCTCGTGGCATGGGTAAGTGCTGCGTCTCCGGCTGTGGCGAAATCAACATGGACGAGGAGAACAAGCAGTTCACTCTGGCAGGCAAGACCTACCACGAGGGCGATTGCATCTCCATCGACGGCTCCACCGGTAACATCTACGACGGCCTGATCCCCACCGTAGACGCTGAGATCTCCGGCAACTTCGGCACCATCATGGGCTGGGCTGACAAGTTCCGTACCCTGAAGGTCCGCACCAATGCCGACACCCCCGCCGACGCTGTCAAGGCTCGCGAGCTGGGCGCAGAAGGCATCGGCCTGTGCCGTACCGAGCATATGTTCTTCGAGGCAGACCGTATCGCTGCATTCCGTGAGATGATCTGCTCCGATACCGCTGCAGAGCGTGAAGCTGCTCTGGCAAAGATCCTGCCCTATCAGCAGGGCGACTTTGAGAAGCTCTACGAGGCCATGGAAGGCAATGCAGTTTGCATCCGTTTCCTGGATCCCCCCCTGCATGAGTTCGTTCCGACCACTGAGGAAGACATCGCTGCTCTGGCAGCCGCTCAGGGCAAGAGCGTCGAAACCATCAAGGCTATCATCTCCAGCCTGCATGAGTTCAACCCCATGATGGGTCACCGTGGCTGCCGTCTGGCTGTCACCTATCCCGAGATCGCAAAGATGCAGACCTCCGCTGTCATCCGTGCTGCCATCAACGTCAAGAAGAACCATCCGGATTGGAATCTCGTTCCTGAGATCATGATCCCGCTGGTTGGCGACGTCAAGGAGCTCAAGTATGTCAAGAAGGTCGTCGTTGAGACCGCTGACGCTGAGATCGCTGCTGCAGGCATCGAGCTGAAGTACGAAGTCGGCACCATGATCGAAATTCCGCGCGCTTGCTTGACCGCTGACGAAATCGCACAGAACGCTGACTTCTTCTGTTTCGGCACCAACGACCTGACCCAGATGACCTACGGCTTCTCCCGTGACGATGCCGGCAAGTTCCTGAACGCCTACTACGATACCAAGATCTTTGAGAACGATCCGTTCGCAAAGCTGGATCAGACCGGCGTTGGCAAGCTGATGAACATGGCCATCACTCTCGGCCGTGCAAATAACGAGCACCTGCACGTCGGCATCTGCGGCGAGCACGGCGGCGATCCCACATCTGTTGAGTTCTGCCACTCCCTGGGCCTGGATTATGTCTCCTGCAGCCCGTTCCGTGTTCCCATCGCCCGCCTCGCCGCCGCCCAGGCTGCTATCCGCGATCAGCACTAAGAACCTGAAACTTGCATAAATACAGGGTTTTTGAGGAATTTCCTCAGAAATATGCTCTGTAAAATGTGCAGATTTTAGATAATTGAAAATCCGCCCGTATATCACCGCAAAAAGTGATATACGGGCTTTTTATTTGCGTTTTTGAGAATAAAAGGCACAATTTGATCCACCTGATTCTACTCTGAATCGGGTGGATTTTTTTCGTTGGAGGAAGTCGTGAAAAAATTTTTGAAAAATTTTTTAGAAAAACCCGAAAAAAACGGCATTCTCGCTGCCTACCACTTGAGGAGTTCTTTTCCAAAGGGAAATCAACTGCTCGGTGTACCTTGACAACTGAATACACATTCATCAGATACATTCCTTGCAGAAGGGAGCCAAAGCTGTAAGCCCGCCACGATCTCCATGGGGAGGGAGCGATCAAGCTTATACAGCAAAAGCCGAATTGCCATCGGTGGCGGCGATGATCTCTGCAGGGTACAATGATACTTCTCTACGGAGCTGGCGGAGAACCCGGCAGGGGTGGAATTCCCATGAGCCCGATTCGCAATCGGACGTCTGATGTTTCCCCGGTGTGTGGGGTTCAAGGAAAAATAGCACACCAAACAGAAATCAACTATTCAAATTATTCTCAATCGAAGGAGAAAACAACAATGGACCACTGTAAGGTGATAGCAATTACCAACCAAAAAGGTGGTGTTGGAAAGACCACTACCACGGTCAATCTCGGAGTGGGACTTGCAAAAACCGGGCATCGAGTTCTTTTAATCGATGCAGATCCGCAAGGAAGCCTTACGATCTCCCTCGGAATTAAAGATCCGGACTCTTTGAATGAGTCTTTGGCAACTGTTATGACCGCTTCCATTGAAGATATCGAGTTGCCACCCGAAACAGGCATTATTCATAACAATGAGGGCATAGACCTGATGCCTTCGAACATCGAACTGTCCGGCGTGGAAACAGGTCTTTTTAACACTATGAGTCGAGAGTTTGTACTCCGTAATTATATCAGTACAGTAAAAAAGAACTATGATTACATTCTTATTGATTGTATGCCTTCTCTCGGCATGATGACAATCAACGCTCTCGTCGCAGCGGACAGCGTGATTATTCCGTCTCAGCCCAATTTTCTCTCAACCAAAGGTCTTAATCTGTTACTTCGTTCTGTTTCAAAGGTAAAACGAAGTATGACGCACGATAAGGTAGAAACCACAGGCTCCCATGCGGCTTGGAAAGAGGTCTTGGCTGTCTACTCTGTCAGCTTGACAACGGACGGAGAAAACCCACAGGAAGCCGCCTCCATGACGAACGAAAAGAAAGACCTGCTGACGGACATCTTTTGGACTATGCACACGATCAACTACGGCACTGAACTCCGAATCGAAACGGAATATTGGGAAAGTGTCGACGAAAACGGAGAACTGATTACCGAAGAGAATGAAGTCGTATACAATTATCTTCTCATTCGGGTAGATCATAAGACCGCCTCGGAAATGGCAGAGCATTATGGCTTCACAGACGATCAGAAGGAGCGGCTCAACGAACTGCTCCTTCCGGAAAATCAGACTATGTGGAATGATGTGCTCTACGGCTTAGGCGGTCAGGGCGATCTGGTTGCAGTTGCCTTGTCCCAAGTGGGCAATGTAGGCGGTGAAACCTACTGGCGTTGGTACGGTTTCGATGAACGAGTAGATTGGTGTGCAATCTTCGTCAGTTGGTGTGCCAATGAATGCGGATACCTCGAAAACTGTGTCATCCCCAGCTTCGCAGTCTGCTACGCAGGCGAGGACTGGTTCAAAGCCCGTGAACAATGGCATGATAACACCTATACTCCCAATCCCGGTGACATCATCTTTTTCGATTGGGACTATCCCGACGAAGGCGGTCAAGACGGCATCCCCAACCATGTCGGTATCGTCGAAAAGGTTGAGGACGGCATCGTCTACACCATAGAAGGCAACTCCGGCGACTCCTGCCGCCAAAAGTCCTACCCTGTCGGCTACTACGAAATTCATGGTTTTGGTGTGCTTTGTCCGTAGCTGTGTTGAAAAAATCAACGCCCATGTGCAACGCTATATGGCTTCACATGGGTTTTACATACTTCGATATGGGAATTATTCCTTGCTATCTAAGGAGAATATTCCGATAGAATAATATAAGACCATAAATAACATAAGGAGGATATAGAAATGATTTATGGCTATGTAAGAGTATCGACGAAAGAGCAAAACGAGGAACGCCAGATGATTGCTATGAATGACTTTGGTGTGGACAAAATATTTATGGATAAACAATCGGGGAAGGATTTTGAGCGGATGCAGTATCAGAAGTTGCTCAAAAAATTAAAGCCCGACGATATTCTCGCGGTTAAGAGCATCGACAGGCTCGGGAGAAATTATGAGGAAATTTTGGAGCAATGGCGCATTATTACGAAGGAAAGAAAAGCGGCGATTGTGGTACTGGATATGCCGCTTTTGGACACGAGAAAGAACAAGGATTTGACAGGTACGCTGATTGCGGATATTGTACTGCAATTGCTATCTTATGTGGCGCAGACGGAACGTGAATTTATCTGTCAGCGACAAAGAGAAGGCATCGCCGCCGCCAAAGCTCGCGGTGTAAAATTCGGCAGAGAGGCGATGGAGCGACCTGCGGAATTTGAGGGCATCAGAGCCCTGTGGGAAAAGGGCGAAATTTCCGCAAGAGCCTCAGCAAAGCAACTCGGAATTGCGCACAAAACGTTTCTAAGGTGGGTGAATCAGACGAATTTTGGATAATAAATTACACTTTTTGCCCCAAGAAAATTGACATATGATTTTGTGCCAAAAACATTATACACGGCGGCTTTTGGAATTGCAATACCCGTGGTGCACAAAGTGTACTTCGTGCCCCAGGGTTCTTGACATTTGAAAACCTCTAATTTATAATGTATTTGTGAAAAAAATACATAATTATTTGAGTGGTACTTTAGGTACACTTTGGTAAACAGAACGGAGGAAAACATGATGAGACACGGTTTGTTCAAGCGCACGATTTCGGCTTTGTTGATTTTGTGCATGATCTTTGGCTTGTTCCCGATCAGCGTGGCTGCGGTGCAGGCCGATGTGCTGCATGAGGAGACAAAGCCTGCAACAAAGGCGGCAGCAACGGGACCTGCCAAGGATGTGGGTGTATATCACCTCGTCGAAAGCATTCCTGAGGTAGAAGGCTGCTATGTGCAGCAGGGCATGGGCTTGCTGGGGGATTATATCTACTCTGCACAGATCAGCTCCGGCGATGCAAAGGCTGTTATCTACCGCACGAGCCGCTTGACCGGTGAGACCGTTCCTATGACCATTGACGGAGCAACTTATTCATCCAAGCTGGGGCATGCCAACGACATCTGCGGTGCAGTTGTTGGGGATGATTCCTATATCTTTGTTACCGTGCTGAAGGATAGCACCGGCGATTTGAATAAAGTAGTTTGTTTCAAAATTACCGACACGGCGCTTACGACTGTCGCCACCTACACCACTTATACAGAAGATGGCTCGGCACTGAATTTTTCCGGTCTTTCGACCTATAAGGTTGACGGAAATAATGTAACACTTCTCGTGACACACGCTCGTCAAAGCTACTTAGCTACATTTGACGTAACGGCGGGCGATATGGAAGTGACGTGCGAATTTGTGTTCCAATTGGACAACACAAACTTTACCGAAACCGCACTTGCCGCTGCCGGATTTGAATGTGATTCGTTGACGGTGCAGGGATCTTGCTATGCCGACGGTACTTTCTATATGCCATTGGGCATGGGGCATAAGAATGTTCCGGTCGACAATCACGGCGATGCTGTGCAAGTCATCCTTGTCTATCCGAATATCGATGAAGCAATCGCAAGCAAAAATAACGCTGTCACGACAACGGTCGAGAACGCAATCCGAGTACCGCATCCGGAAACCATTTGGTCTGACCTTGAGTCTGTTGCCGTGGAGGACGGAATCCTCTATTTCAACACCACTCGTATCCTTTTGGACGAAAGCACCGTCACCTCAATATCCTTCATTACGGATGAATATTCTAAAGTGATTGAGCGAAGACAGGCTTTTGAATATGAGAGTGTGTATCTTTTGACCGCTCCGTCCAATTCTGCTTATATCATGATAGACGTAGGCGCGGAGGATGGGCATTTGGAGGTACAAAATACCGCGGTGACGAATAAGGCGTGGTTTGGCTTTGAAAATAACGGACACGGCTATTATTATATCAAAAACATCGGCACGCAGAAGTATTTGACCGTCAATTCTGACGGTTCTGTGACGCAGAGCGCAACGAAAAATGGGTCTCTCAATCAGTTGTGGTCGATCACTCAGACAGACTGGCCTACTTCCAATACGAATGTGGCGATTCTTTCTCTGTACAAGACCGATACGAGAAATTATCTCAATAATGATACAGCAAATAATAATACGGTAGTCGTAAACAGCACGGGAAAGACTTTCGTTTTGAAGGAAGCTTTGAACAAAACGAATTTAGAAAATTGGCTGTTTGACCTTGGACTGTATCAGGCTTGCTATCCTGATGCGGCAAGCATGACAAGAGCGCAAGGCATGGCACATTACAAATCAACCGGTTTGGCGGAGGGGCGTGTCGCAAGCTTCTTCTTCGATCCGAAATATTATATTGAAAACCATCCAGATCTTGGCCTGTCGACCTATCAGGAGGCGTATGATCATTTCGTTAATTACGGCTTCTGGGAAGGCAGACAAGGCTCCTTGTTCTTCTCCTGCAATGAATATATCAACCATGAGGGCAGTCGTGTTTCGACCGGAATCTATCCCGAGAAGTCCACATTCCTTTGGCATTTTTATAATTACGGTGCTACGAATAGTATTACAGATGCAGGTTATTATGGCTCTGATGAGTTCAAAATCAAGGAGATTTTGGCAGAATATACGCTGACAGCAACCAACGGTTACGATTTTTTGGTTGACTACATCAGCCGAAATGTCGCACTTTCCTCGGTTACTACGCAGGAGGAGCTGGAGGCGTTGCTGTTTGATGTTGAGTACTACAAGCTGAATAATCCGGCGCTGAATGAGACCAACAGTGCATTGATGAATATGGGCGGCAGCACCTTAGAGGAAAATCTAAAAATCCATTGGGATAAGTATGGCAAGTTTGAGAGCAGAATTGCAAGCCCCTATTTTAGCGCTTCGTTCTATAAGACAAAATACTCCGACGTCAGTTCAATCAAAGATGCGTATGAGCATTTTGTGACAATCGGCTTCTGGGAGAAACGAGCAGGCTCGATTTACAATACCGGCCGAAAGTATATTTACGGCTTGCACCCGGAGCGTAACAGTCTTTGCCCGCACCTGCAGACGGTTACAGCCATTGCGCCAGAGCGAACCTGCTCTGCCAACGGCCTGTCCACAACATATTGCTGCGAGTGCTCTGCTGTTTTGAAAACGGAGAAGCTGGCGGCACTTGAGCATACTGACAGCGATTACAATAATATTTGCGATGTTTGCGGCGGTGATTTTTCGGGCGATATTATGCTGGTCAGCAAAATCAACACGTTGGTCGATCCTGTTCCGACCAACAAATATTATGACCTGACCGGCGCAACCTTTGCCTCAGATGCTTGGGATGGAACATACTATATGGTTCAGCTCTGCGAAGACGGCGTTTACCGCATTTTCGATACCGTTAATCAGAGCAATATCGGCACATTCGTTGCAACAACAGTGTCGGAAAAGAACGGCGCGATCTACGGCGCGCATCCCGATATGGCAGTTACCTTGAAATTTTCGTGGACAGGCGAGACAGACGAGGGCATTTATACCATTCGGATCAACGAAGCAACGAATGACGGCTGCTATTTAAGCTACTGCTCCTATAACGATGATCCGGTGAGAGTTGGCGAATTACGAAGAACGACAGATACGAGCAAGAACGAGCTTAACCTGCGTTTGGTTAAGGAAACTTTTACCAATCGATTCCGTATTGCAAGAGATCTTGAAGGCGACGGCTCGATGAACTGGCTGACGATGTATCTCATCAACGGAACTTATTGCTACCGCTACACGCAAGAACCCTACGGCACAAAGAATAACACTTTTTTCCTGTATGAGCTTCTGACAGACCGTCTGCATACAGAAAACATGTATGCAACGCTGCAAGAGGCTGTAGACTACGTTACTCCCAGCGCTGCGTATGATACAGTAGCTTATGAGAGCTTTTTAACATGCCTAAAAAAATGTATTGTACTTTATGAACAGTACAACGGCGCGGTACTTACCGGGGCGAATTTAACCAATCGTGATGCCCAACAGGAGAGTTTTGATGCTGCGGAACGTGAGCTGATCAATTTGATGAGCGTTCTGAAACTCAACGCAGAAGGTAAAACCATACGCTATTTCTCCGGCAATATGTATAATTACAATGAGGACAATATGAACGCTCTCGTCAATGCGATGTCTGGAGCGGGCACAGCCGGCTTCTTCTTCGAATCGGGTAATAATAAGACAACATCTGCGCCATACAGCGTTTATGATGTCGCAACCAGTGAAGTGTTCAACGGTCAGACGATTTATTCTCAGATGTACAGTATTTATTCCGGCATTGCGGCAAGCGATATTTCCACGGCGAGCAATCCACCGTTTGCCAACTCCGTTGTAACGGCGGACTTCTGGAGCACAACGCCGATTGAAAACGCAAAGGAGGTCTATACCGACATCGGCGTACCGTTTATGTACGAAGATGGATACTATGTCCTCAACAGTGATACCAATGCGGTGTTCTTTGAGGGTGAGCCGACCTCGGGTACGAATCTCGCCATTTCCGAACGACCGGCGGCATATTATTGGTCGGACGGCATGCAGTACGGATTGTGGATATGCCGATGACAGCAGATGAGGTTATAGTTGACTACAGCAAGACGATGCAGATTAACGTGATGGAAAACGATCCGTCTCTCTTGTTCTTGACCGGTTATTCCAGAACGGTGCAGGGCTTTGCCGCATACAGCGAAGACGTGAATCTTATCAGCAGCCGTGTTACTGCAGGCCAGACGACCTATCCCCTCGACAGCGGTATATTGAAGGTCGTTAGCGGAGGGGTTGAATTTACGCCGACAACACTACTGGAAAAGGTTGAGCGGGTTCACTGCGTTGTCAAGTACACGAAGGGTACAAATTCGTTCTATGTCTACGAGGAGTTGCGCATCGTCCCTGCAACGATCATGTACTATGAGAGCGATTTTGCAGGCATCGTTGACACCGAGAGCCACAAGGACTTTGTCTTCATCGACTTTGGCCCCGATGATACGACCACATGGGATTGGTCTAAGAGAGTTACCGTAACAAAGGATACGGAAAATGGTCTGCTCAAGGGCGATATCACCGGCGGTGATCCTTTTGTGAGCATGGAAAACGGCACAAAGCAGCTCAACTATGTGACAAAACCCGGAGATGTGATCGTCATGCGTGCGAAAACGACACGCACCTCTGAGGGCGGCAACAGCACAGGCTACGAGGTATTCCTCTCCTTTGCGGATACCACGACCCAAAGCGGATGGGAAGGACTGCGGGATACAAGTCACGAGCAAGGAACCGGTAGGTTCGAAATCCTCACTCTGCCGATTCCGGATGAAATGATCGGTAGAAAGCTGGAAGAATTCCGCTTTGACCCGTTCCATAACGCTGACGGCAACAAGGTCTTAGGTACCTATGAGCTCGACTACGTCTATATCGGTCAGCCGGCAACTGCACCTGCGGAGGACTATCTGTTCTTTGACTTTGATAACGGAACGGATGATCAGCTTCGCTATAAGCAGGAGCAATACGGCGGCTTTAACTACGATGAAGCGAACTGGGCGGTAGGCGCTTCTAATGGCTATAGCATTGACAACACAAACGGCACACTGACGGTGAACGTCAGCAGCAACACCTCATACAACGGTCCGTATCTGTCTGTTACCAATACCAACGGTACGTATCCGTGGTCGAGCGGAAAAGCCTATGCGCCATTAAGCTATCTGGCGAGCGGAAATGAAACCATGCAGCTCCGTTTCAAGATCACAGACTGCAACGTTGCAGGCGGTACAGATGCTACTGTTTATGTGGTAAGCCATAGCACCAGAGGCAGCACCGACCGTTATGTGGGCGGCAGCTTGATCGCCAAAGACTTTACGATCGTTGATAATGAGTACATTACGCTGAGCATACCGATGTCGCACTACTTCCAAGAGGGAGATATTATTAAGACGATCGGACTTTGGTTCGTAGGATTGACCACGAGCGGCGGCGGCAAGATCGAGATAGAT
The DNA here is from genome assembly GCA_015067565.1 of Oscillospiraceae bacterium. Lineage (GTDB taxonomy): Bacteria > Bacillota > Clostridia > Oscillospirales > Oscillospiraceae > JAZOXB01. The sequence goes on along the minus strand of SVMF01000006.1, from coordinate 37,958 downwards.
TATATCTATGTCGGCAAGGAAGCTGATTATAACAAGGTTATGATCCATGACCGTTCTGCGAAAACGAACACTATGGGTAATGCATCGTCAGACAATTATCTGTAAAAGTTTTATTGATTTGTAATCATTTTCCCTCTTTTGTGCGTAGCAGCTCAGGCTACAATTAAGGGCTAATATCTTCTAACAAAACACCTCACGGAGCAAGCCGTGAGGTGTTGCTTTTTACGAAATGTCTGTGGTAAAGTATAAATTTGATCATTCCAAAATTGTTACTTGTTCATTTTAAGAGCATATGCTACAATATGCTTTAGAGGTGATCGTATGAACCTGATGGAAAAGGCATTCGCCTTTGTGAAGGATTTTTTTGCCAGCGACTATAGCGGACATGACTATTTCCATACTCTGCGTGTATTTCATACGGCGACGCGCATCGCCATAAAAGAAAAGGCCGATCTGCAGATCGTGCAATTGGCCGCGCTTCTGCACGATGTAGATGACCGTAAGCTCTCTCCGCAAACCTGTGCCGAAAAAACGAATGCCCGACGCTTTTTAACAGAAAATCAAATCCCCCCGGCGACCATTGAGCGGATTTGTCAGATCATTGGCGAGATCTCCTTTGCCGATTCTGTGATCCCGGATAGTCTGGAGGGAAAGTGCGTTCAGGATGCAGATCGGCTGGATGCCATTGGCGCGATCGGCATTGCAAGAGCCTTCGCCTATGGTGGCAGCCATAATCGACTCCTGCATCATCCTGACATAAAACCGAAGCTCCATATGACCAAAGAGGAATACCGCAACAGCAATTCCACAACCATCAACCATTTTTATGAAAAGCTGTTTTTGCTGGCAGATAGGATGAACACCCCCACTGCAAAAGAGATCGCACAGTCCCGAGATCGTTATATGAGGGCGTATGTTGCGGAATTTCTGGCGCAGTGGGATGGAATCGATTGACCGCTTTCTTTTTGCGCTGCTTTATGGTATGATGAGAATGCAGAAATTCAAGATGACCGAGACCATGTGATGCAATGAAGGGAGCAAATGTGATGCGCACATTCGATAACAGCGAGTTTGAAAAATATAGAGCCGAGGCCTGCGAAAAGTGGGGCCAGACCGAGGCCTATCAGCAGCACGAGGAAAAAACGAAGCACTACTCCAAGGATCGGTGGAACAGCCTTGCCGAAGAGATGGATGGCATCATGGCAGCGTTTGCCGCCTGCATGAGGCGCGGCACCTCCCCCGGCGCGGCCGAAGCGCAAGCCCTTGTCAAAACGCTGCAGAACCACATCTGCGAAAACTATTATCCTTGCACAAATGAGATCCTGTCAGGGCTGGGGCAGATGTACGTCGCTGATGATCGTTTCCGCACCAATATCGATAAGTACGCAGAGGGCACCGCCGCCTTTGTCCGCGAGGCCATCGAAGCCCATTGCAGCGCCTGACGACCTTGTCATTGCCTATCCGCCCGTACCTTCACCTGAAAATATTTTTTGGTAATTCAAAAAATAATGCTTGCTTTTTCAGATGTAATTGCATATAATGATTGGGTAACACCTGCCGGTGTGATGGAATTGGTAGACGTAGTGGACTCAAAATCCACCGCTGGCGACAGCGTGCCGGTTCGAGTCCGGCCACCGGCACCAATAAATCCCATAGTGAATGATACATTCACTATGGGATTTATTTTTGTACCGGTCGGACTCGAACCGCAGGTGAGAGTCCGGGGAGCGAGGGGAGCGCTGCCGGTGGCAGATGAAGCGACCCGAGCGAGTGGCAGCGGTCGGCAGATGCCAAGGAGCGCCGTCGATGCAGGCAGATGCCGGGCACCGCAACAGGACACCGGCACCACAAAACCGACCCTTATTGATACAATTGTGTCAGTTAGGGTCGGTTGTTTTATAATAACAGATTGAAAGAATGATGAAAATATGGTATTCTATTGGCACAGCAATCTATGTCCCACTTTTATCCCATTGGGTATGTTATAGTGAAAATGTAAAAAATAAAAAGGAGCAATAGTATGGATATTGAGAAATTATACGATGCATGGGCAGAGCAAACAGAAAAAAGAAACGCATACAAATTTGCTGTTGAAGAGGTTTGCTTAGACACTTTTGCTGAATTGGTGAAGGATACATTTGAGGCTCTCAAACTTGTCAAGAATCAATATCTTTATAATGCAGCTTATCCGGAAGATCCTCATTTGGTTTTTGATTATTTGCATTTAATTGCAGAGCTTTCTCAGTACAGCACCTATGATTATGACGGTGACGAGAGCGAAGACTTTAAGTTTACAGCTACGTGCCTTGTTGCACAGGCCTTGGTGCGCTATGTTATTTATACGGATGGGGCAATGCGCACGAATGGCGAATTCAGATTCTTCGATAACGAGAATACGCTTGCAGGAGAATTCGTTATTATCAGAGATGATTACCCTTATTTTTCCGAGGAATGCCAAGCTAAAAATTATATCTATAATGTGTACAAAGGCGATTTCAGCGAAGTACTGAAACTGGCCAAAGAACTTGCAGCAGTTTAACGAATGCGACACTGCTTAGGAAATGCAACGCTCGGGCGTTGAGCGTTGCATTGTATCAAATTGTGTAGTATATGCCATAAAAGGACGAAACTATGATACAATTTCGTAGTTTCGTCCGTTTTATTTTTGCCGAAAAAGCCTTACAGGACAAGGCTTTTATTTAGCGATGCACCTATGCGACCGTTATGCAGCCGCTTTCTGCTTTCCTTGGGGTACAGTTTCCCGGAAATATGCAGTTGTCAATAGGATTTGCGTTGATTTATACCCCATCCGTTATTTGAAAGAGAGAACGGCTCGGAACTTGGGAAATCACCCAGGCTCCGAGCCGTTTTACATCTGCTCCGTTATTTCAATTCCACTTTTGAAGATAAAGGTTATCATATATCATCAAAATAAATTCGCTTTTTATTTGCTAAATCTTTAATCTTTCTGCATTAATAACTCTGATGATTATCGCTGCGAAGCATTAACCGTAGGAAACGGTCGGCTCGAAAACCTGAACGCCGCATTCGGACATCAGTTCTGTAAAGTCATAGCCGCTGACCTTGGTTAAGGTCAGCCAACCGTCGGCATCGATTTTTGCACGATAGACGCCGCCGATATTTTCCTCCATAGCTGCATCATTGAGATAGCTCTGCATATGGAAGGAGAACTCGTTTTCGGCAAAGCTCCACGTGCCTTCGTATGCCGCAAAGGTCGTGCCCTCGCCGTTATGGATCAGAAGGCTGCACTTGTCGCCGCCCATCAGCTCTATGTCATAGTAGGTATATGTGTCGCTCTCAAAATCGTACTCCGAGGTCGTCCATAGGCCGATCAATGCATGGGAATTCGCAGATGTAAAGGTAATTGTGTCGCTGTTGGTCAAACCATCGCCGTCACAGTGGGTGAGCGTAAGCGTTTGCTCCTCGCAGACAAATTCGTAAGCCGCATAAATACTGTAAGACTCTGTATCGTATGAGCCACCCGAAAGCTCAAGGACAAGCTCGCCGTCGTTTTCGTGCCAGCTTCCTTCAAAAAATTCGATGAATTCTGATTCGGCGGGACCGTAGCCATAGGCGGCTTCGCCGTTGTATCCCAGAATCAGCTCCAGAATCATCGTTTCGCCATCGGCATTCGATGCTTCGGTATACCATGAGCCTATGCAGGAAACCTCTGCGTCAAAGCCGGAATCGGGGACAATTCCGAGGGTTTCGTAGGGTGTCAGATCATAAATCAGCTCTGTGTCGATCCAGACAGTACCGTCCATCATGCTCAGTTGAGGCGAATATTCGAGGGTTTCGCCACCTTCTCCGGCAATCACAAGGAGAAGATTTGAAAAAATGTCACTGACGTTGCCACGCAGCAAAATCGGCTCGCTCTGATCTGAACTGTAGAGCATTTCACCGCAGGCGAGTTCACCGCTCTCATTATCAATAAATTGCTCATAGACCGTCAATCCGACGTCGTTACGGGGAATGATGAGATAAAGCTCTGAACCGTCATTGGCGAAGAAACGATCTTCTTTTACTTCGGCAACCATCGGCAAAGCCTCTGTGATTCCATCGGCGGCAAAGCCGTCTTGGATGTCGGCAAAGCTGCCATCACAATTGCCGACAAAAGCGACGGCACACAGGGCAGTGTTTTGCTGCAGCGTTGCCTGAATGTCAGACGTTGCAGCTTCGGTTGGCTCTTCGGGAGCTTTGTCACCCTTTGATGATTCTGCGGTGGCTTCTGTCTGCGATGCAGACTCTTGTGTGGGGCGTGCGGTTGTGACTTCCGATCCGGGCTTTTCTGCACGGTTGCAGCCGGCGAAGAGAGAAATACACAGCACAAATGCGATAAAGATTGCAATTTTTCTCATATCATAGTTTCCTTTCGTTGATTTCGGGCAGTCTGCAATAAGAAGGATATCCCTTCTCATTGGACACAGCTCGAAAGAGGAAGAAAAGGGCCGCCACTTACGCAGCGGCCCTTTGTCATGGGTCGGGAATTATGCTGCAGGAGCAACGCTTGCAAGAATTGCGAGGACATCCGCATCGGTCACGGAAATGGTATATTCGCCGTTGCACCACAGGGTTGCCTGATACTGGGGGCCACCTGCTTCGCCGGTCCACAGGGTGACCATATTGTTGCCACCGCTGACAGCAGAGAAGCCGGTCCAGGTGTAGTCGCCTGCGACAACGGGTTCGAGGTCAGCAGCTTCGTCATACCACTCGGAGGAGGGAGCCATCAGGTCGGTTTCCGGTCCGTAGTAGTCGATCTGGATGTAAGCCTTGGTCAGGATGTCGAATTCGCTGGTGCCGTCCTTGATGATCTGAACCTTGTTGGGATCTGTGGCGCCATCGTCGGACCACATGTCATCAACAGCAACTTCCATCCAGCCAGTGGGAACGAGAACGGTGAAGTTGCCAACATTGTAGGTCTCGCCGGAAACATCGGCAGCAGAGCCACCGTCATCAACTACGGGAGCATCGGTTGCGGGAGCGTCGGTCTTTTCTTCCTTTTCGCCGCAGGCGACGAGGGCGAACATCATGGTCAGAACCAACAGGATTGCGATTAACTTTTTCATTACTTTTTCCTCCAATTATTATATTCATTATGCAACAAAAATGCAATAATGATCTGTAGTTTATGCCCAGGGATCTTCACTGACAGGCTTGCGGATGTCGCTGAGCAGGAATTGCTCCCACAAGAACCACTGCCCGGTAGAGGGCTTGTTTCGCAGCTTGATCTGCCTGGGCGAATCCGCACCGCCGGAACGGACATGAAGCGTCAAATAGCCTTCGTTGCTTCGGCTGTAAGGATTCTCAAAAAATGTAATGGTGTAGGGCTGTGTCGGCGTGTAGTTGTTTTCCGGGGTTGCGCCGTCAAAGTAGGAGCGCGGAACATAGTCCTTATCCCGAAAACGGTCTGCGATGAATTGCTTGTCAAACACGCTTAATTCGCGAGGACCTTGCAAGAATTGCAGCATTTGCAGTGCCGTTTCCCGATCCATGGGATACAGGCACAGCGCTGCCACAGCAAGTGCCGCAGTGCCCGCAGGATCTGTTAGCGTAGCTTGCGGCAGAGCCTGCATTTGTGCAAGGCTCGTCGGTAATTGCTCAAATCGAACGGTATCACTTTGATCCATCGGTATAGCTCCTTTCTCCATAGATTCTAAAGGCCGCCGGAAGGGCGGCGTTTAGAATGATTATCCGAGCTTAATGGTCAGGCTGTCCTTTGCATCGCCGAGAAGCTCTTCAAAGTTAACGGTAACATCGCTGTTCAGATCGCTGAGGGTGTAGGTCAAGGTTACTTCCAGACTCTCACCGGGAGCGACTTCGGTGCGGGTGCTTTCGGATAGGACATCGTAGGAGTCTTCACTGACGAAGATGACAGCAAAGGGAAGCTCTGCGTCGTTCTGGTATGCGTGATAGGTAAATGCCCAGTCAAACTTCTCTGCTTCTTCGCTGTTATTGGTGTAGGTCAGGCGAATGGCGATAGCATCATTGCCCTCGGAGTCCTTCATGATCTCGTAGCCGGTGTACAGAGCGGTGTACTTACCAATTTCGATCAGGTTGGGGTCGCTCTTGTCTTCTTTCTTTCCGCTCTTTTTCTCCTCACCGCCGCAGGCAGCCAAGGTGAAGAGCATTGCCAGTACCATAAGAATTGCGATTAATTTTTTCATTGTTTTTCCTCCAAATTATAATGTATGATCAAAACATTTATAATATGCTTTGCCCAAATTTAGATGATTTTTGCCAATGTTTGGTGCAAGAATCAATTACTTGTTGAAGTATTCGCAGAAACGGTGGATGATAGCGGCAGCCTGGCAGCGGATCGCATTGCCCTGCGGCATCAGATACAGGCCGTCGCTTGTCTGCATACCATTGATCAGCTCCACACCGATCGCCCAGCTCATGGCTTCGAATGCCCAATCGGAAACCTGATTCTGATCGGCAAAGCCGCCGGTCATGACGCAATCATCTTCGTTATACCAGCCCTTATACTGCGCATAGCGGAAGAAGATCGCCGCAAACTGTTCTCTGGTGATGTTGTCATCCGGCGCAAATTTGTTATCGCCTACACCGTTTACAATGCCGTAAAAAGCTGCCCATGTGATGGCTTTTTCATAGTAACTGCCCGCGGCAACATCCACAAAGGGACACTCTGCCGTCATTTCGGGCTGACCTTCCATGCGGTGCAGGATGGTCACGATCATGCCTCTGGTGGTAGTTGCGTTCGGAGCGAACTTGCCATCGCCGACGCCGTTCATCAGGAGGTTGTAATAGACATACTCCACATCGTGGTAGAACCAGTCACCGACCTTGACATCGTCAAAGAACATAGAGGGAACGCCGCTGCCCTTGACGGTGAGCTTCACGGTGGCAAATTCCTCAGTCGGAGATGAAATATAGTCCTCACCGACCTTACAGGTGACATGGCAGCGATAATACCAAGAGCCCTCTTCATCGGTCGGGACATCGATGATCGACTCGCAGTTCTCTGCGTAAATTTCGCCCCATGCTGCAGGTGTAGAGGCAACATACCACTGAATTGTGGTTTCTTCTGCACCGTCAGGGATGTCAAAGTATGCCTGCAGGGTCACATTCTGATGAAGCTGTGTTTCGATCTCGTTTTCACGGTAGGTGACCTCGATGAATGCAGGAAGCTCACCGCCTTCGGCCGCAAATGCGACCATAGAAAGGGAAGAAAGCAGCACGCTTAAAAGTAACAGTACGGAAACTATCTTTTTCATAGTTTATGCCTCCTTTTAATGCGCAGCACGCCACAGGAAGGTGACGATCTGTCCACGGGTGCAGGTTGCATCCGGAGAGAAGGTGGTAGCGGAGGTGCCATCGGTGATGCCATTCTCCACGGCCCAAAGGACAGCATTATAATAGTATGCGGACGAATTGATATCCGTGAAGGGATTGCTGCCGGTACTCGGTGTCGGGCAGCCGAACAGACGCCACAGGAAGGTCACGACCTGCGCACGGGTGCAGGTGTCGTTCGGGGAGAAGGTGTTTTCGCTGGTGCCGGTGGTGATTTTGGAGCCTGCTGCCCACAAAACTGCATCATAGTAGTATTCACCGCCGGTCACATCGATGAAGGGACTTTCGGGCATAGGCATCGGGCAGCCGATGCTGCGATGCAGGAAAGTCACAACCTGCGCACGGGTGCAGGTGGCATTCGGGGAGAAGGTGGCAGCGGAGGTGCCGGTGGTAATACCTTCATCGACTGCCCAGCGGATAGGCTCGAAGTAGTAGTCGGTGCCGCAGATATCGTCAAACGGGGCCTTGAAGAAGTCAGCGATCAAGAGGGTATCTTCATTGATCGTGAAGGTGTAGCTCAGTGTATCGCAAATAGGGATATCACCCTCGGCGGACCAGCCCCAGAAGCCGAAGCCCATATTAGGTATGGCAGTTACGGTGACCTCGGAGCCTGCGGCATAGGTGCCTTCACCGGTGACGATACCGGCATTTTCATAACCGCCGTTGACGACGAAAATTTCAAGATTGACCATATCTGTTTCGGATGCTGTTTCGGATGCCAAAACTCTGACATTGTCCAGACAGATCATAAACTGGTCGCTGGTTTCGTGGTGACGGAAGGTGATCGTGCCTCTCTGACCTGCGAAATTGCTCAGGTCGACAGAGACAGTTTTGGGAGAATCGAAGCTTGCAGTGCTGTCCAGACGCTCAGAGTGCAGAATATAGCCCATCTCGCCCGTGTCAAAGTAAACCGTGTACTTCTCTTCGGCGTATTCAGGATCTGCTGCAAAAACATCAAATGTGAGGGTGGTATTAAAACCTGCAGGAATCTCGATTTCCGGAGTCATAACGAGATTGTCTGGATTTTGGATGCCATAGTTCCCGTCAAAAAATTCTTTGGCATTGTCATTGATGTAAGAAGCGCTTGCAAGGAAATGACCGCCTGCGGGTAACTCATCGTCGCCAAACCAGCCGATGGAAGAGATCCAGCCGTTTTGCATGCCATCGCTGTCGGAAAAGTTCCAGCGTTCAATGTTGGATAAGGTTTCGAAATCTTCAGAGAAAATCTGATAAGATGTACCGCCACCTGCCGACACATTCACGCCCATAGCAGGCACGATCGACAGGAGCATGCACATTGCGAGCAACAGGGAAATTGTCTTTTTCATGTGAAAATCCTCCTTTTATGTTGTGCTTTTGAAAATGTTACCTCAGGGCGGACGGAGTGTCCGCCCCGAAGGAAGCTTACTTTTCTAAGAAACGGTAGATAATGGTTGCATACTGGGCACGGGTGGTTGTGCCGATGGGCAACAGATAGGTTTTGCCGTTCTCCTTCGAGCCTGTGATCAGACCGCTGGCAACCGCCCAGCGCATGGGCTCAATCGCATAGCCGCTGACCTTGGCTCCGTCGGGGAAGTCGGAGAGCTCTGCTCTTGCGGAGGTATCTCTGCCGACAAAGTTTGCATAGCGGAACATGAAGGCTGCCGTCTGCTCACGGGTGACGCTTGCCATCGGAGCAAACTGCGTTGGGCTCATTCCGTTGGCGATGGAATTCTGCGTTGCCCATACAACAGCATCATAGTACCATTGACCCTTTGCCACATCGTTGAAGGGACAATCCCCTGTGACAGCAGGAGAGCCTGCGATGCGGTAAAGCAGAACGACGACCATTGCTCTCGAGAGCTTGGTGTTCGGTTCAAAAGTGGTAGGGGACATACCGTTCATGTAGCCCTTTTCGATGCAGTAGTGCACGCCGTCGTGGTACCACTGCTGCTTGTCAACATCCTTAAAGGCGTGCATTGGGCAGGTGTCATCCTTCGGGCAAAGATGTGTGGTATCAGCGGAGCCGGACTTATGGTAGCCACAGACAACGCAGATGCCGTCGGAGCCGAAGCTATGAGCTGCACGCTCTTCTTCGCCGCACTCGCAGGTGCGCCAGTGCTCGGTTTCGTTGTGAGACCACTGACCGAAGCTGTGCTCATGGGCAGGACGATCCTCTTCCGCCATTTCATAGTTGCAGATATCGCAGAAGAAATCATTACGGAAGTCATGGGCTTCCTTGGCTGCCATGATCTTGCCGCAGCCTTCATTCAGGCAAATTGTCCAGTGACCTTCTGCATCGAACTTCCATGCCGATTCCATATGACCCAATGCAGGGGTCGGAACATATTCCTGCACCTCGCAATATTCGCACATATGGCGATTCATGCCGGGATTTTCACAATCTGCCAAAGCCGCGGTGTCCCAGCCGCCCCACTTGTGGCTGCCGGTCTCCATCTCACCGCAGATTTCGCAGATGCGGTAGTGGCTGTCACCGTCGGGGGTCCATGTGCCTGCATGTTCGTGGTTGAGATCGTAGACCGTGACCTCGCAAGTGGCAGTAAGCGTGCCTGCCTTCAGGGTGATCGTGGTTTTGCCGGGGGCCTTTGCCGTCACAAGACCGAGCATATTGACCTCGGCCACAGCAGGATTACTGCTGGTAAGGCTGACCTCGTCAGAGGTAGTAGCGTTTGAGGGATTGACTGTCGCGGTAAGCAGAGACTGCTCGCCAACTGCCAGATTCAGCTTGTCGGGGTGCAGTGCGACGGATTCGGCAGGAATTTCGGGAGCCTTTTCGACCTTGACGACATAGTAGCCGAGGTAATTGTAGGAGGTCTGAGGAACATTGTCCTTATCCGCATCCTTCAAAGCGAAGAGGTAAACCGTAGCCTGACCTTCCTTGAGCGCGGTGATCTTTCCGCTCACGGGATCGACTTTGATGACGCCGTTACCGTCGGTGGTGGCATAGTGGAAGCCCGTCATGGTGCTCACGCCTGTGTACCAACGGTAATTCCTGAAGACCTTGTCAGCTCCCTCGGGGGAGAGGGTGACACCGGTCGTCTCGGGAGAATCGGGGGTATAGGTCTCGTTGACCTTGATGGTTACATCGGGGTACTCTGCGTTGCCGGTGAAGTCGCCATAGACCATGTTGTTCGGGTCGTAAACACGGATATACAGGTTATAGGTGGACTTGTTGGGATGATCCTGCCAGTTGTAACCGCCGCTGGCCTTGGTGGGATAGACGTAGGTGGTGCCTGCCTGCTTGCCGGTAATGGTGATGGTCTTGGCAGAGGCATTCTGGGTGACGGTTGCGGTAGCGGTATTGTTGCTCTTGAGGACGGGCAGATCATAGTTTGCGTTGGTGGGGTTGATGCCGTAGTCCACCGTCACGGTCTTGCCCACGGGGACAAAGACATACGTGCCGCTGGTGGGATACTCGGGATAGTAGAGCTTCCATGCCTGGATCGTTTCGCCCGTACCGCTCTCGGTGGGGGTGATCCAGCCGTAGTTCAGGTACAAGCCCGTGTTTGTGGTGTTGGTTCCCTTAAAGCGGGTGTAAACATAGTAGGTGCCGTAGCTGGGCACGGTGAAGGTCTTGCCGCTGATGGCAATGCCCTGCGACCACTTGGTCGCATCGAGCTGCGTGGTGCTGTAGACATATTCCTGCTTGTCGGAATAATTGGTGATGGTGACGGTCTTCTGGGAAGAGGTCATCGTGGGTCTGTCGGGCATTTCCAGATTGTCGTTCTTCAGGACCTCTCTGGCATCGCTGTAGAGCGCACCATCATAGCCGTCTGCGGTGACCTTGACGCGGATTTTGCTGTCACCGTACTTAGGTGTGTAGCTGCTGCTCGTTGCACCGGAAATAACAACCCATGTGTTGCCGTTCAGACTCTGCCACTGATAGTGCAGGCTGGACAGGGGCAGCTCTGCGATTTCGCCCTTGAAGCCGATGGTGACGGGTTTGTCATAGCTGACAGCCGAGGTGTAGTGCACGCTGCCTTGCAGAACCTTGGGTGCGCCGACAGCGTTGATGTAGAAGAGCTTGCGGAGGGTATTGACGCTTTTTCCGTTCTGTTTCAGATCGATCCACTGCCACAGGAGATATTTGCCGGGCTCCTTGATGTAGTCCTTCAGATCAATGGTGCTGCTGTTGCCGTTATACAGCCCCTGACCCTTGGTGTTGTACAGCTCCTGATGGGTGACGATGGAGTAGCCGTCGTTCTTCCATGTGGAGGGCAACGCCGTTGCGGTAAAGCCGAACTTGGCACTCTCACCGACAGTATAGTTGTAGTCCTTGGTGTATTCGCCGCCCATGTTGGGGGTCTGGGAGGCAAAGCTCAGAGCATCGATGTTCACTGTGACCATGTCGGTATAGTCAAAGCATTCACCGATTTCCTTCTCGCTGTTGAGGTACTCATAGGCATAGCACTCGACGGTCCAAACGGGAGCATCCGACCAGGGAATATCCTTCATTTTCTGAAGATCTATGTAGAAGATGTCATTATGGGTGGTATAGGTGTAGTCGGGGGTGAGGTATGCTTCACCCTGCGGCTTCCCCTTCCAAATCCGCCACTCAAATTTCATATCGTGGTAGGGATTGTACTCGTTGCTGACATAGAAGGGAGCGTGTCGCCATAGGAGCTTTGCCGTGCCGGTCTTCGGATTGAAGGTAATGGTGTCGGCATATTGGTTCTTGGTGCCCACCTGATAGCCGTTGTTGGTCACATCGGACTGCAGTCTGCAGAGGCTGTGGTTATAGGCAGAGTATTTAAGACATACGACTGAGAGCTCGGGATGCTCTGCGGAGAGATCCAGTGCCTGCTTTTCCGAAGTGGTTCTGTAGACCTTCTCGTCTCTGTCCGTCTCATAGGTGGTGATGGTCATGTATGCACTGTCATTCTTCCAGGCCTCGTCGGGAATACCAAAGCGGGGATCGGCATCAAATTCTTTGGTCTTAAATGGCTCGGAGGACATAATACGCATCTCATCCGCGTCATACTTATGGAATTCGCCGCCGCGGATACGGATATCACTGTTGTTGGCGGCGAATAAAGGTCGTGCACCTAAAGAGCCGAAGATCTTGGAATTGTTGATATCCAGCTTGCTGCCCGGTTGTGCGTTGACGGTAATGTTGCGCACATCCACATCGCAACCGTAGGAGATCAACTCGGCATCGTTTACAACGGCATGGCCGTCTTTTTGGACGGTAAGGGTGTTGCCCCACAATGCGTCATAATCGAATGTCGTCCAGAGCCAATAGTAATTCTCGTAATATTTACAGCCACCGGAATAATATTTGCCTCCGTTGAGAACAAGCGTTCCGTAAACCTTTTCATCACAAAGCAGAACGATCTTGCATCCGGGAACCAGTTGCCGAATCTGCCTGCCCTCGTTTAAACGGGTTTCCAGGGCGGTATTTTGCACCCGAGTTACTTCCATCAGCACAATATCCGCTGCACAAGCAACACAGGCTTGCACGGTGCGATTTTTCCCGTCTACCGCAGAACGAAATGGCTCAAATTCGCCGGAGCTCTCCAAGAGCTTTGTGAGTGCTTCTGCCAGCAGACCATTTTGAATACTGACCACAACTCGTCGCACGATGATCCCCCCTTTGCTCAGAATTTCATGTTCATTGCGCTTTAAGGCATTCCACTGCAAGATATAGTACATCATAGCTGTATTCCAAATCAAAGTTGATGAAGCCATTATAGAACACAAATACCTTCTGGTGTAAGTCGTTGGTAAAGACCGTTGTCAGAAGAATGGTAGGAGGGATCAAAAGGTAATTCAGTTTTTTGGGGTGGGAATAATTCTCGGGCTTGCCCAGATAGTTGATGATGAAGGCTCCCAAAGTCGGCACAAATAACATCCCTACATAGAATCCATACCAAAGATAGCGCACCAGAGGGTGGGTTACGCTACCGGTAAAATCCCATTTTACGATTTTGTCCACCAGCCAGAACAGGAGCAGGCAGCCAACGATCAGCATGAGACGCCGGAGCTTTTTGTTGACCATCCTGCGATGCACAGACACGATCCAGGAGAACAGCAGGGATATATGAATGGTGTTGCGAACAGTAACCATGACCGCCTGCAGCATAGCATTGGGAAGATCCTCATAGATCTCACGCATCACAAAGGCGATGAGCAGGAGAATTGCAACGATCATAGCTGTCTTGGCAACAGACTTGTTTTGCTTCTGCATAGGATCTCACCTCTTTTTCCGTTGTACGTTTATCGAACCGCATAGGCGGCTTCGACGTTTTCCATCGTGTAACGACATAATATCACAAGATCGAAGAAATGGCAATTGCTTCGTGTAATAAAGCAAAGTTTTTCCATGGAAATCAATACAAAAAGTGGCAAAAATTAGCACTTTAGCGAATATGCCACTGCTTTGCTTGGTGAAAGCAAACTTCACTGAATATATGTGTTGAAAATATGTGTGTGCCGTCGGCTGATTCCGTATTTCGTCAAGTCCGTTATGAACACTCGTACCATATTATTTGATACAATCGTATCAGCAAGGGTAGGTATTTTTATATCCATTTTACTCCTAAACAGGGTCATTTCCTAAACTTTGCAACGCATTTTACTTTCCGTTGCCACGATGTTGTGCTTTTGCCCGGTCTCGGGATTATTGAAATGCAACATATTGCGCTTTCAATTCGTTAAAATACCGCCTATTCGTTATATTACTGGGGTATTCGTTAAACAACTGAATTAATATTGTGATGCTTCCATGTACATTTCACCATATAATAAACTCCGTACCCAGCAACCAGGATCTCCGTAATCAGCATAGCATACCAAATGCTGTCTGCCCCTGCAATCATGGGAAGCAGCAGAATCATGCCACCGCTGATCACGGCGCCTCGTGCAAGTGAAGCGATCATAGAGATATTGGCTTTCATCATTGCCTGGAAATAGTAGGTTGCAAACAAATTAAAGGGAAGTAGAATGTAGGAGATTCCGTAAGCTCGTATGATCCCAGGCGCAATCTCCAGAACTGCCGGTGTCGGTGTCATAAAAAAATTCACAAAAAAGTTGGGCGCAAGCTGTGTGACTGCAGTCCAGAAAACACCCATACCGGCGCAGGTATACAAGCCGTACTTCAGGCACTCCTTAATGCGGTCATGCTGTCCAGCACCAAGATTCTGAGAAATGATGGGCTGAGCCGCTTGCCCTGCGCCATATGCCAGACATTGCGCAAACGGTGTGATCTGTGCGAGAATGCCGTAAACCGCCAGTGCATCTGTTCCCAAATATTTCATAATCTGTCGGTTGAACAGGATTCCGATGATTCCCATAGCAAGGTCGCTGATGGCTGTAGAGAAACCGACAACGGAAATGTTCCAGAGCTTGCGAAGCGCAGAAGTCGGTTTCACAAATCTAAGGGTGTTTTTCTTCCGGAAGAAATGTACCAGCATTATGATGATCGCAACATACTGACCAATGGCTGTTGCAAGACCGGCTCCGAAGATACCCAAATCCAGAACAAAAACGCAGAAGTAATCGCCGAAGCAGTTAAAAACACCGCCGGCAACAACAGCAATCGTTGCCAAATTCGGATTGTTATCATTGCGCAGGTATGCTGACAGAATATTGCTGAACACGCAGCAAGGCACCGCAAAGAAAATCGGTTTCAGGTATTTCTTTGCCATTACCAGCAGCTCATCATCTGCTCCGAAGAAACGGAAAAGCGGCTCGTTGAAGAAACCAATGATGAGCATAGCAAGAATAGACAAGGCCGCGCCGTAAAGAATCGATAATGTAAAATGCTCCAGCGCCTCTGTTTCATTGCCGCTGCCACGTTTATTGGCAAAAATAACGGATCCGCCAATGCCAGCCAGAAGGCCCAGACTAAAAATAAGGCTCCATAGCGGTGCAAAGATTGCAAGCGCTGCGTTACCGGACGGTCCGTGATACTTGCCCACCATCATGGCATCCACCATGCCAAAAATGGATGCTACCAGAGCACTACCGGAAGCGGCCACCAAATATTTGAAATACATGGGTCTGACCTTACTCTTCAGTAAATCCATAAAAACCTCCCAAAACAAAAACGCCGGATAAGGGGCAGGCATCTCAGCCTGTGCCTTATCCGGCGTGTCATTTCCAGCGAATGACTTGCCTCCGAGCAAGCAATGGAATTATAGCATAAGGAATGAGAAGAATCAAGCCATATTTATAGATGAAAAAAACTACCAATGATTATTAACCATATTTGTCTAACTTAGCTACTTGCATACTTTTGACTACAGAGGTAACATCACACCCACACTTGGGAGGTTATGAAAAAAATGCAACCTTTGTTTGAACTACTAAGACGCTGCGCCGAGAACCATACCTTTGACTCCGGCGACCCGGATTGTGAAACTGTGCTGGATCAGCTATACCGTGCCTACGCAGAATCCCACGAAGCCGATCCACCGGGCATCAGATAAGGATTCAAAGAACTGGAGAATTTCTTGGAAGTCCTGCCCCTGGATGACAACAATGCAGTATTTAACCTCTGCTGCCGGATCTGCGTGGTCTATGAACACAAGGCCTTCATCGACGGCTACGGCACCCAGCTGATGAAAGAACTGAAATGAATTGCATATGCAAAAAGCCTCACACCCGGAACTAACCGGGTGCGAGGCTTTTCATTAGCAATGGCAATGACATTTTGCAAGCTGTCCCCGTTACTAATAAGAGTAACGGGGACAGCTTGATGTAAGATTATAATCCGAATATATGTATGCCGTCAGATAATATCTTCGTCGGTATCAGGATTAAAGTATTCAAAATATGAATGCTTGTTCATCCGGAGATCGTTGACGGTTTGGCACATAAATTCGCAACAAAAATCATAACGAGGTTTATTGGTACCGACATTATCTGGCTGAAGAAACTTGAGAGCAACTTCATAGTAGTTTACAAGGTTACCATCGGGAGAAGCGTCTGCAGCAAAGAGAAATACATATTGGCAACCGACCAATATCTGAATATCAAAAATGATTGGTGCTATGTAATACCAAAACAAAACCTCACCCATAGGATGGCAAAAGGAAAAACCTCGCCAATAATCCTTAGCATTGTCATTGGAACAAAAATGAACCAATTCAACTCCGGGATATGTTTTGCCAACCCTCACGATTTTCTCGTTGCGTTCTTGTGCACGATCCGCATCAGCAGCTTCAAGCATTTGGGTGTCATGTTTGACGCGCATCTTGATTCCTCTTCGGAACTGATCAAACGTTATATTTAACCCACTACGTAGGCTCTCGATTAATTCTAAAGCCTCAGCTTTTCCTTCCCCATTCTCAGCTCCATCTGCTACTTGCATGGCTGCAAGGAGTTCATTGAAGCTTGCAATCCTGGATCGAAGTTCACTTTCATCAAGAGGATCAAATAATGCACCGCATTTTAACGAGAAAAACAGCAGTATCAACCCATCTGGATTTTTTATTACATAATATGCCGTGCTGCCGTCAGAATCCTCTTGCCATGCTTTATTCTGCAAGTAAGCAACTAAGGGAGCGCCTTTTGCGCTAGAAAACTCCTTGATTTTTTCTTTATTTGTCGGATCAGAAGTCAGCCTCTGACAGGTAAATCTCGCAAGAATATCTTCCTGTTCTTGTGTAATTTTCATAGCAACCTACTTTACAATAATCCGTACTGATTAAGCATTTCTCGACGTTCTCTTACGCGAATCGCATCCTGTCGGATATCTTCTGTTTTAATTGCGTTGTCACTATTAGCTGCCTGAGGGACACCGACTCTCGAATTTTTCCATGAGATTTCACCGTGAGTTAACCTGCTTAAACTCCACGAACTTTTTTCTGCATAATCGGAAAATACTTTGTCGATAATAGGAACCAAACGTGCAATGATTTCCTTAGGAATCGCGGCGGCAAAGGAATCATTTTGATAAGCTCCATGTATTTCTTTTAATATGGGACCATATTTCCATCCATAAAATGTAGCATTAAATAGAGGCTTGTCGTTTTGGATGAATGATTCACGTTGTGCAAGATAAAGCAATTTGTGTAATTTCATTTCGTCAATTCTTTGTCCAAACTCCGCCTTATATCTATTGTAAATGTATGCTGAAACCTGCATGATGTTCTCCAAATCAACACCTCCTAATCAAAGTTCTTTATAAAGCATAGTTACATCTACCCAATAATATTATACTATTTTCAGGATTTTTTGTCAAGTTATTGGCAGATGCATCTGTTTTATATTATTCACAATATAAGTTATAGTATGTAGCATGGGTGTATTTTTGCTATCAATGCAGTCCTAAACTATATTGGACACGGTATTTCTGCACTATTTTTGAAATGGAACACCAAGCGGTCGTCTGCGTATACCGTCACATGGTCGACAACCGTGTTCCATAGGCTGTCGGTGAAGGCAATCTGCAACAGATCCAATTCTTCCAAGGCTGTGAGGCAGTTGCCGATCGCATCGGCTTGGATCTGCCGCCGTTCCTTTTGATGGAGCAGGCCATCGTATTCTGCCTGCAGTTTTTCATACCGTGCAACCTGGGAATTGCTGTGCCGGAAGAACGGATCATCCAGGTAGGCGCTGCCATAGGCTCCCATATTGGTCCGGAAGCCTGCGGTATTGTATATGTAGGCGAAGCAAAATAATTTTCAAATGTTTCTAAAATTAATATTTCTCAAACATTTCAGAAAAAACTTACAAATCTTGTGGAGTTACAATGTTCCCGTAAAAAGGAGATGGACAGATACATGAGCAACGAAAATTCTTTTCAGTACACTTACAGCGCCCCGGAAAATCAGGAGGTACTGAACATCCGTAAAAAATATATGCCCCAGGAAGAAACCCAGTTGGAGGAACTGAAGCGCCTTGATAACCCGGTGCAGAATTCCGGCTTGGTGGAATCGCTGGCAGTTGGCATTGGCGGCAGCCTGGTTTTCGGCCTCGGCCTGTGCTTTGCCATGGAAGTGATCGGCAAGGCTATGTGGCTGGGAATTTTGCTGGGGCTGATTGGTGCCGTGGGAATGCTCTTTGCATATCCGGTGTATCGCAGGCTTTTCGGAAAAGCGAAGGAAAAATACACCCCTCGCATTTTGGAGCCGGCAACAGAACTCAGCAACGGAATAAGTAAATCTAAAAATTTTAATAACAAGGAGATTATAACAATGAGCAATTTTTTGAAGAAGGCATTCCAGGACATGGCAGATAGCGCAAAGGCACAGCACGAAGTGACTAAGGCAAACTTCGAAGCCACTAAGGCGGAAGCCAGGGCGAACTTTGAGGAGAACAGAGGGCATAACTCTTTTGCCAGAGCCAAGGCACAGGGCAAGCAGAGCTGGGACGATGCCCATATGCGTCCTGCAGAAAGAGCCGCAAAGATGCAGCAGGAGCGGGAAGCACAGATCGCTGCCGCACAGGAACGCACTGCTGCCGCAAACGAGCGCTACGAGGCTGCCAAAAAGTAAAAATCAGCGGGAGCCGGCCTCCCGTTATTCCCCGTTTCATATATTACGAAGGAGATTGTGGCAATGAACGCAATTGAAATACGAAATCTATCAAAAAGCTTTCGTGGACTTTATGCTCTGGATGGGCTAAATATGACAGTTCCCGTTGGGGCAATCTACGGTTTCATCGGAGAAAACGGCTCCGGCAAATCCACAACTATGAAGCTGCTGTGCGGCCACCTGGTTCCTGATAGCGGCAAGATCAAATTGTTTGATAAGAAGTACACCAATGCCGGTGTGAGAGTTCGTGTGGGTGCCCTGATCGAAAACGCCGGTTGTTTCCCCGGCTCTTGTGTGTATCAGAACCTTATGATGCAGTGCATCAATCTGGGCCTCTCCAATCCCGACGAGGAAATCCACCGGGTACTGAAGCTCGTCCGTATGGAGCAGCACGCGCAGCTGAAATTCAAGAAGTGTTCTTTGGGCATGAAGCAACGCATTGGCATCGCCATGGCACTATTGGGCGACCCGGCGCTGCTAATCCTGGACGAGCCCATCAACGGCCTGGACACCGATGGTATGCGGCTGATGCGGGAAATTCTGGTGGACATTACCCAGAACTATAATTGCACCGTGCTGATCTCCTCCCACCTGTTGGGTGAGCTGGAGAAGATCGCCACCCACTACGGCATCATCCGCCAGGGCAAGATGATCGTGGAACTGACCGCTGCCGAGCTGGAAGGCCGGGCAAGAGTGTTTGTATCCTTGAAAACCAAGGATATGGATGGCGCAAAGGCTGTGCTGAAGGAGAGATTCAGCAATGTCCGCACCGAGGGAGAATATATCCGGGTCTATGATGTAGAAGATCCCGAAGTCATTGTGGAAGTGCTGATGCAGCACGGCTATCCTGTCAGCGAAATCCGTAAGAATAAAATCGGTCTGGAAGAATACTACATTGAACTGATGTCCGGAAAGGAGGCGCAGGGATGACCAAGGAGTTGCGTTTTGAAAATCCCAGCTTTTACAAGCGGTTGAGGGGTATGCTTGGCGTGGACTTTTACCGTCTGTTCCATACACCACTCTTTTACATATTTATTGCGATTGCTGCCATCATTCCGGCTATGGTCTCCTGCCTGACGATGATGCCCGACCAAAACGGCAATGTTATGGAGCCGCTGTACTCCAATGTGTGGCAGATCATTGCCGCCTCAGAACCGCTTTATGTAATTAATAGTATTGCCGATTATGCCAATATGAATATGGTCTTTATCTTTGGCGGTATTATGGTGTCCATCTTTATTGGACACGATTATAAGAGCGGCTATGTCAAGCAGCTTTTTACCACCCACGCAAAGAAGATAGATTATATGCTCTCCAAGACTATTTCCTGCACTTTCGCCGTCGTGTGTATGTGTTGGGCATATCTCATTGGCGGTACCATCGGCGGTCTGATCGCCGGCTATGATACTGCGGTCAATGTGGGTTCTCTGTTTGTAGCAGTGCTTGGCAAGATGGTTTTGAGCCTCGGCTGGGCAAGTCTGTTCACATTCATCAATGTGATTCTGCGCAAGCAGTTTGGTATTTCCATTGTTTACTCCTTCTTTTTTGGTACCGGTATTCTGATTATCGGCGTTGCCGCAGTGGTGGAAGCACTTTCTCTGCCCACCGGTCTTCTCAATATGTTCCTGTACGGCGCATCTGTAAATGCCTGCCTGGTCAGCGGCTTTGGGGCATTCATCACTTGCATCGTGGTGTCTCTGGCCTGGACATTGATCTATAATCTGCTGGGCACATGGCTCTTGAGCCGAAGCGATGTGTATTAAGGAGGCTGCAGTATGAATGCAATTGAAATCAAAGGACTAACGAAGAATTTCAAAGAAAAGCAGGCTGTCAGAGGGTTGAACATGACGGTTCCCGTGGGTGCCATCTACGGCTTCATCGGTGAAAACGGCTCCGGCAAGTCCACCACCGAGAAAATGATCTGTGGTCTGCTCCATCCCACCTCCGGCTCCATCGAGCTGTTTGGTAAGAATTATATGGATGCAGAGGTCAAATCCCAAATGGGTGTGCTGATTGAAGCACCCGGCTGCTTCCCCAATCACACCGTTTGGAATAATATGCTGCTGCAGGCCGCAAACCTTGGCATTAAAAATGCAGAAACGGAAGTCCGGAAGGTACTGAAGCTGGTGCGCATGGAAGGCGCTGCCGGTAATAAGTTCAAAAACTGCAGCCTCGGCATGAAGCAGCGCATCGGCATTGCCATGGCTCTGCTGGGCAGTCCTAAGCTGCTGATTCTGGACGAGCCTATTAACGGCCTGGATGTGGACGGCATGCGCATTATGCGTGAGGTTCTGGTGGATATCGCAAATAGCGGTGCTACCATTCTGATCTCCTCCCATGTTCTGGGTGAGCTGGAAAAGGTGGCTACCCACTACGGCATCATCCGTCACGGAAAAATGATCCGTGAAATGACCGCCGCAGAGCTGGAAGCCAGTTGCCGCACCTATGTTGCACTGCAGACTAAGGAAATGAGTAAAGCAAAGAATCTGTTGCGCTGCAAGTATTCCCGAGTGGAGGAAGACGAGGCTGGCTATATCCGTGTCTATGATCAGGTCTCTCCCGAAGCGATCGCAACCTATCTCTACGAAAACGGACATCTCGTCAGCGAGCTGAAGACCGCCAAGATCGGTCTGGAAGAATACTATACGGATCTTATGAAGGAGGGCAGATGATATGAAACGCAAATCATCCAAGGGTCTTCGCACCATGCTGCATGTGGACCTTCGCAGAATGTTCACCCAGCCGTTGCTGTATATCATGATCAGTGCTGCCTTCGTGATCCCGATCCTGGTTTTGGTGATGACTACCATGATGGATGGCACCGCCACAGTCAATCCCCAGACCGGTGTGGAGACCACTATCGAAGCCTTCAAAAACACCTGGCAGGCAATCGGCACGGTCAGTGGCAGCGGCTCCGGTATGACAATGGGCTTAACCGGTATGTGCAACATCAATTTGATGTATTTCATTGTGTCGGTGTTGGTGTGCCTGTTCGTTGCCGAGGATTTTCGCTCGGGGTTTGCGAAAAATCTCTTTACTGTCCGGGGCAAGAAGGGTGACTATGTAGCTTCCAAGACCGTCGTTTGTATCTTTGGCGGCTGCCTGATGCTGCTGGCATTCTTTGTTGGCACACTGATCGGCGGTGCTGTTTCCGGCCTGCCCTTTACCATGGATGGCTTTAACATTGCCACACTGGTACTGTGCCTGGTCACCAAGATGCTGCTGATGGCAGTGTTTGTTCCCATTTATGTGGTAATGAGCATGATCGCCAAGCACAGAAGCTGGATGTCCATCCTTCTGTGTTTGATGACCGGAATGTTTATGTTTATGATGATCCCCATGCTGACTCCCCTGAACGCAAACCTTATGCATGTGATCCTCTGTGGGGCCGGTGCGGTTGGCTTTTCCGTTGGCCTTGGTGCAGTCAGCAATGCGATTCTGAAAAAGACAAGTCTGGTATAAGAAAAATGGTGCTGTTTTTGAAAAACGGCACCACTTTTCGCTAAACGCAAACAAAACTTTAACATTTCGGTGTTATGATATATAATAAGAAATGATAATTTGCGGAGGTATCACCATGTTTCAGATTTTGGTTGTGGAAGATGATAAGGATTTAAACCGCACTGTCTGTGCTTTTCTCAACGCCAGTGGCTATCAGGCCACCGGCTGTTTGGATGCAAACGATGCCTATGACGCCATGTATGGAACAATGTTCGATCTGATCGTGTCCGATATCATGATGCCCGGTATCGACGGCTTTGAATTTGCCAAGACCGTCCGCAGCCTCAACGAGAATATTCCCATCCTGTTTATGACCGCAAGGGACGACTTCGCCTCCAAGCAGCGTGGCTACCGGATCGGTGTGGATGATTATATGGTGAAACCCATCGATCTGGACGAGCTGTTCCTGCGGATCGGTGCATTGCTTCGCCGGGCAAAGATTGCATCCTCCCGAAAGCTGGAAGTGGGTAAGTTTTCCATGGATGTGGACGAGCACATCGCTATGCTGGGCGAAGAAGAAATTAACTTGACCAATCGGGAATTCAACATTCTCTACAAGTTGCTCAGCTACCCCAAGAAAACTTTCACCCGGCAGCAGCTGATGGATGAGTTCTGGGATGCGGATACCGAAACCGCACCCAGAGCGGTGGATGTGTATATGACCAAGCTGCGCAGCAAGCTCTCTGAATGCGAGGACTTTGAAATCAAGACTGTTCACGGATTGGGCTACAAGGCGGTGATCAAATGAAAAAACCGTCCCTTCAGGCGATCCTTAGAGCGATCAATGACTATGTGGTCTTCTTCCTGGTGGTTGCTTTTGCGGTTACCTGCTGTATGCTGCTGTTTGTGAACACCCTTGCCGATACCATGGGGCTGACATTCACTGAGGAAAATATTGCGGCAGCAGCGAAACTTACCTTCGGCAATGTGATGCTGATCACCTTGATCTTCGGAACCATCAACTATGTCCGCCGGAAAATGATGGTGGACCGTCCGGTAAAAATCATTACCGGAGCCACAGAGCAAATCATGCAGGGTGATTTTTCTGTCCGAGTTGCCCCAATGCACGGTGCAGGCATAGAGGGCTTCCATCAGATCGGCGCTGCCATCAACAAGATGGCAGAAGAGCTCTCCAGCACGGAGACCTTGCGGACAGACTTTATTGCCAATGTATCTCACGAACTGAAAACGCCTCTGGCCGTCATGGGCAATTATGCCACTATGCTGCAGCGCCCCGGTATTACAGAAGAAGAAAAGAACGAATATGCCAAAGCAATCTCAGAAGCCGCCCAAAAGCTGGCACAGCTCATTACCAACATCCTGAAGCTGAACAAGCTGGAAAATCAGCAGATCTTCCCTCAACCCCGGGAATTTGACTTGGGCGAGCAACTTTGCGAATGCCTTTTGGGTTTTGAAGATGCATGGGAAGCCAAGAATTTGGAAATCAAAACGGATATTGAAGATGATGTGCGGATCAAATCGGATCCGGAACTGCTAAGTCTTGTATGGAATAATCTGATCTCCAACGCGGTGAAATTCACCCCCGATGGCGGTATCATCGGCTTGTCTTTGAAAACGCAGGGCAGTTATGTTATCGTACAGGTGCACGACACCGGCTGCGGTATGAAACCTGAGGTGGGACAGCATATCTTTGAAAAATTCTACCAGGGCGATACCTCTCATGCCACCCAAGGCAACGGCTTGGGTCTGGCCCTTGTAAAGCGGGTGATGGACATTCTGAACGGCGAGCTCGGCGTGCAAAGTGTCTACGGCGAGGGCAGTACCTTCATTGTAAAGTTCAAGAGGTAAGGCTATGGACTGGAAGAAGATAGGAAAAAAGTTGTTGTTTCCCCCGATCTGGCTGATGGCTCTGCTGACCATTGCCAGCGCTGTGCTGCTGACGATTATTTTCGTCAAGGGTATGGAGCAGAGCATCCCTGCCTATGTGGTGTATGTCCTGGCATTTTACACCCTCAGCACGGTAAGCATTTTCTGTGCTTTGGTGCTGCCGAAGCAATACAAGGAAATCAAACAGAAAATCTACGATAACCCCCTTGGCAACCGATTTATGACGGACCGGGTGTTCCGCACCAATGTATCGCTCAGTGTGTCTTTCGTGATCAGTATGCTCTATGCGGGCATGAACCTTTTGTCGTGGCATATGCTGAAAAGCTACTGGTTTATGGTGCTGGTGGTGTACTATGTGATCATGGCAGTAATGCGTTACTTGCTGGTACGGTATGTCCGCATCCAAAAGATCGGCACGAATATTTTGGGCGAGTGGAAGCGCTCTCGCATTTGCGCCTATATCCTGCTGCTGATCAACCTGTCCCTTAGCGGTGCGGTGCTGATGATCCTCTACCAAAGCAAGGGTTATGACTATCCCGGTATCATGATCTATGTGATGGCGCTGTACACCTTTTACTCCACCATTCACGCTATCGTGGACATTGTAAAGTATCACAAGTTGGCAAGCCCCGTTATGTCCACAGCCAAGATCGTCGGCCTTTCCGGGGCGTTGGTATCTATGCTAAACCTGGAAACCGCCATGTTTACCCAGTTCGGCGCGGATATGTCGCCGGAAAATCAGCGAATTTTTATCATCCTCACCGGCGCAGGTGTCAGCATTACGGTTGTGACCCTTTCGGTGATCCTTATTGTAAACGCAAATAAAGAGATCAGGAGAATCAAAGATGGAGAATAAAGAAGGATTCAGCTTTACTTACTCTGCCGAGCAGCAGAAGGAGATTGAGGCAATTCGCAACAAGTATCTTCCCAAAGAAGCCGACAAAATGGAACATCTTCGCAAGCTTCATGCCGTTCCCACACAGAAAGCACAGTCCTGGGCCATTGCTGTTGGCGTCATCGGTGCGCTGATTATGGGTACCGGCATGAGTCTTGCCATGACGGAAATCGGCGCTGTGCTGGGTAGTCTTGCTATGGTGCTGGGCATCGTGGTCGGTATCGTAGGTATGGTGCTGGTTGCGCTGGCTTATCCGATCTACAATCGAGTGCTGAAAAGGGAGCGCCAGAAAATTGCCCCTGAGATCCTGCGCCTTTCTGATGAACTGCTGAAGTAAGTAGGTTCCTATGAACACCAAGGAAAACAAACGGCACCAAGAAACCCTGCGGCGTATCTATACGACATTTGGCGCTTTGCTTCGGGAGCAAGAACTGAATAAGATCTCTGTTACAACGGTTCTCGGAATCGAGCCTTATTTGCTTTTGGAGTTCCCTCCGGAACCGTAATCGGTTGTAGCCCCCTCTTTTTTCGTCATGCATAATGGGAAATCCCGACCTGTCTCTTGGCAGATCGGGATTTTCGTCCGTATCAAACAGCATTGTGATTTGTCGCTGCACGTTTTGCAATGGTATAAGTGTGGCTCTCCGCAAAACCTTTCCATCAGAAATAACTAACCTTGATGCGCTTACCCATCTTTCGCAGGCAGACAGAGAGCTCCTCGACGAGGTTCATCTTGATATTGAAATTGATGGGAAGATCCGGGTTCTGATGCGCGGGGTTGACAGCTCTGCCGACGAAGAAATTAATGTCGGTCGCCTCCTCAAACAGCAGACGGCTGATGAGCGACGCGCCATCCTTCTTGAAATTCCAATCCTCGTAGAGCGCATTGTCGCCCAGATAGTCCTTGGCATACTGCAGGACCTTGTTCATCGTGATAACGCCCTCGGTTACCAGATCCACACCCTCCAGGTGCGCAATCGGAGGCACATCGCTGCGCTCAAAGCGCAAACTTGCCTGCAGAGGCTTTCCGAGGTATTTGGCCGCAATCGACGAGGTCGTACCGCCACAGATGATGCGCTTGCCCTCTTTTGAGAAGAACAGCGACATCATTCGCTCGCCATCGTCGCGGTTGGACGGCGGCCCGAAGAGGATGTTCATCGGCTCTCTGCGGCGGATCTTAACCACGCAGGCGGTCGTATCGTCGCCGGGTTTGTGGCCGTAGAGCTTGTCGCATTCGTCCACGAGCATGGTGGACAGATTCTTTGCCGTGTAACCACCGGCGACAAGGGCCTGCATATAATCGGCAATATCCTCTCGTTTCCAGCCGAAGTTGTATTTTCCGCCGATGCCTGCATGAGGGCAGCCGTCGCTCATGGCGATGAAAACATCCTCCTCCTGCAGCTTGATCGTGGAGCGGTAAATTTTCTTTCCGCCGATGTTCATCTCCGTCTTGGGATAATCATACTGATCAAAATCGCGAATGACGATCACATGCGGATTATCATACTGGATGATCTCTGCAGCCTCGTTGTTCAGAAGGTGAATGATCGTGAAGGTGGAGTAAGCCACGCCGCGCAGGGAACACACCGGAAGGGTCGCAGCGATGGTCTCCACGCATTCCTCGATGGGAAGTCCGGCCGCCATCATCGTGGAGATGATCTTGGAGGTCAGCGTCGAGAGGATGCTGGCCTTGACGCCTGAACCGAGACCGTCGGCAAGCACGATGACGGTCGAGCCATTGCTCTCCTCCACGACATCGACATGGTCGCCGCAAAGCTCCTCGCCAATGTGATTGATGCTCTTATATCCGATGTCTGCACACAAATCATTCATCTGCAATAGACTCCTTTAGCTTTGTGAGCGCGATTTTTGTCTCCGCAGCCGTTTCGCCCAGCAGCGAAGCGATCTCCTGCACGATCCGCATCTGTTTTTCAACGACACTGTCAGCGACCTCGATGGTTTTCTGGTTGAATCTTGCCTTTTTCTCCCGATCGGATTCCTCGTCGGTGATGTCGCGCATGATGCCGATCAGCATTCTCGAATCGGGGTCGTAAACGACGGTCTGTTCGACATATTTCTTATACTCGGCAAGATAGGTGCGCTGATTACGCAGTGTTCTGCCGGTGCGTCTGACCAGCTCAAACATCGTCGGATCGAGGATGCGCACAACCGGCTCGCCGAGCACATCGGAGGCCGAGCGGATATTCATGATCTTACGCGCAGCATTGTTGATCTGCTGCACCTCAAGATTCTCGTTGAGCGCGATCAGGCCGTTGGGAGTATTGTTGACGATGGTGTCCGAGAAGCTCTCAGCCTTCTCCTTCAGGAAGGGCAGGCACATCGAGCTTTCCGCCTTGCCGTGGATGATGGCAACGGCCTTTTCGCGGCAGGAATTGTAACCGCAGGAGCCGCAATTGAGCTCATCTGCAGGCTTGAACTTGCCCATCTGGCGAAGGACGGCCTGAATCTCGTCGTCAGAAGGCTGCGCAAGGCCATGCTCGATCATGGAAAACTGCTTCTTCAGGCTCATGGGCGCAGGCTGATTGACCTCGAAGTCGCACTCGCCCGCATAATCGGCGATGGTCATGTAGTCCATAACGGGCGAAGCATTGTGATATTTTTCCATGACGGGGCCACCGATGCAGCTGCCAACGCAAGCCGACATTTCGATGAAGCACTTGTGGATCTTCCCTCTCTGGATGTCCTTGAGAGCGGCAACGCAGTTTTCCACACCGTCGAGCGCAAGATATGTATATCCGGGCGCATCCTGCGCCATGGTCTTGAGCACGCCGCCGGTCGTCGGAAAGAAGCGAGCACGGCTTTCGGCCGTATCGTCAAGCTCTCTTTCCGGCACGATCCGCTCCGTCTTGAACCAGTTGGTCAGCTCCTCGAAGGTAAGCACTGCATCGACAAGGCCCTCATAATCGTCCGCCTCATCCTTTTTGGCAACGCACGGTCCGATGAAGACGGTCTTTGCGTTCGGGTACCTTCTTTTGATATCAGCGCAATGCGCCTGCATGGGAGACATGACATCGGCCAGATATTCCAGTGCCGCCGGAAAATATTTCTGGATCAGCAAGTTGATCGAGTGGCAGCAGGAGCTGATGAGAATATCGCGGTCCTCCTGACGGAGCATCCGCTCGTACTCATTTTTGACGATTGTTGCACCAATGGCCGTTTCCTCGACATCGAAGAAGCCAAGCTGTTTGAGCGCACGGCGCATGGATTCGATTCCGACACCCTCATAGTTGGCAATGAACGAAGGTGCAAGGCTGACAAACACAGGCTCGTCGCCCTGCAGAAGGACACGCACCTTTTCGGTGCTGTCGGTGATTTCCTTGGCATTCTGCGGACATACGACAAAACAGCGTCCGCATAAAATGCACTCGTCACCGATGATATGCGCCTGGTTCCCCGAGAAGCGGATGGCCTTGACGGGACAATGGCGGATGCATTTATAGCAGTTTTTGCAATTGGATTTTTTGAGCGTCAAGCAGCTTGCCATATCTCTCAGTTCCTTCCGTTTTTGATGGGATCCAGAATGTTGGTCTTGAAAAATTCCTTAAAATTGTCCTTTGTCACGCCGACATGCGTCTCGTCATCGATCTGAACGGTCACACCGACACGGTTGCATTGTCCGGTGCAGAAGCTGCCGACCAGTGCCACATCGAATTGCAGATCATATTCCTCCAAGGCCTTCTCAAAAAGGCCAACCAGTTCCTCCGAGCCCTTGAGATGGCAGGAGGAGCCAACACAAATTTGTACAATCATACTCTTCTCCATTTTTCGAAAAGGCGGAAAAGAATGCTCCGCCTGCGCATCTATTTTGTTACCAGAGGAAGCACCTTTTCCCTGAAAAATGCCCTTGCTTCCATTGCGTTGATGGCATACTTCTGCTCATCGATCTTTACAGACAC
This sequence comes from Oscillospiraceae bacterium, assembly GCA_015067565.1. Taxonomy (GTDB): domain Bacteria; phylum Bacillota; class Clostridia; order Oscillospirales; family Oscillospiraceae; genus JAZOXB01. Next base: position 8,985 of record SVMF01000006.1, on the reverse strand, counting down.
ATTGCTTCTTGCGCACGACTGCATACAAAAAGCGGGGCGAACCGTCACCTGATCGTGAAGGCCGTACTCCTCGATGAGGTGCTGGAATGTCATTGCGACGTTGTTGGCCCCGTTTAAGTGGCAGGAGGTTCCGATACATACCGACAGACAAATCATCATTCTTTCTCCTTCAAGTAGTTTACATGAAGCAATTCATGCGTTTTGCCCTTGATAATATCCTGATAAATGGTCGAGATAACGGGATTTTCCTCACTTCTGCGGATACTGCTCAGCAGATCCGCCTGATAAAGGCCCTTGCTGCGCTCCTTTGTGCCGTCCGCGCCGGCATAAGGCTGGCCGCCGCCATTGACACAGCCACCGGGGCAAGCCATAACCTCGATGAAGTCAAAGTGCTCACCGGCATTGACTCTCTCGAGCAGCACATCCGCATTGCCAAGGCCGCTGACAACGGCGATCTTCAGTTCCTTTTCGCCGTAAGGGAGGGTAAACTCCTTGATTCCCTCATCGCCTCGCTGACCTGCATTGGCAACATGCAAGAGAGCCGTTCTGCTCTTATTGGTCGAAACTCTTCTCAAAACTGCCTCTGTCACACCGCCGGTAATGCCGAAGATCACGCCGGCACCGGAGATGGTTGCAAAAGGCATATCCGCAGCCTCAGGCTGCAGCATGTCGAACATGATGCCCGATTCCTTGATCATCAGGATCAGCTCCTGCGTGGTGATGACCGCATCCACGTTCTGGCCGAGCTCGGTCTTGAACTCCGCTCTGGCGGCCTCGAACTTCTTGCCGGTACAGGGCATGACCGCCACATGGAACATCTTTCTTGCGGATTTCCTGCTCTGATCCTTCAGAATGGATGCCATCATCTGCATCGGAGAGCGGCAGGTGGAGACATTGGGCAGGAATTCCGGATGCTTCTTCTCGCAGAACTGGATCCAGCCGGGGCAGCAGGAGGTGATCAGAGGCAGGTTCTTCTCCTCTTCCAGACGGGAGAGAAACTCCTCAGACTCCTCGATGACGGTCAGGTCAGCGCCGAGCGTGGTATCATACACCTCGTCAAAACCCATACGGCGCAGGGCTGCGACAATCTTACCGAACACGTTCTCATTGTCGGGGAGGCCGAGATCCTTGCCGAGCGCAACACGCACGGCCGGAGCAATCTGCACCGTGGTCTTGAGATCGGGGTTGTCGATGGCCCTCCAAACCTTGTCAATATCGTTTTTGACCACGATGGCACCGGTGGGACAAACGGCCGCACACTGGCCGCAGCCGACGCACGGAGACTCCGCAAGCGGCATACCGAAGGCGGTGCTGATGGTCATATTGGAGCCACGGTGCGCAAAATCAATGGCACCGACGTGCTGGATCTCATTACAAACTCTCACGCAGTCGCCGCAGAGGATGCACTTGCCCGCATCACGGGTGATGCAGACCGAGGAGGTGTCCTCATTCTTGGTGGACTTTGCACGATTGGGGAAGCGAACTCCCTCAATATTGAAGCGCATGGCAAGATCCTGCAGCTTGCATTTATTGTTGTTTTCACAAACAGTGCAGTCACGGCAATGGTTTGCCAGCAGCAGCTCCAGAATGTTCTTGCGGTAACGGCGCAGGCGCTCGGTGTTGGTCTTGACCGATGCGCCGGCCTTGGGAGGCGTGGAGCAGGCAGCGTCCAGACCGCCCCACTCATTTTCCACCATACACATACGGCAGGCGCCGTAAACAGAAAGGTCGGAGTGGTAGCAGAAGGTCGGCATCTTGATGCCGATCTTGCGGCACAGCTCCAGAATATTCTTTTCACCCTCGATCTCGACGGGGATGCCGTCGATGGTCATAAATTTCTTTTCGCTCATGTTCAAACCTCCTTGATCGCCTTGAACGCACAAGCTGCAATACAGCTGCCGCAACGGATACACTTGTTCAGGTCAATGGTGAAGGGCTCTTTGATCTTGCCGCTGATGGCCGAAACGGGGCAGATGCGGGAACACTTGCTGCAGCCCTTGCAAAGCTGCGGATCGATGACGATCTGCTTGAGCTTCTGGCAGGCGCCGGCCGGGCAGCGTTTGTCGTAAATATGTGCCTCATATTCGTGGCGGAAATTCCGGATCGTGCTGACAACGGGCGAGGATGCCGACTTGCCGAGGCCGCAAAGCGCGGTTGCGGAAATGGTCTCGGCCAGCTCAAGAAGCAGCTCGATGTCGCCGTCACGGCCTTCGCCGGCAACGATCCTCTCCAGGATCTCCAGCATTCTCTTCGTGCCCTCACGGCACGGAACGCACTTTCCGCACGATTCGTTCTGCGTAAAGTTCATGAAGAAGCGGGCAACCTCGACCATGCAGGTCTTCGAGTCCATAACCACCAGGCCTCCGGAGCCGATCATGGCGCCGACCGTCTTCAGGGTGTCAAAGTCGAGCGGAAGATCCAGATGCTCCTTGGTCAGGCAGGCGCCGGATGGGCCGCCGATCTGGACAGCCTTGAACTCACCGTCACCACGCATACCGCCGCCGATGTCAAAGATGATCTCACGCAGGGTGGTGCCCATGGGAACCTCGATCAGACCGGTGTTTCGGATGTTGCCGGTCAACGCAAAGGCCTTTGTTCCGGGGCTCTTTTCCGTGCCATATTCACGGAACCACTTTGAGCCGTTGGTGATGATAGATGCCACATTGGCATAGGTTTCAACATTATTCAAGCAGGTAGGCTTGTCGAAAAGTCCCTGCTCGACGGTTCTCGGAGGCTTGACTCTGGGGAAACCACGCTTGCCCTCGATGGAGGCCGTCAGCGCAGAGCCCTCGCCGCAGACGAATGCGCCTGCGCCGCAGTTGATGTGCATACGGAAGGAGAAATCGGTTCCCAGAATATGCTCGCCCAGAAGGCCGATCTCCTCAGCCTGCGCAATGGCCCGGCGGAGTCTCTTGACGGCTAACGGATATTCCGCACGGACATAGATATAACCCTCGCTTGCGCCGCAGGCCAAGCCTGCGATCATCATGCCCTCGAGCATTCTGTGGGGGTCGCCCTCCATAATGGAGCGATCCATGAATGCACCGGGGTCGCCCTCGTCGCCGTTGCAGACGACATACTTCGGTGTCACCTTCTGGCGCTTGACCTGTTCCCACTTTCTTCCTGCAGGGAAGCCACCGCCGCCACGGCCGCGCAGTCCCGATTCAGAAATTTCAGCCACGATCTCGTCTGCGCTCATATCAAACAGTGCCTTAACCAGTGCGCTGTAACCGCCGATGGCAATATACTCACGGATGGAGTCGGCATCGATCTTACCGCAGTGCTCCAGCACCATGCGGGTCTGCTGATGGTAGAAGGGGATCTGAGACTGCTCACGATAAATATTGCCATCTCTTTTGTAGACGAGGCGGTCAATGCAATTGCCCTTCTCGATGGTCTCTTCCACGATCTCGGCGCAGTCGTCGACCTTCACCTTGGTGTAAAGCCAGCCCTGCGGCTCAATGCGAACCAGCGGGCCCATCTCGCAAAAGCCGTGGCAGCCGCTCTTCTTCAGGCCAATGCCGGGGCTGTGCGGATCTTCCATCAGGCCGATCTCCACGGGCAAACCCTTTTCTTCGATCATTGCCTTCAGTGCGTCGAAGATATGTAACGAGCCACCTGCCACGCAGCCGGTACCTGCGCAGACGATGATCTTCTTTTGCTGCGCAGCATAATCCTTCTCAGCCAGTTGGCGATAGGTCAGGAATTCTTCTCTGTTATTCAGCATTCTTGATCTCCTCCTTCAGCTCCGCCAGAAGTGCTGCAACCTTATCGGGTGTCATTTCGGCGTGAACCACATCGTTGACGGTAATGACGGGCGCAAGACCGCACGCGCCGAGGCAGGAAACGGTCTCGACAGTGAAATTCAGGTCATCGGTTGTCTTTTTCCTGGCCGAAAGACCCAACTCGCTTCTGAGCCTTTCGAGAATCGGGATCGACTTTCTGACATGGCAGGCAGTTCCGTCGCAGACCTTGATGACATATCTGCCCTTGGGTTCGAGAGAAAAGTTTTCATAGAAGGTCGCAATGCTGTAAATATGCGCCTCACCCATCTTCAGATTCTTCGACAAGATAGGAAAAACCTCACGAGGCAGATAGTGATAGACCTCCTGGATCTCCTGCAAAATGGGGATGATGTCCACCTGCTTATATTCGTGCTTTTCCAGGATCTCATATACTGCGCTGAAATCGAGCTTCATTTCCATTCCTTCGTCTCCTTTTCGTTATTGTGAATTAAACTCAATATATTTTCATTAAAAAATTCCGTTACCGCATCGGCGGATACCGAAAATGGCTTGCCGTCAACTGTGACGCACACACCCAACTGGCATTGTCCGATGCACAGGGTGCCGCTGAGGTCGACTTTTTGACCGAGCTGATGCTCGGCAATCAGGCGCTGCAACTCCTCGACCACACGGCGTGAACCCTTGATATGGCAGGAGCTTCCGATACAAACCGTAATTTTCAGCATAATAAGTTACCTCTCTTCCTCCCCGATGCTTTGCAGGAAATGCTCACACTCTGACGGATCGCCCCTAACCAGCTGCAAGCCGGCCACAACAGGGATCCACTTCTGCACATCCTGCCTTGCCACATGGCTCTTGCGGCAGAAGCTGTCCAGATACCGCTCTGCCTCCGCCTCCTGCCCTCCAAAACGGAAGTACAGATAGGTGCAGGCGGCATCGACCGCAGCATCGCCCAGCGCAGCCTGCGACCAGTCAAGGATGTAGGGCACTTCGCTCTCCGTGAGGATGATGTTGGAGGGATTGAAGTCGCCGTGGCACAGCGTGCTGCACTCCGGCATCGCCTCAATATGCCTCTTTAATGTCTTGCGGATCGTTTCATCCGCCTGGACATGCGAAAGCCTTCTGCTCAGCTTGTCCGCAAGTCTCTCAGGCACCGGCGCCGTCTTTTGGTGAACCGACAGCTGAAGCTCCGTCAGAAGGTCGATGTAGGCTTCCTTCCGCTCAGGGTTCTGCTCCATCAGCTGCGCAAGGGTCTTTCCCCTGATATACTCCGAAACGATCGCCCAGCGTCCATCTAGCATCGTGACCTCGAGGATCTTCGGAACATTCAGACCAATCTGCTCGACACGCGCCTGACACAGGGCCTCACTGAGCACGTCCGTCTTGGAGTATTCGCCATTGAAGGTCTTGATGCATCTGTCGCCGTCGCGGTATACTGTTTTATTGTTCCTTACTGCGATCACTCTGTCAAGATTCATCTTCCATTCCTCCGATGTTCGGGCGCAACCGTCTGCGCAAGATACACTACACCCATTATCAACTATTTTATCAGATTTTGTGCCTTTTGTGAAGAGTAAAATTGCGGAAGCGTTCATTTTTATATCGGTACAATCATCGCAAAAAAGACGGTTGCCGTGCGTGGCAACCGTCTTTTTATGCAATATCATCAGAAATCGACTTCGGTGTCGTAGTAGCAGCACTTGAGCAGCTTTTCCATTTCCTCGACACTGATGGGTCTCGGGTTGGAGCCGGTACAAGCGTCAGCGACAGCGTTCTTTGCGATCTCAGGCAGTCTCTCGAGGAAGATGTTCTCGGGAACGAAGCCGTTCTCACAGGGCAGGCTGTCAGCGCCGTAGTGCTTGATGCACTGCGGGATGCTCAGAGCGTCGTTCATCTTGCGCAGGTAAGCAATCAGGTTTGCAACCTTCTCGTCGTCGTTTGCGCCACCGAGGTTCATGAAGTCGGCAATGACACCGTAACGCTTCTTTGCGGTCTCATTCTTGGCATTGAAAGCGATGACCTTGGGCAGGTACATTGCGTTTGCAGCGCCGTGGATGATGTGTGCACCGAGATCTTCAAAGACAGCGCCGGTCTTGTGAGCCATGGAGTGAACGATGCCGAGCAAAGCGTTGGAGAAGGCCATACCTGCCAAGCACTGTGCATTGTGCATGGAAGCACGCTTGGTCATGTCGCCGTTGTAGGAATCGACCAGATCGTTCTGGATCATCTTGATGGCGAAAATGGCCATCGGATCGGTAAATTCGCTGTTGGCGGTGGAGACATAAGCCTCGACAGCGTGGGTCATGGCGTCCATACCGGTGTGAGCGGTCAGCTTCTTGGGCATGGTCTCTGCCAAGTCAGGGTCGACAATGGCGACATCGGGAGTGATCTCAAAGTCAGCCAGCGGATACTTGATACCCTTGGCATAGTCGGTGATAACAGAGAATGCAGTAACCTCGGTCGCAGTGCCGGAGGTGGAGGGGATGGCGCAGAAGCGGGCTTTCTTGCGCAGCTCGGGGATGCCGAATACCACACACATCTCCTCGAAGGTGATTTCGGGATACTCGTACTTGATCCACATCGCCTTGGCTGCATCGATGGGAGAGCCGCCGCCGATTGCAACGATCCAGTCGGGTTGGAACTTTGCCATAGCCTCAGCGCCGCGCATGACGGTGTCAACAGAGGGATCGGGCTCGATGCCTTCGAACAGCTCTACTTCCATGCCTGCTTCCTTCAGATAGGAAACAACCTTATCGAGGAAGCCGAAACGCTTCATAGAGCCGCCGCCGACGCAAACCATCGCGCGCGTGCCCTTGAGGGTCTTGAGCGCTTCCAGAGCGCCCTTGCCGTGGTAAAGATCACGAGGTAAAGTAAAACGTGCCATAGTATTTCTCCTTTGTTTCAATTTTGTAACATTATTATACATGACTTTCGTTTTCTCTGCAATGATCAAAATGTTCTTTCGGCATTATCAATTGATATATATCTATCTAATGTCTGCTGAATAAGTCGCTTCTGCGGCTTATTCGCACAGCGTTGCTGTGCAATCGTGCAAAAACGGCTCTTTTAACCGTTTTTGCACGATTCAGACATGTGAACAATGCGTATTTTCGCACGAGCATCGCAACGCTCGTGCGAAATGTGCAAGGTTTTTAGCGGTTTTACCGCCAAAACCTTGCACTCGAACAACGCAAAACAGCCCTGAAAGCTTTGGCTTGCAAGGGCTTTCGCGTTGTTCAGTACGCATTATCTATTTCAAAAATTTCCTTCTCGCATCACACAGGGCCGTGATAAAATCCTTGTCGAGTTTTGTCAGCTTATAGTCCTTCTGATAGATCAGGACATCCTTGTAAACCTTCTTGTTGCCGCAGCAGACACGCTGCACGAGGTCATATCTGTCCAGGATCTGCTGCGAGGCAGGAGACACCCACATAAACGTCTGCGGATTTTCCGACAGCAGATCAAACTGGCTTGCACGCTCAAAGACGAAAATGCGTCTGCCGATGTTGTCGGGCAGCTCCTCACGGAACACCTTGGACATCGAAAGCGTCGGCACATAGGGATCGGCATGGGCGATCTCGATGTAGGAGGACAGATCGTCATAGGTAATCGTCTCCTTCTCGGCCAGCGGATTGTTGCGGCTCATAATCAGGACATAAGAAAACTCGGCAACCATCTCAAAGGCAAAGCCTTTCTCCTCCAGCATCGCCTTGTAATATTTGTCGTAATTCTCCGAATAGCGGATGATGCCGAGGTGGTATTCCTTTTCCATCAGCTTTTTGATGGTTTTTTTGGAATTGGTTTCCTTGTAGTAAATCTCTGCATCGGCATCCCCAATGCGCTTGGAAAATTCGGCAAGCGCTGCCGAAATATAGCACGCCCGAGGCACGCAGACGGAGAATTTGCGTTTTTTGTGCGAGCCGTTACGGTAAGACTGTTCGAGGCGCTCGATGCGGTTGAGGATGTCACGGGCATAGTCCATGAACGACTCCCCATCGGGTGTCAGGATCATTCCCTTGGTGGTTCTCTGAAAAATCGTGATCCCGAGATCAGCCTCCAGCTCCTTGATGGAACGGCTGATATTGGGCTGTGCGATCATGAGCTTTTCAGCAGCCTTGTTCAGTGAGCCGAGTCTTGCGACCTCGACGGCATACTTCATATGCAAGATATTCATGGCCAACCTCCTTCTTTCCAGTTTGCTTTCAGTATATCACAAAACGGTCTGCAAATCAAGAATTTCCGACGCTTGCACTTCTCAGAGGAATATGCTACAATCCTGGTATCATACCACAGGAGAAAGAAATGGAATTTTTCGGTTATCCCATCTGGGTTGTCCTGCTGATTTGCGCAGGCGTATTCTGCGCCTCATTCATGGATGCCATAGGCGGTGGAGGTGGCATCATCTCCGTCCCCTGCTATCTTTTGGCAGGTCTGCCCGTGCATCATGCCTTGGGCACCAACAAACTCTCGTCGTGCATCGGTACCGTGGCCTCCACGGTGCGCTATGTCAGAAACGGCTGCGTAGACTGGCTTCTTGGCATTGTGTCCATCTTTTTGGCATTGATCGGCGCACACATCGGCACCCGACTGCAGCTGGCTGTCGATGAACGGTATCTGCAGCTTTTGCTGCTGCTTGTCCTTCCCGTCATCGCTGTGATCCTCCTGAAGAAAAAATCCCTGCCCGAGGTACGGCTGGAGATGAACGAAACACGGCGCAAGGCCATCGTGTGGAGTGCTTCCCTGATCATCGGCGCCTATGACGGCTTCTACGGCCCCGGTACGGGGACCTTCTTGCTTCTCTTGTTCTGCTACCTTGCCAAAATGGATGTGCGCACAGCCTCGGGCAATGTGAAGCTCGTGAACTTGTCCTCCAACATCGGCGCGCTGGCCACCTCCCTCGCTGCAGGAAAGGTGCTGCTCCACATTGGCCTGCTTGCTGCGGTGTTCTCTATCGCAGGGCAGTATCTCGGCGCAGGTCTGGCGCTCAAAAACGGCTCAAAGATCGTGCGCCCGGTCATTTTGATCGTGCTGCTTCTGTTGGCATCCAAGGTGCTCCTGGAGCTCTTCGGCCTTATGTAGAAGGGAAACCCCTTCGCCGCTCAGGCGAAGGGGCAGTCTGTCGAAAAACTTGATTTTCGACAGACTGACAGAGTTCAAAAAGTCGGCAAGACGAGCAAACCGAGCGCGTCGGCGTACGATGGTACGGTAGAGCTCGGTTTGCGATGTAAGTCAAAATGCC